>DASZPL010000064.1:0-11211 GCA_035550315.1 Mycobacteriales bacterium | reverse complement strand
ACCGCCCGAACGCTGCGCGTCCTGCTCGTGGTCGCCGCCGCCGCGGCGGCGATGATGTGCGCCGCCGCCGGACCGGCGGCGCGGGTGTTGGTGCTCGGCGCGCCGGGATCGGTGCCGCCTGAGCAGCTGGCCCGCGCGCTGGTCACTTTCGCGCCCGGACTGATCGGCTACGCGCTGGTCGCGCTGCTGTCGCGGGCGTTGTACGCGCAGGGCGACGCTCGCACGCCGGCCGCGGCCACGGTCGTCGGCTGGCTGATCGCCATCGGCGCGGACATCGCGCTGGTCGCGGCGCTGCCGCGCAGCTGGGCGGTTGCGGCGATTGGCATCGGGACGTCGATCGGCATGACGGTCGCGGGCGCATGGCTGTTGCTGGTGATCCGTCGCTCCGGCGGTGCCACGACGGTTGCCGGCGCCGGCCGGGCTGGGACGGCGGCACTAGCGGCGGCCGCCGCAGCGATTGCGGGCGGCGTCGCCGTGGCGCGGGCGCTGCCGTCCGGCGGGCCGGCACACAGCGTGGCCACCGCGGTGATCGCGGGAGCCATTGCCTTGCTGATTCATGCGGTCGTTGTCGGGGCGCTCGACCGCCCCACGGTCGGGTTATTGGTCGACCGGGTGCGGGCTGGGTTGCGGCGTGTCTGACCGGCTGACCGTGTTGATGGTGATGGCCGAAGCCACCGGTGGCATCGGCCGTCATGTCCGGTCGCTCGCCGTCGGCCTGCCCGATCACGGCATCGACGTCATGCTCTGCGCCCCACCGGCATCCATCGATCGGCTCGAGCTGACCGGCACCGCCACCCGGCTGGTCCCGGCGCCGGTCCGGGTCGTCCGGCCCGGACCGATCCGCCAGGTACGCCGGAGGCTACGGGCCGCCGCCCGCGAGGCGGCGGTGGTGCACGCGCACGGCCTGCGCCCCGCGGTCGCGGTCGCCGCCGCCGGCACCGGCCGGCCGATGGTCGCCACCTGGCACAACGCGGCGCGCGGTCACCAACTCCGGCGACGCACACACGCCGCGCTGGAGCACTACGTCGCGCGGGCCAGTGACCTGACGTTGACCGTCTCCGACGACCTGTCCGACCGGGCACGTCGCGCCGGTGCGCGCGCCGTCGACAGCGCATTCGCCGCCGCGCCTCCGCTACCGCCCCCGGCGGTCGGTCGCGACGAGATCCGCCGGCAGCTAGGCGTGGGAGAGCGCCCGATGGTGCTGGCGGTGGGGCGGCTCGCGCAGCAGAAGCGGCTCGACTTGCTGATCGCCGCGGCTGCCGGCTGGGCTGGCTCGGCCGATGCGCCGATCGTTGTCATCGCCGGCAGCGGAGCGTGGCGGCCGAGGCTGGAAGGGCAGATCCGCGCCACCGGCGCGCCGGTGATCCTCGCCGGGGCGCGCCAGGACATCGCGGACCTGCTCGCCGCCGCCGATGTCGCCGTGCTCACCAGCGAGTGGGAGGGCCGGTCACTGTCGGCGCAGGAGGCCTTGCAGGCCGGCGTACCGCTCGTCACCACCGCGGTCGGCGGTGTGCCCGGACTGGTCGGCGACGCCGCGGTGCTGGTGCCGTTCGGCGACGTCGCCGCCCTGCGGGCGGCGCTGGAGCGGGTGCTGGGCGACCCAGAGTTGCGGCGGGACCTGGCCACCCGCGGCCGCCGGCAGGCGGCGACCTGGCCGACGCTCGACCAGGTGCTCGCGCGGCTCGCCGAGCAATACCGCGAGCTGGCGATTTCGCGCGGCTGACGGCGACACGCCGCGGGATCGAGAGTCGTGGCGATCCGCCGGTGTTACCGTGGACTCCCGTGGACAGTTGCGAACCACCGCAGCTTCGATGCCCGCGGGAGGCCAGTTGGCACGCTCGGTGAGCGCCTCGGATTCCAGCGTCCGGCACGTCTTCGTCACCGGCGGCGTGGCCTCGAGCCTCGGCAAAGGCCTGACCGCATCCAGCCTGGGGCGACTGCTGAAGTCGCGTGGCCTGCGAGTCACGATGCAGAAGCTCGACCCGTACCTCAACGTCGACCCGGGCACGATGAACCCGTTCCAGCACGGCGAGGTTTTCGTCACCGACGACGGGGCCGAGACCGACCTCGACGTCGGGCACTACGAGCGGTTTCTCGACGACGACCTGTCCGGCAGCGCGAACGTCACGACCGGCCAGATCTACTCCGAGGTGATCGCGAAGGAGCGGCGCGGCGAGTACCTCGGTGACACCGTGCAGGTGATTCCGCACATCACCGACGAAATCAAGCGGCGGGTCCGGGCGATGGCCGAGCCGGGCCCGGACGGCGTCCGCCCCGACGTCGTGATCACGGAGATCGGTGGCACCGTCGGCGACATCGAGTCGCTGCCCTTCCTCGAGGCCGCTCGGCAGATCCGGCAGGACGTCGGGCGGGACAACGTCTTCTTCCTGCACGTCTCGCTGGTGCCGTACCTCGCACCGTCCGGTGAGCAGAAGAGCAAGCCGACGCAGCACTCGGTGCAGTCGCTGCGGTCCATCGGCATCTCGCCGGATGCGATCGTCTGCCGATCCGACCGCCCGATCCCCGACGGGTTGAAGCGCAAGATCGCCCAGACCTGCGACGTCGACAACGAAGCGGTCGTGTCCGCTCCCGACGCGCCCTCGATCTACGACATTCCCAAGGTGCTGCACGCCGAGGGGCTCGACGCCTATGTCGTCCGGCGGCTGCGGCTGCCGTTCCGCGACGTCGACTGGACCGAGTGGGACGAGCTGCTCCGGCGGGTGCACCGCCCCAGCCGCCGGGTCACGATCGCACTGGTGGGCAAGTACGTCGACCTGCCGGACGCGTATCTGTCGGTGACCGAGGCGCTGCGCGCCGGCGGCGCCGCCAACGATGCCCGGATCGACATCCGGTGGGTGACCTCGGACGACTGCCAGGATCCGGCCGGTGCGGCGCGCGCCCTCGACGGCGTCGACGGCGTCTTGGTGCCCGGCGGGTTCGGGATCCGTGGCATCGAGGGCAAGGTGGGCGCGATCCGCCATGCCCGCGAGCACCGGATCCCGACGCTCGGTCTGTGCCTCGGCCTGCAGTGCATGGTCATCGAGGTCGCACGCGAGAAGGCTGGCCTTGCCAACGCCAACTCCGCCGAGTTCGACCCCGAGACGCCCCACCCGGTGATCGCGACCATGGCCGACCAGCGCGACGTCGTCGCGGGGGAGCGGGACATGGGCGGCACCATGCGACTCGGTTCCTATCCCGCAGTGTTGCGGCCGGGCTCGCTGGTTGCTGCGACGTACGGCAGCGAGGAGGTCGCGGAGCGGCACCGGCATCGCTACGAGGTCGCGAACGACTACCGCGAGTCGCTCGAGCGCGCTGGCCTGGTGTTCTCCGGCACCTCGCCCGACGGCCGGCTGGTCGAGTACGCCGAGCTGGGCCGCGACGAGCACCCGTTCTTCGTCGGCACCCAGGCGCACCCCGAGTTCCGCTCCCGTCCGACCCGGCCGCACCCGCTGTTCGTCGGCTTTGTCGCGGCCGCGCTCGACCGGGCGAATGCCGCCCACACCGAGCTCGGCGGGCTGACGCTGACACCGGATGGCGAGCAGGTCGGTTCATGACGGTGGGTCGCCGGGCGCGCCCATCGGCATGAGCTCTTCGCCCACCACCCCCGAACTGGTCGATGTCCCGGACGACTACGACGTCGTCAGCTCCACGACCGACTTCCGGTCGGGACGAGTGATCGATGTCCGCACCGACCAGGTCCGGATGCCCGATGGCGCGACCGCGGCGCGCGACGTGGTCGTGCATCCGGGTGCGGTCGGGGTGATCGCGCTCGATGAGGCGGATCGCGTCCTGCTGCTGCGGCAGTACCGCCATCCGGTGCGCCGGCGGTTGTGGGAGCCGCCGGCCGGGCTGCTCGACGAGCCCGGCGAGGATCCGCTGACGGCCGCGAAGCGCGAGCTCTACGAGGAGGCGCACTACCAGGCCGGGCGCTGGGACGTGCTGGTGGACATCTACACCTCGCCCGGCATGACCGATGAGGCGGCGCGGATCTACCTCGCGCGTGACGTCGAGCCGGCGACCGCCGAGCGGTTCGCCGGTAGCCACGAGGAGTCCGACATGGAGCTCGCCTGGTTCTCGTTGCCGGACGCGGTCTCCGCCGTACTTGCCGGTCGAGTGCACAACCCACTCGCGGTCACCGGCTTGCTCGCCGCTGAGGCGGCCCGGCGGGACGGCTTCCGGCAGCTGCGACCGGCCGACGTCCCCTGGCCGGAGATGTCCAGCTTCACCGGGTCCGGCCAGGCAAACTGATAGGCAGGGCTCCCAGCAGCAGCGTCCGAAGGGTGCGTGCGTCGTGAAGATCGGCATCCCGCGCGAGGTGAAGGACAACGAGTTCCGGGTCGCGATGACACCAGCCGGCGTGCACGAGCTCACCCGCGGCGGGCACCAGGTGCTGATCGAGCAGGGCGCGGGCGTCGGCTCCTCGCTGCCGGACGACGACTTCGTCACCGCGGGGGCCGCCGTGGTCGCGGATCCCGATGAACTGTGGGCGCAGTGCGAGCTGATCTGCAAGGTGAAGGAGCCGGTCGCCGAGGAGTACCACCGGATGCGGCCCGATCAGGTGCTGTTCACCTACCTGCATCTCGCTGCCAGCCCCGAGTGCACCGCCGCGGTCATCGACGCCGGGACGGTTGCGATCGGCTACGAGACGGTGCAGTTGGCCGACGGCTCGTTGCCGCTGCTGGCTCCGATGAGTGAGGTCGCCGGGCGGATGGCCCCGCAGGTCGGCGCGCACCATCTGCAGCGCGACGGCGGCGGCCGGGGCGTCCTGATGGGCGGCGTCTCCGGCGTGTACGCCGCCAAGGTCGTCGTGCTGGGAGCCGGTGTCTCCGGCATGAACGCCGCGGCGATCGCCCTCGGCATGCAGGCCGAGGTGCTGCTGCTCGACAAGAACATCGACAAGCTGCGCCAGGCCGACCGGATCTACCAGGGCCACCTGCAGACGGTGGCCTCGAACGCGTACGAGATCGAGCGGGCGGTGCTCGACGCCGACCTGGTGATCGGTGCGGTGCTGGTGCCGGGGGCGAAGGCGCCGACCCTGGTCAGCGACGACCTGGTCGGGCGGATGAAGCCGGGAGCGGTGCTGGTCGACATCGCCGTGGACCAGGGCGGTTGCTTCGAGTCCACCCGGCCGACGACCCACTCGCACCCAACCTTCCGGGTCCGCGACGCGGTGTTCTACTGCGTCGCCAACATGCCGGGCGCCGTGCCCCACACGTCGACGTACGCGTTGACGAACGTGACCTTGCCGTACGTCGAGCGGATCGCCGGGCTCGGCTGGCGGGAGGCGGCGCGGCGCGACCCGGCGCTCGCTGCCGGGGTGAACGTGGTCGCCGGTGCGGTGGTCTGCGCCCCGGTCGCCGAGGCCCACGGGTTGCCGGCGCACCGGCTCTCGGAGGTGGCCGCCTGACCGAGGTCACCGCGGCGGTTCAAGCGTTCCTGGACCATCTAACCGTCGAGCGAGGGTTGAGCCCGAATTCGATCAATTCGTACCGTCGGGACCTGCGGCGGTACGCGGACTACCTGCAGCGTCGCGACGTGGCGTCGCTGGCCGCGGTCGACGAGCGTGACGTGGGGGAGTTCGTTGCCGAGCTGCGGGCCGGATCCCCGGATCGGCTGCCGCTCGCGCCCTCGTCGGCTGCCCGCACCGTCGTCGCGGTCCGGGGGCTGCACCGGTTCGCCGCTCGCGAGGGCATGACCGCGTCGGATCCGGCGGCGGCGATCCGGCCGCCGACCCCGCCCCGCCGGCTGCCGCGGGCGCTGCCGATCGACGACGTCGTCGCGATGATCGAGGCGGCTGGCTTCGACGGCACGCCGGCGGCGCTGCGCGACCGGGCGCTGCTGGAGCTGCTCTACGGCACCGGCGCGCGCATCGGCGAGGCTGTCCAGCTCGACGTCGACGACCTCGACTTAACCGGCGGCGTGCTCCGGCTGCACGGCAAGGGTGGCAAGGACCGAGTCGTGCCGGTCGGCGCGTACGCCCGCGCCGCGATCGAGGCCTACCTGGTGCGCGGCCGGCCCGCCCTCGCCACCGGCCGCGGCGGTCCCGCCTGCTTCCTCAACGGCCGCGGTGGCCGGTTGTCACGGCAGAGCGGCTGGCTGATCCTGCGGGCCGCCGCCGACCGCGCCGGGGTCCGCGGGCCGGTGGGGCCGCACACGCTCCGGCACTCGTTCGCCACCCATTTGCTCGACGGCGGCGCCGATGTTCGCGTCGTCCAGGAGCTGCTCGGACACGCCTCGGTCACGACCACGCAGGTCTACACCCTGGTCACGGTTGACCGGCTGCGCGAGGTCTACGCGGCCAGTCATCCGCGGGCCCGCCGCGGTTAGCAGCACGCTCAGCGGCCTTGCCAAGACGGTCGCGCGCCGACTAGGTTCCCGACCCATCGCCGAAACCCCATTTCGAGATATCGGCGAGGCGCTGTAGCGATCCACCGATTTATCGAAAGGACAATATGTCGACATCCCGTCGGTCGACGACCCGGGAACTTGGACCGACCGGCCGGCCGTTACCGAAGCTGCGGGATCCCAAGCCGCTGACCGAGCACGGCCCGGCCGTGGTGCTCGCGCTGTGCAACCAGAAAGGCGGCGTCGGCAAGACGACGACCACGATCAACCTCGGGGCGGCGCTGGCCGAGTTCGGCCGGCGGGTGCTGCTCGTTGACTTCGACCCGCAGGGCGCACTGTCGGTGGGTCTCGGCGTCAACCCGCACGAGCTGGACCTGACGGTCTACAACGCGATCATGGAGCGCTCGGTCACCGCCGACGACATCCTGATCAAGACCAACGCCGGCATGGACCTGCTGCCCAGCAACATCGACCTGTCGGCGGCCGAAGTCCAGCTGGTCGGAGAGGTGGCCCGCGAGCAGACCCTGAAGCGGATGTTGAAGCCGGTCATCGACGACTACGACGTCATCCTGATCGACTGCCAGCCGTCGCTCGGCCTGCTGACCATCAACGCGCTGACCGCCGCCGACGGCGTGATCATCCCGCTGGAGTGCGAGTTCTTCTCGTTGCGCGGCGTAGCGCTCCTGATCCAGACCATCGAGAAGGTCAGCGAACGGCTTAACCCTCACCTTGAACTTGAGGGAATTCTGGCAACCATGTATGACGGTCGCACGTTGCACGGGCGCGAAGTGCTCGCGCGCGTGGTGCAGGCCTTCGGCGACAAGGTCTTCCACACCGTCGTCAACCGGACCGTGCGCTTCCCTGAAACCACCGTGGCGGGGGAGCCGATCACCACGTTCGCATCGTCCTCGCGGGGGGCGGCGGCGTACCGCGACCTGGCCCGAGAGGTGGTGGCTCGATGCCTCGACGGGTGACCCTTCCAGGCGCCGACGAGCTGTTCCGGTCGACCGGAGGTCCGGTGGCACGCGGCCGCGACGACGACGACGCCACGGCCGAGCCGGCGGAACCGCGCGAGCCGGCGCCGAACAAATCGGCCCCCCATGCGCCGGTCGCCCGACCCTCCGGGCCGCGGCGTCCATCCGGCCGGGAGCGGCACGAAGAGAAGATCACGGTTTATGTCTCACCCGGAGAACTAGTCGATCTGGAGCATGCTCGTCTGACGCTCCGGGCGGAGTATGGCCTCGCCGTGGACCGTGGTCGCGTCGTGCGCGAAGCGCTCGCGGTCGTGCTGGCCGATCTCGAGTCCAAGGGCGGGGACAGCATCTTGGTGCGCCGACTGCGCGGTCGCTGACCGGCGAGGGGGCATGCTCTACGCGCTGCGGCAGCCGGCGGTGCTGCTTGGGCTGGCCCTCGGCTTCGTCGCCGGCAGCGCGCTGCGGGTGCAGCTCGTCCAGGCGGTCGCCGGCATCCCCGGGATCCGCCGCATCGGCGGTCGCCGTTGGCGGATTGAGCTGCGCCGCTTCGGGCGGAGCCGCCGCTGGCTGGATCCGTTCGGCGCGGTAGCCGCCGTACTGACCGGCGTTGGCTGGGGCCCGACGGTCGAGGCCTCGCGGGGCCGCCGCTATGTGGTCGCCGCGGCCGCCGTGCTCGCCCACGCCGCGCTGACCGCAGCGGGCATCGCCGGGTTTCTGGCGGCGGGCGGGCTGCACGGCCTGTTCCCGTTCGTTGACACCGCGGCCGTGCTGCACGGCAGCTCGTCGATCGCCACCAGCACCGCGCAGCGGGTGTGCCTCGGGTTCGGTATCGAGAACCTCGGCTGCGCCTTGCTCAGCCTGGTGCCGATCCCGCCGCTCGAGCTCGGCACCGCGCTGTGGTCGTCGCTGCCGCGCACGCCGGGAAGCCGCCGGATGGCCTACCACCTGCTGCACGAGCAGTGGGGAGTGGCCGTCCTGCTCGTGCTCCTGCTGGTCCCGCTCGGCGGGTCGCAGCCGCCGCTGCTGGCCTTGCTCGGCGCCATCGGCGACCCGATCATGCACGCGTTGTGACCCGGCGATCCCGACCGGCGAGCGCGGCGCGTCTGGCCGGCATCCGGCGATCGCTGGACTAGCGTCGAGCCGTGCCGGTCGCGCCCCAAACCGCCGCTGCTGCGCCGGCCGAGGCGCTCGAGTCCGCGGCGCCCGGCTTCGAGGTGCACCTCGACGTCTTCGAGGGTCCGTTCGACCTGCTGCTCTCGCTCATCGCCAAGCGCCGGCTGGACGTCACGCTGGTCGCGTTGTCGCAGGTCACCGACGAGTTCGTGGCGTACATCCGGCAGCAAGGGGCGGAGTGGGACCTCGGCCAGGCGAGCGAGTTCCTGGTCGTCGCGGCGACGCTCCTTGACCTGAAGCTGGCGCGGCTGCTGCCCTCCGACGGGCTCGACGACGAGGAGAACCTCGCGCTGCTGGAGGCGCGTGACCTGCTGTTCGCCCGGCTGCTGCAGTACCGCGCCTACAAGCAGATCACCGAGTGGTTCGCCGAGCGGCTGGCCGCGGGCGCGCTGCGCCACCCGCGGACGGCTCCGCTCGAGCCCGGGCTGCTCGATCTGCTGCCACCGGTCGAGCTCAGTGTCGGGCCGGGCGGCCTCGCGGCGCTGGCGGCGGCCGCGCTGACGCGAACCCATCCGGAGCCGGTGGTCGACATCGGCCATCTCATCGCGCCGACGGTGAGCGTCCGCGAACAGGCGGGGCTGCTCGCCGCCCGGCTCCGGCGGACCGGCGCCAGCACGTTCCGCGCGCTGGTCATGGACTGCCCGGACACCGCCCACGTGGTGGCCCGGTTTCTCGCCGTCCTCGAGCTCTACCGGGAAGGCGCCGTGCGCTTCGACCAGGTCGAGCCGCTCGGCGAGCTGCACATCCGTTGGCTTGCCGGGGATGCCGACCCGACTGCGCTGCTCTCCGAGATCGCGGAGACCTACGAGCCTGCGGCCGAACCGGCGGAGTCGGCGTGATCTCTGACGAGCCGCTTCCGCCGCTGCACGCGGCGCTCGAGGCAATCCTGTTCGTCGTCGACGAGCCGGTCGACGAGGGCACCCTCGCGCAGGTCCTCGAATGCCCGCGCGACGAGGTCGTGGCGGTGTTGCAGCGGCTGCAGGCGGAGTACGCCGCCGCCGACCGCGGCTTCGAGCTCCGTCAAGTCGGGGCCGGCTGGCGGCTCTACAGCAGCCCGAGCTGCGCGGCGTACGTCGAGCGGTTCGTGCGGGACGCGCAGCCGGCCCGGCTGAGCCAAGCGGCGCTCGAGACCCTCGCCGTCATCGCCTATCGCCAGCCGACCACCCGCGCGCGCATCGCCGCCGTGCGCGGCGTGAATGTCGACGCCGTGGTCCGAACCCTGCTGGCGCGGGGCCTGGTGACCGAGGCGGGCGTGGAGCGCGAGACCGGGGCGATCCTGTACACCACGACCGACCACTTCCTGGAGCGGCTCGGGCTCACGTCGCTGGAGGAGCTGCCGCCGCTGTCGGAGCACCTGCCGGATCCTTCGGTGCTCGACGACGATGTCACCATCGGCTGAGCCGCGCGGGGGAGGGCCAGGCGAGCCGGTCCGGCTGCAGAAGGCGCTCGCCGCAGCCGGGTTCGGCAGTCGGCGCTCCTGCGAGCAGCTGATCGCCGCCGGCCGGGTCACCGTCAACGGCCGCCCGGCCGCGCTCGGGGCGCGCGTCGACCCGCGCCGGGACGTCGTCGCCGTCGACGGCAGCCAGCTGCCGGTGGCGCCGGACCTGGTGTACGTCGCGGTGAACAAGCCGCGCGGGATGCTCTCGGCCATGACCGACCAGCGCGGCCGCCCGTGTGTCGGTGACCTCGTCGCCGACCTCGCGGCATCGGTGCACCACGTGGGCCGCCTCGATGCCGACAGCGAAGGTCTGCTGCTGCTGACCAACGACGGCGCACTCTCGCATCGGCTGATGCATCCGTCCTATGGCGTCGCCAAGACCTACCTGGCCGAGGTGACCGGGGTGGTCCGGCGGCCCACCTTGCGGCAACTGCAGCGCGGCGTGACGCTGGACGACGGCCCGGTGCGCGCCGACCGGAGCCGGTTGGTGGACGCCACGCCTGCGCGCAGCGTGATCGAGCTGACGCTGCACGAGGGGCGCAACCACGTGGTCCGCCGGATGCTCGAGGCGGTCGGTCACCCGGTCACCCGCCTGGTCCGCACCGCCATCGGCCCGATCGCACTCGGCGGCCTCAAGCCCGGCCGGCGGCGCCGGCTGCAATCGGCCGAAGTCCGAGCGCTATATCGAGATACCGGCTTGTAGTTTTATCGACAGTCACTGTCATGAGTGCACAAGCGGCGCCCGAGCCGCTCGCTACCCTGAGGCGCCCCACAGCGAGGAGGACACCGTGCCGGTGCGCGCGTTGCGCGGAGCGATCCAGGTCGACGCGGACCAGCGTGACCTGGTGCTGGACGCCACCGCGGAGCTGGTCGAGGCCGTCCTGGAGCGCAACCGGCTCACCGCCGACGACCTCATCTCGATCACGTTCACCGCCACCCCGGACCTGGTGTCCGACTTCCCGGCGTACGCCGTGCGGCGGCTCGGCATCACCGACGTGCCGCTGCTCTGCGCCACGGAGATGGATGTGCCGGGGGCGATGCCCCGCGTCATCCGGTTGCTCGCGCTGGCGGACGTCACGTTCAGCCGCGCCGAGGCGCGGCACGTCTACCTGCGGGGAGCAGCCGCGCTGCGAACCGACCTGCACCGGGACTGACGGCCGTGTCCGGGGCGCCGCCGCGCCGGCTGCTGATCGTCGGCGCCGGCCTGATGGGCAGCTCGCTGGGCCTGGCGGCGGCGGCCGCGGGCTACCAGGTCTGGCTGGATGACGCCGATCCCCGCCA
>DASZPL010000063.1:0-15702 GCA_035550315.1 Mycobacteriales bacterium | reverse complement strand
GCCCCACCGCTCGGCCAGCATCGCCACCTTGTCGGGATGCCGCGGCGTGTCCGGCAGCCGGTCGTCGTACTTGGGCAGCGCGACGTCACGCGCCACCGCCACGACCGGCACGGCTCGCTCGAGGTAGTCGGCCGCAGCCGCGATCTTCGCCCGAGCGCCGGCGGGAAAGCCGTCGTCCGACTGCTGCGCCGCGGCGGTGATCGCCTCGATGTCGCCGAACCTCGCGACCAATGCCGCGGCCGTCTTCTCACCGACTCCGGGGACGCCGGGCAGGCCGTCCGACGGATCACCGCGTAACGCCGCGAAGGCGGCGTAGCCGTCCGCCGGCACGCCGTAGCGGCGCTGCACGGCAGCGTCGTCGATCACCTCGGCCTTGCCGACCCCCTTCGCGGTGTAGATCACCCGCACCGGGGCCTCGTCCGAGACCAACTGGAACAGGTCACGGTCGCCGGTGACGATGTCAACCGGGCAGTCCGCGGCAGTTGCGAGCGTGCCGATGATGTCGTCCGCCTCGTAGCCGGCGACGCCGATCCGGCACAGCCCGACGGCGTCGAGCACCTGCTCGATGATCGGCACCTGCGCCGCGAGCAGGTCCGGCACCTGCTCGCCGCCGTCGGCCGCAAGGCGGTGTGCCTTGTACGTCGGCAACCGCTCCACCCGCCAGGCCGGTCTCCAGTCGGCATCCATCGCCGCCACCAAGCGACTGGGGTGGTAGTCGGTGACCAGCCGCGCGATGAAGTCCAGCAGTCCGCGGACCGCGTTCACCGGTGTGCCGTCCGGCGCCGTGATCGACGCCGGCACGCCGAAGAACGCCCGGAAGTACAGCGACGCGGTGTCCAACAGCATCAACCGGCCGGTGGGGGAGGGCACGCGCCAAACCCTAAAACGTCCGATCGATGAAGCGGATGCGAAACTGCGGCGTGCCTCATCTCGACCGCGATGGTGACGTCTGGCTGCTGAACATCGGCAACGACGAAAACCGGCTGACCACCCAATGGCTGGCGGACATCCATACCCTGCTCGACGAGGTGGCGGCGACGCCGCCGCCGGTCGCGCTGGTCACGATGGCCGAAGGCAAGTTCTTCTCGAACGGGCTGGACCTCGACTGGCTGACCACGCATCTCGACGAAGCGGCCGGCTACATCGACTCGGTCCACTCGTTGCTGGTGAAGCTGACGATCCTGCCGATGCCGACGATCGCGGCAATCCAAGGTCACTGCTTCGCGGCCGGCGCGATGCTGGCGATCGCACACGACTGGCGAGTGATGCGCGCCGACCGCGGCTTCTTCTGCCTTCCCGAGGTCGACATCGGCTTGCCGTTCAGCCCCGGCATGGACGCGCTGCTGCGCGCCAAGCTTCCGGTCGCGACTGCGCTGGAGGCGATGACGACCGGCAACCGGTACGGCGGGACGGCCGCGGCCGCCGCCGGGCTCGTCACCACCGCCGTCGCCGAGGACGACGTGCTGCCACACGCCGTCGAGCGGGCGCGCGAGCTGGCCGGCAAGGCCGGGCCCACGCTCGGGACGATCAAGGCCCGGATGTTCGCCGACGTCGTCGAACTGTTGAGCCAAGGCAGTCCCGATACCGTGTCGTCGTGAGCACCGCGCACCGCAACCGGCTGGCGGCGGCGGCATCAGTGGCGGCCGCCGCCGGCATCGACGCCCTGTTCATCACCCCCGGTGCCGACCTGCGCTACCTCGTCGGCTACGACGCGCTGCCGCTCGAGCGGCTCACCTGCCTCGTGCTTCCCGCCGCCGGTGAACCGGTGCTCGTCGTACCCCGGCTCGAGCAGCCCGCCGCCATAGCCAGCGGGGCCGGGGAGCACGTCCGGGTCATCGCTCACGAGGAGACCGAGGACGCGTTCGCGCTGGCCGTCTCCCTGGCCCGCGAGGTCGTCGGGGCCGCGCCGCACCGCGTCGGAGTGGCCGACCGGATGTGGGCCGAGCACACCTTGCGGCTGCACGCCGCGCTGCCCGCAGCCGAACAGGTGCTCGCCGGGACCGTGCTGCGCCCGCTGCGGCTACGCAAGCGGCCGGACGAGGTCGACTCGCTGCGGGCAGCCGCGCGCGCGATCGACCAGGTGCACGGGCAGATGGGCCAGTGGCTGCGTCCCGGCCGGACCGAGGCCCAGGTCGGTCGCGACATCGCGGACGCGATCGTCGCCGCCGGTCACACTACGGTGAACTTCGTCATCGTCGCCTCCGGCCCGAACGCCGCCAGTCCCCACCACCACACCAGCGACCGGGTCGTGCAGCCGGGCGATCCCGTCGTCGTCGACATCGGCGGCACGATGCCGGACGGCTACTGCTCGGACGCCACCCGCACTTACGTGGCTGGTGGCGACGCGCCCGCCGACTTCGCGGCGTACTACGAAGTGCTGCGGCAGGCCCAGGCCGCCTCTTGCGACAGCGTCCGGCCGGGCGTCACCGCCGAGAGCGTGGACGCGGCAGCGCGGGACGTCATCACGGCCGCGGGGTTCGGTGACTGGTTCGTCCACCGGACCGGGCACGGCATCGGGCTCGAGGAGCACGAGGAGCCCTGGATCGTGGCCGGCAACGACACCGTGCTCGAACCGGGCATGTGCTTCTCCATCGAGCCCGGCATCTACGCGCCCGACCGCCACGGCGCCCGGATCGAGGACATCGTGGTCGTCACAAACGACGGCGTGGAGCGGCTCGACACGATCGACCGCGAGCTCGTCGTGCTGGGCGCCTGATCGGAATGGCGGTGCAGCGCACGCTGCCAAGCGACGAGGCCCGGCAGCTGATCGGGCTCGCTCGCGAGCTGGCCCGCGACGAGCTGGCGCCGCGAGCGGCCGCCGCCGAGGAGGCCGAGGAGTTCCCGCGGGAGGTGCTGCGCACCATCGGCCAGGCCGGTTTGCTCGGCTTGCCGTACGACGAGACGGACGGCGGCGGCGGCCAGCCCTACGAGGTCTATCTGCAGGTGCTCGAGGAGCTCGCGACCGCCTGGGCGACGGTGGCGCTGGCGGTCAGCGTGCACACGCTCACCTGCTATCCGGTGGCTACCTTCGGCACCGACGAGCAGAAGGCCACGATGCTGCCGCCGATGCTCGGCGGCGACCTGATCGGCGCCTACTGCCTGTCGGAGGCGCAGTCGGGGTCGGACGCCGGCTCGCTCCAAGCGCGAGCGGTGCGCGACGGCGACAGCTACGTCATCGACGGCGCCAAGGCATGGGTGACGCACGGCACCGTCGCCGACTACTACGACGTCTTCTGCCGCACTTCGGACGACCCGCGCCGCGGCGTCTCGCTGCTAGTCGTACCGGCCGCGACGGACGGCATCAAACCGCAGCCGCCGGAGCGCAAGATGGGTCTGCGGGGCTCACCGACCGCACAAGTGCTGTTCGAGGGCGTGCGGGTGCCGCAGGACCGCTTGGTCGGCAGCGAGGGCGACGGCATGCGGATCGCGCTCTCCGCGCTCGACGGCGGCCGGCTCGGCATCGCGGCGATCGCGACCGGGTTGGCCCAGGCCGCGCTCGACGCCGCGGTCGACTGGGCGAAGCAGCGCCGGCAGTTCGGCCGCGCGATCGCCGACTTCCAGGGCGTCAGCTTCCTGCTGGCCGACATGGCAACCGGAGTCGAGGCGGCTCGCGCGACGTACCTCGCGGCCGCGCGGCGGCGTGATGCGGGGGAGCCGTACGGACCGCAGGCCGCGATGGCGAAGCTGTTCGCGACGGACACCGCGATGCGCGTGACCACCGATGCGGTGCAGGTGCTCGGCGGCTACGGCTACACGGCCGAGTACCCGGTCGAGCGCTATCTGCGCGAGGCCAAGGTGATGCAGATCTTCGAGGGCACCAACCAGATCCAGCGACTTGTGATCGGGCGCGCGCTGTTCGCCGACCGATAGTGTCCCGAGCGTGGAGGATCTTGATCGGACGCTCGTCCGGTTGCTCGCGCAGGACGGTCGCCGCAGCTTCACCGACCTGTCCCGCGAAACCGGCCTGTCGGTCTCGGCGGTGCACCAACGGGTGCGACGGCTCGAGCAGCGGGGCGTCATCCGCGGTTACCGCGTGATGGCCGACCCGATGGCGCTGGGCCTGCCGGTCACGGCCTTCGTCTCGATCAAGCCGATCGACCCGAGCGCACCCGACGACGCACCCGACCGGCTCGCTCACCTGGAAGCGATCGAAGCCTGTCACAGCGTCGCGGGCGACGAGAGCTACATCTTGAAGGTCCGGGTGGGTACGCCGGCAGACCTCGAGGCGCTGCTGCAACAGATCCGCGCCGCAGCGAACGTGTCGACCCGCACCACGGTCGTGCTGTCGACGCCGTACGAAGACCGGCCGCCCGCGTTGTGACCCGTCGGCCCCCGACGTTCTTCATCATCGGCGCCCAGAAGGCCGGGACCACGAGCCTGCACCACTACCTGCGGGGTCATCCGCAGATCGCGATGAGTGAGCCGAAGGAGCCCAACTACTTCAGTACGGCGCACGACCCCGCGGGCTGGGACGACTACCTGGCCGGCTTCCCGGGGGCAGCGGACGCGGTCGCGATCGGCGAGGCATCGACGACGTACACGATGTATCCGCACGTCAGTGGGGTGCCCGAGCGGCTGCTGGCCCGGGTGCCCGATGCGCGGCTGATCTACCTGGTGCGCAACCCGATCGAGCGGATGCGCTCGGCGTATCGGCACGCGCTGGCCTGGGGGTCCGAGACCCGGCCGATCACGGCCGCGCTGCGGGCCGACCCGCGCTACCTCGACGTCAGCCGGTACGCCGGCCAGCTCGACCAGTGGCTGTCGAGGGTCGACCGGGACCGGGTGCTCCTGCTGTCGCTGGACCAGCTTCAAGCCGACCCGGCCGCGGTGGTCCGCCGCGTGCTGGCGTTCGTCGGCGTCGACGCCGACTGGCGGCCGGCTGACCTGCACGTCGCGTTCAACCCGAGCGCGGCGAAACGGGCGCCGCGGGCCGGGTGGCGCTGGCTGGGGGAACGGCTGATCCGCAGCGGCCGCACCGATCGGGTCCCCGGCGCGATCGTCCGGCTCAACGACCGGCGCCCGCCACTGCTGACCCGGCCGATCCGCCCCGACGAGCTGACCGTCCCGGAGGCGCTGCGCGAGGAGCTGCTGGCCGCGCTGCGGGACGACCTGCGGCAGCTCGCGGCGCTGATGGCGCCCGCGGCACCCGCGTGGACGGCACACTAGATCGATGCCTCGAGCCGCACTTCACCTCGACCTCCAGCGGAGGTCGAGGTGTCGCGTCGGCGCGTCGGCGGCTGGGCGATTAGCCGGCATCGGGGACGGGAAATTTTGTTGCCCGAGCATGATCGTTGATCAATGGACTGACCTGCGGCGGGATGCGTTTTCGCAGGTCAGAGGGGACTTGACAGTCGCTCACGGGCACCAACTAAGTTCTTCGCGTCCACCACAGGGACGCGTGACCTTCCAGGCTGTTGCAGCCCGTGGCACCCCAGCTGGCCGGTCGACGTGGGTGTGCACCCACCGGCGTCGAGCTGGTGCCAGGTCCAGCTGGACCCGGCGCTACAACGGACCTGAAGGCCAGGCGTGGTGCGACCACTCGGGACAGGCCCGGGTGCCCAGTAGACAACGGCGGTGGGACGACGGCCGGTCGTTTCATCGTCGGTCCGAAGGGCACCCGGGCCGGATCCGTGGTTTCGATGCGGCTGACTAGGCCACCGTCGCTCCGGCGCGACCGGCTCGCCCGGCCGGCGGGGCGGGCAGCATTGGCCGCCGCCTGCGGAATCTGCCTGTGGGCGTCGTTCCCGCCGCTCGGCTGGTGGCCGGCCGCCGTCGTCGGCGTCGCCGGGTTCACGCTGCTGGTGCGGACCAGCCACTGGCGCGGCGCACTCGGCCTCGGCTACGCCTTCGGCGTCGGGTTCTGGGTGCCGCTGCTCAGCTTCCTGCACGACCAGATCGGCATCGCGGCGTGGGCCGCGGTGGTCATCATCGAGTCGCTGTGGCTGGCGGCTCAAGGTCTGGCGCTGCACCTGACTGCCCGGCTGCGGTGGTGGCCGCTCGCCGGCGCGCTGCTCTGGGTGGTGCAGGAGTTCGCTCGCGACCGCTGGCCGTTCGGCGGCTTCCCGTGGGGACGGCTGGCCTTCGGCCAGGCCGGCGGCCCGCTGCTGCACCTCGCCGCCGTCGGCGGTGCGCCGTTGGTGACGTTCGCGGTCGCGCTGGCGGGCGGCCTGCTCGGCTACGCCGTCCTGCACGTCCGCCGGCCGGTCCTCGGAATCGCGGCGGTGGCCGGGATCGCCGTCGTCGCCGCCAGCCCGCTCGCCGTCGGGCTGCCCACCGCCGGGACCGACAGCGGGGGACCGGCCTCCGCCGTGATCGCCGCCGTGCAGGGCAACGTCCCGCGGCTTGGCCTGGCCGAGTTTGCGCAACGCCGGGCGGTGACGAGCTACCACCTGGCCGAAACCCAGCGCTTGGCGGCTCTGGTGCAGGCCGGGCGGCTGCCGCGGCCCGACCTGGTGATCTGGCCCGAGAACGCCTCCGACCTCGACCCCCGGCTCGACGCGCTGTCCCGCGCGACCATCGACGCGGCTGCCCAGGCGGTCGGCGTGCCACTGCTGGTCGGCGCCGTATTGAACGGGCCGGGCCCGAACCACGTCCGGAACGCGGCGATCGTGTGGTCACCGCAGACCGGCCCGGGCCAGATCTACATCAAGCGGCACCTGGTGCCGTTCGGCGAGTACCTGCCCTTCCGATCCCTCGTCACCAAGCTGAGCTCGAAGTTCTCACTCGTGCCCCGCGACTTCGTGCCGGGCCATCGACCGGGCACGCTGACCGCCGGACCGGTGCGACTTGCCGACGCCATCTGCTTCGAAGTGGCGGACGACGCCGTAGTGCGGCAGGCCGTGACTGGCGGCGGGCGGATCCTCGTCGTACAGACCAACAACGCCGACTACGAGCAGCCGGGGGACAGCGGCTCGGGCGGTGAGACCGCCCAACAGCTCGCGATCTCGCGGCTGCGCGCCGTCGAGCACGGTCGGGCGGTCGTCGTCGCCGCCACCAGCGGCGTCAGCGCGATGATCGCGCCGGACGGGCGGGTGCTGGCACGCACCGACGTCTACACCCCGGCGCTGCTCGACCGGCGGCTCCCGCTGCGCGACCCGCTGACCATCGCCGACCGGCTCGGACCGGCCCCGGAGTGGGGGCTCAGCGCCGCAGGGCTCCTGGCACTCCTGCTCGCGATCGCCCAACTACGGTGGCAAAAGCCTCGACCTCAGGTTGAGGGCACGGACGACGCCGCGGAGATCAGGCCGACTTCTTCGACTTCGCCGGGTGCAACTCAGCCAGCCGCTCGTTGAGGACGTCCTCGAGGTCGTCGAGCGACCGGCGCTCCAGCAGCATGTCCCAGTGCGTCCGGATCGGCTTGCCGGCCTTGCCGGCCGGCACCTCGCCGTCGCGCAGGATCGCGGTCGCGCCGCAGGTGCGGCATTCCCAGGAAGCCGGGATCTCGGCGTCGGCCGCCATCGGCACGAGCGTCTCGTGGCCCTCCGGGCAGTCGTAGGCAACGTCCCGGCGCGGGGCCAGATCGGTGTTGCGGTCGGTCTCGTAGCTCGTGGTGCCGAGGCGGCTGCCCCGCAGGACTCGCTCACCCATCGTCTGCCTCCTGGCGCTGACTTGCGTTCCATCCGTTAGAACGCGCCAGCCTGGTTGCTGGATTCCCGCGCGACTCCCCGGACATGCCCGAGTCGCGCTTCTTACTTGATGAGACGCGGCGCGGTCCGATTCGGTTTAGGGGAAGCTGGGGCTGGGCGCGCCGCTGGTCGCCCTAGTGTAGCTAGCGCCGATAATGGACATTATGTCAAGTCACGTGAACGAGGCCCGGCAGACACCTCCCCGGCGTCACAGCGCCTTGAGGACGCCCACCAGCAGGATTCCGACGCCCACGGCGTCTCCGATCGCGGCAAGCGCACCAAGCGGCACCGCCTTGGACTTCTCGGCGAACGCGTCCTGCACGCCGGTCAGCCAGTTGAACGTGTCCATCACCGCGACTAGCCCGGAAGCGATCACGACCAGCCAGGCGGCCGCCTGCTGCCAGCCGGAGCCGAGATCGGAGAGGCGCACCGCCCATACCAAGCCGAACAGTACCGCGGCCTGCAGGAAGGTCCCGATGTGCGCGGCGTGAAGATAGCGCGGCGTGGCCGGTGCACCCGCGGTACGCACGCGGACGATGGCAAGGCCCAGCAGCAGGCCGTACGCCACGTTGAGCAGTCCGCCGACGACGAGCACCTTCTCTGCCATGCCGCGAACCGTAGCCGGGTGGCGTCCGTCCCGCGATCAGTCGAAGCGCGATCCGGCGGCGAGTGTCCGATGCCTTCCACAAATTCGAATAATCGCTACGGAACGGGCGGCTGGCTGCCGACACTGATAGGGAGTCGCCACCAACCCGGCGGCGGCCGACAGGCCCACTAGCGGGAGCACAACGATGTGCCGGCACCAACCTCAGTGCCCTTCCTGCGACGCGCCCGACCGCGACGCCGCCCGAGTGGTCGCAAGTCACCCGGAGCAAGGCTGGAGCCTGCTCTGCAACGGCGTGGTCACGTTCGACGACGCCGGCGACCTGCTCCCCAGCGGCCAAGCGATCCCGCCGCAGCGCAGCCGCGGATGCGTCGTGTCGCACACGCAATCAGGGGTCGTACAGCACGCGGCGTGAGCCGCTAGTCCTCGTACGCCGAGACCGGCGGGCAGCTGCACATCAGGTTCCGGTCGCCGTACCCCTGGTCGATCCGCCGCACGGGCGGCCAGTACTTGTCGTGGCGGAGCGCCGCGGTGGGGTAGGCGGCCAGCTCCCGGGAGTACGCCGCGTCCCAGTCCCCCAGTAGGCAGGCAGCGGTGTGCGGTGCGGCCCGCAATGGGCTTCCCTCGACCGGCCACTCCCCGGCCGCGACCCGCTCGACCTCGGCCCGAATGCTGATCATGGCGTCGCAGAACCGGTCGAGCTCGGCCAGGTCCTCCGACTCGGTCGGTTCGATCATCAGCGTGCCGGCGACCGGGAACGACATCGTCGGCGCGTGGAAGCCGTAGTCGATCAGCCGCTTCGCGATGTCCTCGACGGTCACGCCGGTGGCCTTGGTGATCGGCCGGACGTCGACGATGCACTCGTGGGCGACCAGCCCGCCCTGGCCGGTGTAGAGCACCGGGTAGTGGCCGGCCAGCCGATGAGCGATGTAGTTCGCGTTCAGCAGCGCCACCTGGGTCGCGGCTTCGAGCCCGTCCGGGCCCATCATCCGGATGTAGGTCCACGGGATCGGCAGGATCCCGGCGGATCCCCACGGCGCTCCCGCGATCGGCCCGACCCCGGTGGCCGGCCCGGCTGCCGAGACCAGCGGGTGGTTCGGCAGGTACGCCGCTAGGTGTGACCGCACCGCCACCGGTCCGACGCCCGGTCCCCCGCCGCCGTGCGGGATGCAGAACGTCTTGTGCAGGTTGAGGTGCGAGACGTCGGCACCGAACTTGCCGGGCCGCGACAACCCGACCAGCGCGTTCAGGTTCGCGCCGTCGACGTAGACCTGGCCGCCCGCGTCGTGCACTAGTGCGCAGAGATCGGTGATGCCGGCCTCGAAGACGCCATGGGTCGACGGGTAGGTGACCATGATCGCGGCGACCGCGTCGCCGTGCTCAGCGAGCTTCGCGCGCAGGTCGTCGAGGCTGACGTTGCCGGCGTCGTCGCAGGCGACGACCACCACGCGCATCCCGGCCATCGCCGCGCTCGCGGCGTTGGTGCCGTGCGCCGATGACGGGATCAGGCAGATGGTGCGGCCGGTGTCGCCGCGGCCGCGGTGGTACGCCCGGATCGCGAGCAACCCGGCCAGCTCGCCCTGCGAGCCGGCGTTCGGCTGCAGCGACACCGCGTCGTACCCGGTGATCTCGGCCAGCCAGCGTTCCAGGTCACCGATCAGCGCGCGGTAGCCCGCGGCCTGGTCGATCGGGGCCATCGGATGCATCCGGGCGAACTCCGGCCAGCTGATCGGCTCCATCTCGGCGGCGGCGTTGAGCTTCATGGTGCACGAGCCGAGCGGGATCATGGTGCGGTCCAGCGCGAGGTCGCGGTCGGCGAGCCGCCGCAAGTAGCGCATCATCGCGGTCTCCGACCGGTGCTCCCGAAACACCGGGTGGGTCAGGAAGGCCGACGTCCGCCGCAGCGCTGCTGGCAGGGCGCCGGCCAGTGGCTCGGCCGCCGGGGCGACGCCGAACGCCTCGCAGACCGCGTCGATGTCGGCGTCGGTAGTGCACTCGTCGCAGCTGACGCCCACACGGTCGGGGTCGACCAGCCGCAGGTTGATACCGCGCTCCAAGGCGGCAGCGACGACCGCCTCGGCCCGCCCGGGCACTTCGACGGTCACGGTGTCGAAGAAGGCCGGCGAGGTGAGCGTCAGGCCCTCGGCCTGTAGCGCGGCGGCGAGCCGGGCGGCGTGCCGGTGGACCCGCAGCGCGATCGCGGTGAGGCCCTCGGCGCCGTGGTAGGCGGCGTAGGCCCCGGCGACGACGGCGAGCAGCACCTGCGCCGTACAGATGTTGCTGGTGGCCTTCTCCCGGCGGATGTGCTGCTCCCGGGTCTGCAGCGCAAGCCGGTACGCCGGCGCTCCGTCGGCGTCCACGCTGACGCCGACCAGCCGACCGGGCAACGCCCGCTCCAGCCCCTGCCGCACCGCCATGAAGCCGGCGTGGGGCCCGCCGAAGCCCATGGGCACGCCGAACCGCTGCGCCGATCCGACCGCGACATCGGCCCCCCACTCCCCTGGCGGCCGCAGCACGGTGAGCGCGAGCAGGTCGGTCGTCACCGCTACGAGCGCGCCCTGCTCGTGCGTTTGTGCAGTGACCGCAGCGAGGTCCGTCAGCCCCCCGAGCGTCCCGGGGTAGGCCGCCAGCAGCCCGAAGCACTCCCCCGGTGGCAACCCGCCGGTCAGGTCGGCGAGCTCGATCTCGATCCCGATCGGTTCGGCGCGGGTTCGCACCACCGCGACCGTCTGTGGATGACACTCCTTGTCGACAATGAAGCGTTGACTTGTCGACTTAGAGGTTCGGCGACACAAGGACATGGCTTCGGCGGCCGCTGTCGATTCATCGAGCAGCGAGGCGCCGGCGATTGGCAGCCCGGTGAGGTCGGCCACGACGGTCTGGAAGTTCAGCAGCGCCTCGAGCCGGCCCTGCGAGATCTCCGGCTGGTAAGGCGTGTAGGCGGTGTACCAGGCGGGGTTCTCCAGCAGGTTCCGGCGAAGCACCGGCGGGGTCACGGTGTCGTGCCAGCCGATCCCGATCATCGAGGTGAGCACCCGGTTCTGCTCCGCCAGCCGGCGCAGCTCGTGCAGCGCGGTTGCCTCGTCGGCCGCGGCCGGCAGGGTAGGTGATGCGTCACTGCGGATCGCGGGCGGCAAGGCGGCGTCGGCGAGCTCGGCCAACGAGCCGTATCCCAGGACGGCGAGCAACTTCGCGCGCTCGTCGGGACTCGGCCCGATGTGGCGGTCGGCGAACCGCGACGGGTCCTCGGTCATGGAGCCTCCCCAGTACGCGCATCCGGGCGATGCGACGCCGGCTCCCCCTCTGTCATCGAACCTGAGAGCTTCATCCGCGGATGCGGACTTGCCCCGTCGGTGAGGCGCGCGAGCGCCCGCTCTCCAGAGTGCCCCACCCGCGCGGTCCGTTGGCCTGAGAGGTTCCGGGGAGGTTGCTCCTTCGGCGCCCCGGTCTGGCGTGCCGGGATCTCTCCCACGCGGGGATCAGGCAGCCGCCACCGTAGCAGCGGCGGCCGCCACGGCGCGGGCCGACGCGCGGGTCAGGCCGAGGTTCGCCGGCGCCGGCGGGCGGCCAGCTCGTCGCCGCTCGCCACCGTCGGCGAGTCCGGTTCGGCGCGCTCGGCGGGCAGTTCCGCGAGGGTGCCTTCGACCTCCGCGACGACGCGGCCGACGGCGATGCCGAATACGCCCTGGCCGCCCTGCACGAGGTCGACGACCTCGTCCGGCGACGTGCAGGCGTAGACCGTGGTGCCGTCGCTCATCAGCGTGATGCCGGTCAGGTCTGCGGTCCCGCGGCTGCGCAGGTGGGTGACGGCCAGCCTGATGTTCTGCAGCGAGACGCCGGTGTCGAGCAGCCGCTTGACCACCTTCAGCAGCAGGATGTCGCGGAAGCCGTAGAGCCGCTGGCTGCCCGAGCCCTGGGCCGGCCGCACGGACGGCTCGACCAGCCCGGTGCGCGCCCAGTAGTCGAGCTGCCGGTAGCTGATGCCCGCCGCCGCGCACGCGGTCGGCCCGCGATAGCCGACCGGCTCCCCGCCCGCCTGCTCCATGCCGAACAACGCCGGCTGCGTCCCCTGGCTGTGCGCCCCATGAGCCCGATGGCCCGGTTCCCGCTTGCCATCCGTCACCCGGCGCCTCCGCCGCTCCAGGGCCGCTGCAGCGACCCGAACGCCACCCGTGAAATTTCGCGCCCGACGCTAGACATCGGAAGGCGGCCGGTCAACGATTCCAGCGACGACACGCCCGGCGTGTCCTCACTCTCGATGTCTAGTTGAGACTTCTCAGGAGTGGCCAGTCTCGAAGTCCTCGGGAGATACCTGGTCGAGGAACTCCCGGAACCGCTCGACCTCGCTCTCCTGCTCGTCGGGGATCGCGATGCCGGCCGCGTCCAGGACCGCCTCTTCGGCATAGATCACGGTGCCGACCCGGATCGCCAAGGCGATCGCGTCTGACGGTCGCGCCGACACCGTGGTCCCGTCGCCGAAGCGCAGGTCGGCGTAGTAGACCCCGTCGCGCAACTCGGTGATCAGCACCGCCTCGAGCGATGCGCCGACCGCCTCGAGCACGTCCTTGAGCAGGTCGTGAGTCAGTGGCCGCGCCGGCACGATGCCCTGTTGTGCGAACGCGATGGCGGTCGCCTCCACCGCGCCGATCCAGATCGGCAGGTAGCGGTCGCCCGAGGACTCCTTGAGCAAGACGATCGGCTGGTTCGACGGCAGCTCCACTCGGACACCGACGACGGTGAGCTCGTTCACGCCTCACTCCGCTCAGCTGGTCTCGTCCTAGCGAACTTACACCGCGTCGCGGCGCTCCGATCAGCCGCCGAGCTGCGGCCGCAGTGCCGCTCTGATCAACGCCGCGTGCAGCCGCACCGACAGGCTCGCCAGCTCGCGGGCGACTTCGTCGGCGCGCCCGCGCGCCTCCGGGTTGCGCTGCTTGACCAACGGCGAGATCACCTGCTCGACCAGGCCGAGCTCGCGTTCGGCTGCCGTTCGGAAGCCGCGCAGGTGCCGCGGCTCGAGGCCGAACCGCGCCATCTCAGCTGTCGTCTTCGCGATGACGAGCGCGTCGCCGTCGTAGTGACCGCCCGGCTTCGGCTGGATCAGCCCGAACGCCTCGACTTGCGCCAACAGCTCGGGCTCGATCGCGGCCGCTTCGACCAGCTCGTCGCGGGACAGCCGGAGGTCGGAGGCCTCGGGCTGGAAGTCGTCGGCGCTCGGCAACCCGTCGACCTCGACCAACGCCCGCGGCACCTGCGGGCCGGATTGGCCGAGCGCGGGCGGCTCCAGGCCACGGTCGATCGCCTCGAGGTGCGACTTGATCACCCGGAGCGGCAAGTAGTTGTCGCGCTGCGCGGCCAGCACGTAGCGCAGCCGGCCGACGTCGTCCCGGGAGAACTTTCGGTAGCCCGACGGCGTTCGCTGCGGCTCGATCAGGCCCTCGGACTCCAGGAAGCGGATCTTCGAGATCGTGACGTCCGGGAACTCCGCGCGCAGTTGGCCGAGCACCTCCCCGATGCTCATGAACGCGTGCGCCGTGTTGGTCGCGTGGGTCACGCCGCTCCTCCTGCGAAGCTCGTGAAGAACAACAACCGGAACTTGCCGACCTGGACCTCGTCGCCGTTGCCGAGCAAGGCCCGCTCGATCCGCTCCCGGTTCAGGTAGGTGCCGTTGAGACTGCCGACGTCGGAGACGACGTAACCCTCCGGCGTGCGGGTGAACTCGGCGTGCCGGCGAGAGACGGTTACGTCGTCGAGGAAGATGTCGCTGTCCGGGCCCCGCCCGGCGGTCGTGACTTCCTGGTCCAGCAAGTACCGGCTGCCGGCGTTCGGCCCGCGTTGGACGACGAGCAGCGCGAAGCCCGCGGGCAGGTTCTCGATGGCTAGCTCGGTGCTGAGCTCGTCCGGCTCGTCGGTTTCCAGGCCGGACAGCGAGATCGTCGTGGTCGCGGTCGGCTCACCGGGTGCGGCCGGGCCGCCGCGTTGCAGCGCCGCGCCGCACCGCGCGCAGTACAGATTTTCGGGGGGATTCTGGTGGCCGCAGGAGGCGCAGAACGCACTCGCCATGGTCGGACCCGCCCTCGTGTCTGCGCGTGACGCGGCCGAACGACCTCAACCGCAACTACAGGTAGAACCGCACGGTAGAGGCCGGGTGCAACGACGGTCAACTGGCCGCTACCGGCCGGGCTCGGATCGTTCAGGAAGCGGCGTCGAGCTGGGCTTGGTACGCCGCCGCGTCGAGCAACCCGTCGATTTCGGCCGCGTTCACCGGCTGGATCTCGACGATCCAGCCGGCGCCGTAGGGATCGCTGTTGAGCAGATCCGGCTGGCCTTCGAGCTGGTCGTTGCGGGCGACCACCTGGCCGGCGATTGGTGCGTAGATCTCGGAGACGCTCTTCGTCGACTCGACCTCACCGAGCGCCTGGCCGGCCGCCACCTGCTGGCCGACGTCCGGCAGCGAGACGAACACGACGTCGCCGAGCGCGTCCTGGGCGAAGTCGGTGATGCCGATCCGGACCGTGCCGTCGGCGCTCGACTGAGCCCACTCGTGCTCGGTGGTGTACCTCAACTCCTGGGGGACCACAGTGCTCCTTCAGCGATCGATGGTGGGCTGCTGCCGGTCATCGTGCCACGGGCTCGGCCAGCACCTGACGGGCCTGCACGACGTACAGCCAGCCGGCCCACAGGTAGAGGAAGCCACCCCATCCCGTGAACGCCCAGGCCAGCGGGCGGACCAGGTGCTCGAATGTGTTGTCGCCGACCGACAGCAACAGCAGCGGGAAGGCGTAGAGCAGGCAGAACGTCGCGGCCTTGCCCAGGTAGTGCACCGGTAGCGGCCCGTGGCCCCGCCGCTGCAATAGCAGCAGCGGGATGCCGAGCAGCAGGTCGCGGCCGACTACGGCGGCCGACAGCCAGATCGGGACGATTGACCGGGTCGTCAGTGCGGCCAGGGTCGCGAGGATGTAGAGCCGGTCGGCCGCCGGATCCAGCACCTCCCCCAGCCGGCTGGTGAGGCCGTAGCGGCGGGCGATCTTGCCGTCGAGGTAGTCGGTGATGCCGGAGACCGCCAGGACCGCGACCGCCCAGCCGTCGGCCTCGGGGCCGAGCACGAGCCAGAGAAACAGCGGGACGCCGAGCAGCCGCAGCACGGAGAGCGCGTTCGGGATCGTCCAGATCCGATCCCCCCGAGCGCCGGCGGTGGCGGGCGCGGCGTCCATCGTCGCGGAGTCTAGGAGTCCCGGCCAGTAGAATCCGGCGCGGCGGGCTGTGGCGCAGTTTGGTAGCGCACTTGACTGGGGGTCAAGGGGTCGCAGGTTCAAATCCTGTCAGCCCGACGTTTGTGATGTCTCAGGACATCGGAATGGGCCGGACCTGCAACTCGCAGGTTCGGCTTACTGCTTTGAGGGGCCGGGTGGGCGGCCGGTGGGTTGATAGTCCTTGCGTGGGTCGATGATCAGGTCGCGCAGGATCTCGCCGGTG
>DASZPL010000062.1:0-17948 GCA_035550315.1 Mycobacteriales bacterium | reverse complement strand
CCGGCGGCGTGGCCGCAGGGCTCGTCCCGGGCGCGCGTGAGCGCGGCTCGAACGCTGCCTCGCCCTCAGCCCGGTAGCGGGACAGCAGCCGGCTGATCCAGCCCTGGGAGACGCCGTAGGCGCGAGCCACCTCGGACTGGGACTGACCGGTGAGAACAGCGGCGATGACCAGGCGACGCTTCGACATGCCGAAGCCTGCGCGGCCCCGCCCATTCCGATGACCTGCGACACGCTATTCCGATGTCGCGAGACACCCCATTCCGATGTCCTGAACCAGGACACTGCCCGGGGGCGCCAACTGCCGGATGCGCGAAGCCGGCACCCGAGCAGGGAGCAGTTGCTCGGGCAGGCTGCTCAAGCGGGACAGGGAGGCGACCGACGTGGACACAGGCGAGCCAGACCGGCCTCTCACGCAAGGTCGAGCCGTCCGACTTCACTCCTTCGGAGGGCCAGAGGGCCTCCAGGTGGACGCGGTCCGCACCCCCCAAGTGGTCGCAGGACAACTGCTCGTGCGAGTGACCGCGGCGGGGCTAAACCCCATGGGCTGGATCATGGTCACTGATCCAGAAACGGCGGCACGGTTCGGCTTGACCCTGCCTTGCGGGTTCGGGACGGACTTCGCGGGCGTGGTGGCCCTAGTCGGTGACGGCGTAACCGGGTTCAGCCCGGGTGACCGGGTGTACGGCGGCGCGGTGTCGCGAGCGGTGGCCGACTTCGTCGTCGTAGAGGCGAGCGGGACCATCGCAGGTGGGGTGGCGCATCACCCCCCCGACGGCGTCGACGACCGAACTGCGGCGACCTTGACCATCGCGGGATCCACCGCCGCCGCTGCGCTCGCCCTCGTCGATCCCGGACCAGACGACGTCGTGCTCATCGGCCGCGCGGCCGGTGGCGTGGGGCGCCGCACAACTGGCTCGCCTTGCGGGAGCCCGTGTAATCGGGACGGGGTCTCCGACATCGGCTGATCTTCTTCGCCGGCTCGGGGCCGATCCGGTTGTCTACGGCGCCGGTCTGGCCGATCGCGTTCGAGCCAGCGCGCCCGACGGAATCACCGCCGCCGTCGACCTGTTCGGAACGGAGGTCGTGCACGTCGCACGCGAACTCGGTGTCGCGGACCGGCGCATCACCACCATCGCAGCGCAAGTCGACGGCATCACTCCGGCGAACGGTGCGAACGCCGCGCCCGGCGCACTGGAACACGTGGCTCAACTCGTCGCAGCCGATCGATTAACGGTGCCGATCGCTGCAACGTTTCCCGTCGAGCAGATCCGCGCTGCCGTCGAGTTACAGGCTGGGCGCCACGTGCACGGCAAGATTGTCATCGACCTGTAGGTGCAGTCTCCACAGCGCGCCGCGGTCGGGAGCGCCACCGGGACCGTGAATCAGGCCGTGGCGGTTAGCGCCCGCAGTTCATCGAGGGCGTCGTTGATGCAGGCGGCGAGGGATCGGGCGGGCGGCGCCGCGAGCCAGCGGTCGAAGCCGATCCGAAAGACGGTCATGCCCGTCTGGGCGGCCAACGTCGCCGTGGACCCAGGCTCTCCTCGCCGACGTAGCGCCTCGGCGGCAGCGGCGTCGAGTTGCGCGAGCTTAAGCAGTTCCCGTTCGTGCAGGCTGGTCGTGGCGCCGATGACGGCGGCACGTTGCCGGGCGAACTCGCGGCGCTCCTCCAACAGGCGCGAAGCCTCGACGAACGCGTCGACCACGACGTTGATCGGTGCGGCGTCGGGCGGGGCGGCAGTGATGGCGTCGACCACGGCGTGTTCCAAGACGTGGCTGCTGTCGAACAGCACCTCACGCTTGTCGGTGAAGTAGCGGAAGAAGGTGCGCTCCGTCACACCGGCGCGCGCGGCGATGTCCGCCACGGTCGTTGCCTCGAACCCCCGCTCCGCGTAGAGCTCGAGCGCTGCGCGCACCAACCGGCCCTGCGCGTCGGGCGCCCACCGACCCACAGCCAAAGCGTAAGTGATGACAGCCAGTGACATCACGCTATACGCTGATGTCATTCACTGACATCAGTCCGCATACGGCGAAACCTGGAGGTTCAATGCGCGTCTTCGTCACCGGTGCGTCCGGGTGGATCGGTTCCGCCGTGGTCCCCGAGCTCCTCGACGCGGGGTATGACGTCGTCGGGCTCGCCCGCTCCGACGAGGCGGGCGCCGCGGTCGCCGCCGTCGGCGCTGACGTGCTCCGCGGGAGCCTCGACGACTTGGGCAGCCTGCGTGCTGGCGCCGAGGACGCAGATGCCGTCCTGCACCTGGCCTTCAAGCACGACTTCACCGACTACGCCGGCGCCGGCCGGACCGAGCGGGCAGCGATCGAGACGTTCGGCACCGTCCTGAAGGGCTCCGACCGGAAGCTGCTGTTTGCCTCCGGGGCGGCGGGAATCGGCGGTCGCGTTCTGACCGAGCTCGACGAGTCACCCTTCGTCGGACTCGACAGCCCGCGCGGTGGCGCCGAGCGGCTCGCCCTGGACCTCGTTGAGCAGGGGGTCGCCAGTGTGGCGTTGCGGTTCCCACCGACTGTGCACGGCGACGGCGACAAAGGCTTCGTCTTCACCCTCATCGGCATCGCACGCGAGCGAGGCGCATCCGGCTACGTCGGCGACGGCGCCAACTGCTGGCCCGCTGTTCATCGCAATGACGCCGCCCGCGTCGTCCGCTCGGCACTAGAAAAGGCGCCCGCCGGCTCGCGCGTGCATGCCATAGCCGAGGAAGGTATTCCGACGCGAGCGATCGCCGAAGTGATCGGCCGCCACCTGGATGTCCCGGTCGTGTCGATCCCGCGGGCGCAGACCGGCGAGCACTTCGGCTGGATCGGCGCCATCTTCGGGCTCGACATCAAAGCCGACAGTTCGCTCACGCGAGAACTGCTCGCCTGGACGCCGTCACACCCGGGCCTCATCGAGGACCTTGAGTCCGGCCACTACTTTCACGACCTGACGTGACCGTCGGAAGCGCCCGCTCAACGCCGCCGCGGATGCAGCCGTCGACGACAACCGGCGGGCCCTACGGCGCCTGGCGAGTCTCGTCGAAGGCGCTGGGTACGGACCTCGGCGTGACTAGCGAATCCGGCCAGCGTGCCGCCAACCTCGGCGCGCAACTCCTCGGCACGCCGCTCGGCAGCGCGTTCGCCCTGCTGGCGCGGGTCACCGGGCGCAAACCGCTCCATCCGAAGGGAGTACTCCTCGAGGCAACGCTCCGTCGCAATGGCAGCCACGTCCCGTGGGGTGTGCCGTGGCTGGACGAGCCGGGCCACGACCAGGGCATTGCGCGGGTGTCGCGTTCCATGGGTCTGCCCTCCGGAATGCCAGACGTGTTGGGACTAGCAGTGCGCTTCGGGGACGATGCGTCGGCCGACGGGGCGCATGACCTGCTGCTTGCGACGACCGGGCTGCGGCCGGTGTTCCGGCATGTGCTGGTCCCGCGGCGCGGCCTGCTCGCACCGGCGTACACCTCGCTGCTGCCGTACGACGCACACGGCACCCGGCTGCTGTTCGCCGCGACCCGGGTCGGCGGCGAGACGACCGAGCTACCCGGCGCGTTGCCGGTGATCTTCGAGCTCGCCGCGGCCACTCCCCTCAGCCCCTGGCAACCCTTCGCGACATTGCGGCTCGACCAACTTGCGAACGACGCCGGTGGTGACGGCGATGACGAACGGATCAGGTTCGACCCGGTGTGCAATCCGCTTCCCGGTCTCACCGTCTCGCCGGTGATCGTCGGCCTACGCGAGCCGGCGTATGCCGGCGCTCGTAGCGGCACCCCACGCACCCGTTAGGTCAACATCTGCAGCGTGGCCCCTACACGTCATGCAGATGTTGAGCAATCGACGTCGCGATCTCGGCGAGGTCGTACTTGCCAGAGGCGACGGCGACGAACCTCGCCGCCAAGCCGGCGTCCTTGTCGCACGTCGACGCGGCGGCGTTCCCGATGGCCGCGCTCACGGCGTGGCAGGCGCTGTTCGTGCACGGCGGGCTAGAGGCCGGCCAGACCGTGGTGATTCACGGTGCAGGCGGCGGCGTCGGTGCGTTCGCCGTGCAGCTCGCCGTGGCCGCCGGCGTCCGGGTGATCGGCACCGGCAGGGCTCACGGGCGTGACCTGGTGCTGCAGTTAGGGGCCGAGCAGTACGTCGACCTGGCTCACGACTCGCTCGACGAAATCCGAGACGCAGACGTCGTGCTCGACCTCGTCGGCGGCGACGTCATCGATCGCTCGTGGCCGCTGCTTCGAGCCGGCGGGACGCTCGTCTCGGTCGTCGAAGCGCCCGAGCCGAGGCGTGCGGACGTGACCAGCCTGATGTTCGTCGTCGAACCGAGCGGTGAACAGCTCGCAGAGCTTGCTCGGCAGATCGGCACCGAGCCGCTGCATCCGGTCGTCGGCAACGTCGCAGCGCTGCCGGACGGGCCGCGGCTCTGGGCCGAGAAGGTCGCCGGCGGCGTACCTGGGCAGGTCGTGCTCACCCCGCCAACCTCGGCCTAGGTGTTCGCCGGCGTCGTCCCGACGTACGCGGCCAACCGCTCGCGAGCCGGGACTCGAGTCGGGTGGCATATGGCGGCCAGCGCTTCGACGCCGTCGACCAGCCGCGGACCGGGTCGCACAACCGCGGAGTCCGCGTCCACGGCCCACACCGGGACGCCGGGCGGCAGATCCCGGGTATCGCGCAACGCGGTGGCGAGCGGGATGGCGGTCTCGAGGTGATAGCCGCACGGCGCGACGACAATCAGGTCCGGCTGGGCGGTCGCGATGTCGGCCCAGTCGATCCGACCGGAACGCTGACCCGCCTGCCCGAGCACGGACTGACCTCCTGCGGCACTGACCATGTCAGGGACCCAGTGCCCGGCGTTGAACGGCGGGTCGGTCCACTCCAGCACGGCGACCCGCGGTCTCGGCTCCCCGGCGACCGAGGCAGTAATCCGCTCGAGCCGGCGCCGCAACTCGGTGGTCAACTGCTCGGCTTCGGTACGTCGACCGACCGCGGCTCCGATGACCAACAGAGATCCGATGACGTCGTCGAGCGTGGCCGGATCGACGGTCAATACGCGGCCGTCGCATCCCAGGTAGTCCCTCGCGGCGTCGACGGTTGACAGGTCGACGGCACACACGGCGCACAGGTCTTGGGTGACCACCAGGTCCGGGTCGAGGTCGCGCAACGCGCCCTCGTCGAGCCGGTAGAGGTCCTCACCGGCAGCGATGCGGGACCGCACCTCGCGATCGATCTCGGCCGGCGTCAGACCCGGAGTCATCGCGGACGTCGAGACGATCTGCTTGGTCCTCGCTTCGGGCGGATGGTCGCATTCGAAGGTCACGCCGACGACCTCGTCACCGGCACCGAGCGCGAACAGGATCTCGGTCGCTGACGGCAGCAGCGAGACGATCCGCACGATCGTCACGCTAACGAGCGATGACTCTGCCGAGAGCCGCTCGTCTCATTGGCAATAGCAGGTCGAGGGCGACAGGACGAGGTGAGACAGATGGAGACCATCAACCTGGGAGCGGCGGACGGCCTGCCGCCGGTGGACTGGGACGCCATCGTGCGGACGATCGCCGCCGGGACGCCACCAGCACCGGACGCCCACAACTGCCGCACCACGTGGCTGTCCACCCTCAACGAGGACGGCGCCCCGCACACCACCGCAGTGGGTGCGATGTGGCTCGACGGCACCTACTGGTTCCAGACCGGATCGGGCACCCGCAAGGCGCGCAATGTCACACGCGATCCCCGCTGTTCCATAGCGGTCTCGATCCGGGACGCCGACGTCGTGTTCGAAGGCGACGCCGTCCTGGTCAAGGACCCGGACGCGGTCGCGCGCGTTGCCATGGCGTGGGCCGACGGCGGATGGCCGGCGGAGCCCGATGCGAGTGGGACGGGCATCACGGCGCCGTTCAATGCGCCGACGCAAGGACCGCCGCCGTGGGACGTGTACCGGATCGAGCTGCGCTCGGCGACCGTGACATTAGGGGTAGAACCGGGCGGATCCTGCCGCTTCCGCTTCTGATGCACGTCTTCCTCACTGGCGCCACCGGCCCGACCGGTCCGCTGGCCTTGAGCATCGCGCTAGACCATCTCCGGAGGACGGCAAGCCGCATGGCGCGGTAGAAACGCAGGTACAACCCGTTGCCACGGAGGCCGCCATGACGAGCGCACCCCTTGCCCATCCCGACCGCTTCTTCATCGACGGTGAGTGGGTCACGCCGTCGTCGACCGCGACGATCGATGTCATCGACTCCGCCAACGAGGAGGTCTACTTCAGCGTCGCCGAGGCGCAGGCCGAGGACCTGGACCGCGCGGTCGCGGCCGCCCGAGCCGCCTTCGACACCGGTCCGTGGCCGTTCCTCAGTCACAAAGAGCGCGCCGACTATCTGCGGGCGCTGGGCAAGGAACTGAGCGCTCGCGGTGACGCGCTCGGCGAGATCTGGCCGCGCGAATCCGGGATCCTCGCCATCATGGCGAAGTACGCCGCTCCAGCATTCGCGACGGTCTTCGACTACTACGCCGGCCTCGCCGACACGTTCGCCTTCGAGGAGCGGGCCCAGCCGACCGGCGGCGGCGACTTCGGGCTGATCGTCCGGGAGCCCGTCGGCGTGGTCGGGGCGATCATCCCGTGGAACGCCCCGCTCCAGCTCGCGGTCTACAAGATGGCGCCGGCGCTGCTCGCCGGCTGCACCGTCATCCTCAAGGCCTCGCCCGAGGCGCCCGGCGCGGCGTACATCTTGGCCGAGGCGGCGGAGGCGGCCGGGCTTCCGCCCGGTGTCTTCAACGTGCTCACCGCCGACCGCGAGGTCTCCGAGCGGCTGGTCACCGACCCGCGGGTCGACAAGATCGCGTTTACCGGGTCGACGGCCGCCGGCCGTCGGATCGCCTCGCTGTGCGGCGAACGGATCGCGCGCTACACCCTCGAGCTCGGCGGCAAGTCGGCGGCGGTCATCCTCGACGACGCCGACCTCGCCCAGGCCGCCGCGTCGATCTCGGGATCGGAGTGCATCATCTCCGGCCAGGTCTGCTCGTCGCTGACCCGGCTCGTCGTCCCGCGCAAGCGTCACGACGAGTTCGTCGACGCGCTCGCCGGGACGTTCTCGAAGGTGGTCGTCGGTGACCCGTTCGACGAGGCGACCCAGATGGGCCCGCTTGCGATGGAGCGCCAGCGCGACAAGGTCCTCGGCCTGATCGAGCAGGGCAAGAGCGAGGCCAAGCTGGTCACCGGCGGCGGCCGGCCGGCGCATCTCGAGCGCGGCTACTACGTCGAGCCGACCGTGTTCGCCGACGTAGACAACTCGGCCACGATCGCCCGCGAGGAGATCTTCGGCCCGGTGCTGTCGGTCATCCCGGCGGCCGACGAGGAGGACGCGATCCGGATCGCCAACGACACGATCTACGGGCTGAATGCCTCCGTGTTCACGAACGACCCCGACCGAGCGCGCGCGGTCGCGGCGCGGCTGCGCTCCGGCACCGTCGGCCACAACGGTTTCCGCACCGACTTCGGCATCACGTTCGGCGGCTTCAAGCAGTCCGGGATCGGGCGGGAAGGCGGCGTCGACGGCCTGCTCCCCTACCTCGAGACCAAGACCGTGATCTTGGACGGCACCCCCACGGCGTACGCCGGCTAGCAGATCGGACCGCGGCATGACGATCGTCGAGACCGCATCGGGCAAGGTCGAAGGCCGCGCGGAAGCCGGGCTGCACGTCTTCCGCGGGATCCCGTACGCCGCGGCGACCGGCGGCGACAACCGGCTGCGGGCGCCCCGGCCGGTGCCGTCGTGGACCGACGTGCGCCCGGCCACCGAGTTCGGCTGCTGGGCGCCGCAGAACGCGCCGCTGACCACGCTGTCCGGCGAGGTCCCCGGCGCCCAAGGCGAGGACTGCCTCACCGTCAACGTGTGGACGCCCGGGGTCGAGGGCCGCCGGCCGGTCATGGTCTGGATCCACGGCGGCGGGTTCGTCGGCGGCTCCGCGGTGTCGGCGCTGTACGACGGCGCAAACCTCGCGGCCCGCGGCGACGTCGTCGTCGTGACCGTCAACTACCGGCTGGGCATCCTCGGCTTCCTCGCCCACCCCGATCTCGCCGACGACGCGGCCGAGGGCGCGGCCGGCAACTGGGGGCTGCTCGACCAGGTCGCGGCGTTGCGCTGGGTGCGCGACAACATCGCGGCGTTCGGCGGCGACCCGGCGAACGTGACCATCTTCGGTGAGTCGGCCGGCGGCATGTCGGTCGCGGACCTGCTCACCCTGCCGTCGGCGCGGGGGCTGTTCCACCGCGCCATCGTGCAGAGTGGGCCGCCGAATGCGGTGGCGATGGACCGCGCCGAGGAGGTGACGGCGAAGCTGCTCGCCGAGCTCGGCGTCGCGTCGCCCGCGGCAGTGCGGGAGCTGCCGGTCGAGACCGTGCTCGCCGCGCAGGCGTCGCTGCTCGCCGACCGTCGCGCCGGTCTCCCGCTGGTCCCCGTCGTCGACGGCGCGTCACTCCCGGTCTCGCCGCGGCAGGCGCTCGCCGACGGCGCCGCCCGCGACGTCAGTCTGCTGATCGGCACCAACCGCGACGAAGCCAAGATGTTCATGGTCGCCGACCCGGCCAACCGCGACCCTGACGAGGGTGTCCTGCACCGCCGGATCGAGGCGATCTTCCGCTACAACGACGTGACACTCGGCCCGGACGACGTCATCGACGCCTACCGAGATGCCCGGGCTGGCCGCGGCGACCCGACCGACCCGCGCGAGCTGTGGTCGGCGATCGAGACCGACCGGATGTTCCGCATCGGCTCGATCCGCGCCGCCGAAGCGCAGACGGCGTACGCCCCGACGTACATGTACCTGTTCACGTGGCAGTCACCCGCCATGCGCGGCGCGCTCGGCGCCTGCCACGCGCTCGAGATCCCGTTCGTCTTCGGCACCCTCGGTGCACCGGCCATGGACCGGTTCGCCGGGAGCGGCCCGGAAGCGGAGCGGCTCAGCGAGCAGATGCGCGACGCCTGGCTCGAATTCGCTCGCACCGGTGATCCCAACCACGCCGGCATCCCGGCGTGGCCGACGTACGACGCCACCCGCCGCGCGACGATGGAGTTCGGCCTGCAGACGCGAGTGCTGGACGCGCCGTACGACGAGGAGCGCACCGTCTGGGGCCTGGCTGGTTGATCGCCTGACGACCGTTATACGGTTCGAAAACTTGGTGGCTGAACCGAGTCGACGGTCGAAAGGAAGGCGTGGCGGTGGCAATGGCACTAGGCCCTCAGAAGCTGGGTCCGCTGACCCCATTGGTGGGGGAATGGGAAGGCGACGGCGGGATCGACCTCTCGTACCACAACAAGGACGACGAGACGACCGAGACCGGTTACTTCGAGCGAGCCTGGTTCAAGCCGATCCCCGTCGTCGAGAACGGCAACCAGACGATGCAGGGCCTCAACTACTCGATGACCGCCTGGCGCCACGGCGAAGAGGCGATGGACCCGTTCCACGACGAGGTCGGCTACATACTGTGGGATAAGGCGAACGGCCAGGTGATCCGCTGCTTCGCGGTCCCGCGCGCCATCGCCATCCTGGCCGGCGGCGACGCCGGGCCCCGCGACAAGACGCTGACGTTCGCGGCGATGCCCGGCGAGGAGGCCTACGGCCTGTGTCAGAACAAGTACCTCATGGAGCGGGCGCGGGCGATGTCGTTCGAGAGCACCTTCATCTTCAACGACGACGGCACCCTCAGCTACACCTCGGACCTGATGCTGAAGCTCGCCGCGACCGGTGAGGAGATGCACCACACCGACCGCAACACGCTGCACCGGGTGAAGCGCTACCACCCGAGCACCGAGCTCGGCTGAGCCGCAGCGGGCGGGGCCGACTGGTCAGCCGAGCAGCCGGTCCCGCAACTCGCGCTTGAGCACCTTCCCGGCGGGGTTGCGCGGCAGCTCCTCGTCGACGAACCACACCTGCACCGGCACCTTGAACCCCGCCAGCCGCTCGGCGACGTGGTGGCGCAGGTCGCTCTCCGACGCCGTCGCGCCCGGCTTCAGGCGGATGACGGCGCCGACCTCCTCGCCGAGCTCGTGGTGCGGGATCCCGATGACCGCGGCGTCGTACACCGCGGGGTGCTCGAACAGAGCGGCCTCGACCTCGGCGCAGTAGACATTCTCGCCGCCGCGGATGAGCATGTCCTTGGCCCGGTCGACGACGTAGACGAAGCCTTCGCCATCGATGCGCGCGAGATCACCCGAGTGCAGCCAGCCGTCGGTGATCGCCGCGGCGGTTGCCGCTGGCTTGTTCCAGTAGCCGGTCACGATGTTCGGCCCGCGGATCCAAAGCTCACCGATCTCACCGACCCGGAGCGCGTTGCCGTCGTCGTCGACGACCTTGACGTCGACCACCGGCACCGGCCGGCCGACGCTGTCCGGTCGCTGCAGGTAGTCGACGCCCGCGTTCATCGTCGTGACCGACGACGTCTCGGTCAGCCCGTAGCCGTTGCTCGGCACGCGCCCTGGCAGCAGCTCCTCGATCCGCCGCACCAGCTCCGGCGGTGCCGGCGCGCCGCCGTACCCGACCGACATGACGCTGGAGATGTCGCGCTTGCCGAAGTCCGGCGACTGCAGCACCTCCCACACCATCGTCGGTACCCCGCCGAACATCGACACCCGCTCGCGTTCGATCAGCTCGAGCGCCCGCTCCGGGTTCCACTTGTGCATCAGCACGAGCTTGCCGCCGGTGGCGACATTCGCGACGAGCACCGAGTGGCACCCGGTGGCGTGGAAGAACGGCACTGACAGCAGCGACGCCTGCTGCGGCGCGTCGGCCGCGGGCATCTCCGCCGGCGTCCCCGACCGCAGCCCGGCGGCGAACCGGGTGTAGGCGAGCGAGATCAGGTTGCCGCAGATGTTGCGGTGGGTGCCGAGCGCGCCTTTCGGCTCGCCGGTGGTGCCGGACGTGTAGAAGATGGTCGCGTCGTCCTCGGGTTCGAGCGTCACCGCCGGCAGCGCGACATCGGCCGCCACGTCGCCGAGCACCTCGTCAAACCGGTCGACGCCGGCGGGCACATCGCCCTCCGGGCGCACGACCACGACGGCCAGGTCAAGAGCCGGGAGGTCGGCCGCCAGCCGGTCGAGCCGCTCGCCGTCGACGATCGCAACCTTCGAGCCGGAGTCGTTAAGTCCGTAGACCAGCTCCGGCGCGGTCCACCAGGCGTTCAGCGGTACGACGACCGCCCCGGCGGCGGCCGCCGCCCAGAACGCCACCGACCACTCCGGGAAGTTGCGCATGACGATCGCGACGCGGTCGCCCTTGCGGACGCCGTACCGGTCGATCAGCCGGTGGGCCAGCGTCGCCGCCAGCCGGAAGTGCTCCTCGAAGGTCGTCTGCTCGTCCTCGTAAACGAGGAACGGCTTGTCGCCGTGCAGCCGCGACAGCTCGAGCAGCTGACGCAAGCTCGGCGGCGCGTGCTTCCAGACCCGCAGCCGGACGCCCCGCACATCGACGTCGTCCATCTCGAACATCTGCCCGGGGGCGGTGAGCGTGGCCTCGACCTCGGGCCACGCCATCGCCGGCTGCGTCTCGCTGCTGACCGTCATGTCGCGGCATCGTACGACTGCGGCGGCGACACCGACCCGTTGGCCTCTGGTACAACTCGGCGGGTGGATCTGAACCTCGCGACGCTCCATCAGGGCATCGCACAACGGGTCCCCGACCGGGAAGGCATCGTCTGGCGGGAGCAGCGCAAGACCTGGGCTGAGGTCGCGGAGCGGGCGCGCCGCTTCGCGAACCTGCTGATCGCCCACGGCATGGGCGTGCACGGTGACCCGGCGACGGTGCAGCCGTGGGAGTCGCCGCACGACCACGTGGCGCTGTACATGTACAACTGCCCCGAGTTCTTGGAAGCGCTGCTCGGCACTCATCTGGCGAGGGTCGCGCCGTTCAACGTCAACTACCGCTACGTCGCCGACGAGCTGCAGACGCTGCTGGCCGGCGCGCGGCCACGCGTCATCGTCGTCCACGCCCGGCTGGCACCGACGCTCGCCGCCGTACTGCCACAGCTGCCCGAGGACCTACTGGTGATTCAAGTCGCCGACGACAGCGGCGAACCATTGCTGCCGGGCGCGCTCGACTTCGAAGCGGCCCTGGCCACGGCATCCGCCGCGATGCCCTCGACCGCGCCGAGCGCCGACGACCTGCACGTCGTCTTTACCGGTGGCACCACTGGCCTGCCGAAGGGGGTGCTGTGGCGCATCGGCGACCTGCTCGCCGGTCCACTCGGTCACACCCGGCGCGACGGCAGCGAGTGGGAGTCTTACGAGGAGGCGATCGACTTCGCGGCCGGCCGGCCCGGTCTCCGGACGCTGCCGGCGCCGCCGTTCATCCACGGGGCCGGCCTCTGGGTCGCGATGGGCGCGCTGATCACCGGCGGCACCGTGGTCATCCAGGACGACCCGATCCACTTTGACGGGGCGGCGCTCGCCGCGCTCTGCGAGCGCGAGCGTGTCGGCTTGCTGTCGCTGGTTGGCGACGCGATGGCCGTGCCGTTCCTCGACGCGCTCGACCGCGCGCCGCACCAGCTCGCGGTGAAGTTCGTGCACAACACGGCGGCTCCGCTGAGCGAGCGCACCAAGGCGCGGCTGCTCGATCGGTTGCCCGCGCTGCGCATCGTCGATGGCCTGGGTTCGTCGGAGACCGGCCATCTCGGGGCCCGCACGACGGAACCGAACTTCGCGCTTTCGCCAGGCTCGGTCGTGCTCAGCGAGGACCTGACGCGTGAGCTAACCCCCGGCGAGGACGAGGTCGGCTGGTTGTGCACGGCGCTGCGGCACGCCCGGGGCTACCTCGACGACGAGGTGAAGACCAAGGAGACCTTCACCACCTATCAGGGGCGGTCGCTGGTGATCTCCGGCGACCGGGTGCGGCTGTGCGCCGACGGCCGGTTCGAGCTGCTCGGCCGCGACTCGCTCGTCATCAACACCGGCGGCGAGAAGGTGTTCGCCGAGGAGGTCGAGAACGGGCTGCGCCGGGTCGACGGCATCGCCGACGCCGCGGTGCTCGGCCGCCCGCATCACCGCTGGGGCCACGAGGTCGTCGCGGTCATCGCGCTGCGGCGGGGCGCGACCCTCGACGACGCGACGGTCCTCGACGCCATCGGTGAGCATCTCGCCGGCTACAAGCTGCCCCGTGCGATCTTCCGGGCGCCCGCGATCCAGCGCGCCCCGAACGGCAAGCTCGACTACCGCTGGGCCCGCGCTTACGTCGCGGAGTCCGCCACCCGCTAGGCCACGTGTCAGCGCCACACCGCGCCAGAGCGCTAGCTCGCGCTGACCGGTCGGGGGTGGGCGAATGGCGCGGGCGTCGGCGCATCGTTAGAGTCGCTAACACCGGCCAGCAAGAGAGGGGCTCGTCATGGACGCCCGTGCAGCAGTGCTCTGGGAAACGAACACGCCGTGGAAGATCGAGGACATCACGCTCGATCCACCCGGGCCGAGCGAGGTCCTGGTCGAGCTGACCGCCAGCGGCCTCTGCCACTCCGACGAGCATCTCGTCACCGGCGACATGAAGATGCCGGCCGACATGGCGGAGCTGCTCGGCTTTCCGCAGTACCCGATCATCGGCGGGCATGAAGGCGCCGGCACCGTGCTCGAGGTCGGCAGCAACGTCACGACCGTCAAGCCGGGCGACAGCGTGGTCTTCTCGTTCGTGCCGTCGTGCGGCCGGTGCCCATCGTGCTCGAGCGGCAAGCAGAACCTCTGCGACCTCGGGCAGTACCTGATCGTCGGCCGCCAGGTGGCCGACCTGACCGCGCGCCACCACCTCGCCTCCGACGGCAGCGACATCGGCACCATGTGCTGCCTCGGCACGTTCTCGACGCACACCGTCGTCAACGAGGCCTCCTGTGTGAAGCTCGACGACGACATCCCGGTCGACAAGGCCGCCCTGGTGGGCTGCGGCGTCACGACGGGCTGGGGTTCGTCGGTCTACCGCGCCGACGTGCAAGCCGGCGAGACCGTCGTGGTCGTCGGCGTCGGCGGCATCGGCATCAACGCGATCCAAGGCGCCGCGATGGCCGGCGCCCGGCACATCGTCGCGGTCGACCCGGTGCAGTTCAAGCGCGACCAGGCGCCGCTGTTCGGCGCCACGCACACCGCCGCGAGCCTGGAAGAGGCGTTCGCGCTGGTCGGTGAGATCACCTGGGGCGCGATGGCCGAGAAGGCGATCATCACCACGAGCGTCGCCGAAGGCTCGATGATCGCCTCGGTCATGGCGATGGTCTCCAAGGGCGGGCGCTGCGTCGTGACCGCGGTGGCACCGATCGACGCGACCGAGGTGACGATGAGCTTGTTCGAGCTCACCTTGATGCAGAAGGAACTGGTCGGCGGCATCTTCGGCGGCGCCAACCCGCGGCGCGACATCCCGCGGATCCTGCGCCTATACAAGGAGGGCAAGCTCAAGCTCGACGAGCTGGTCACGACCGAGTACAAGCTCGACGAGGTCAACCAGGGCTACCAGGACATGCGTGACGGCAAGAACCTGCGGGGCCTGATCCGCTACTAGCGACGCCGCCCGGCGCCCAGCCGGAGGTTGAAGTCGGCCGGAAGCACGAGGTCGGCCGGGCTGAGGTCGCGCACCGACGCATGGCCGAGTCCGAGTACGGCGGAGTCCACGCCGCCGCGCATGATGTCGAGCACGTTCTCGACGCCGGCCTGACCGTTGGCGGCCAGGCCCCACAAGTAGGCCCGGCCGATCATGACCGCGCGGGCACCCAACGCCACCGCCTTCACCGCGTCGCCGCCGCGGCGCACGCCGCCGTCGAGGACGACCTCGGCCTGGCCGTTGGCCGCCTCGACGACGGCGGCGAGCGTGCGGATGCTCGCGGGCGTGCCGTCGAGGTTGTTGCCGCCGTGGTTCGACACCGAGATCGCGGTGACGCCGGCGTCGACCGCCCGCATCGCGTCGTCCACCCGGGTGACGCCTTTCAGCATGAATGGGCCACCCCATTGCTCGCGGAGCCAGGCGACGTCGTCGAAGGTTGGTAGCGGCGTCTGCATCCACTCGCCGTACGCACCGAAGAACGTCGGACCGGGCTCACCCACTTTGCCCGCCATGTTCGGCACCGTCAGGTCGGGCAGCCGCCGGGACTTGACGAAGCCGAGCAGCCAGCGCGGGTGCCGCAGCGCCTGCGGCGCGAACCGCAGCGCGGTGCGCAGATCGATGCGCTCGGGGATGACCGGGCTGCCCCAGTCGCGGCCGTTGGAGAACGACCAGTCGAGCGTGACGATCAGCCCGGCCGCGCCGGCGGCCCGCGCCCGCTCCACACGCGCCAGGATCTGGTCGCGGCTGCCGGACCAGTAGAGCTGAAAGAAGGTGGACGGGTTCGCCGCGACGACGTCCTCGATCGGCTTGCTGGCAAAGGAGCTCAGCCCCATCGCGGTCCCGCGCGCGGCGGCGGCGCGGGCGACCGCGACCTCGCCATCCGGGTGCACAGCCTGCACGCCGGTCGGCGAGATCATCACCGGGAACGACAGGTCGCGGCCCATCACGGTGGTGGTGAGGTCGCGGTCGGACTGCAGCCCGGCGACGTGCGGCGCGAAGCCGATCGCGGCAAACGCCGCCTCGTTGGCGAACAGCGTGACGCCGCGCTCCGAACCGGCGATCAACGCGTCGTACACCGGCCGCGGCAAGCGGCGTTTCGCCCGCCGTTGCGCTTCCGCCACCGTCTCGAACCACGGGTTGCTCATCGACCAGTCCGCTCCGATCCGTTCCGCCACCACACCGGCAGCAGCGGCGCCACCGTGCCGGTTTGCAGACAACCGGCGTAACCGCCGGCGCCGTAAGCCACGTCGTCGGCGACCCGGCCGGCGACGTACCGGGCCGGGTTCACGTCGGGACGGGACCGCACCCACTCCGCGATCGGGTCCGCGACGACGAGCGCTGCGGCGACCGCCGCCCGCGCCCGTCGGCCGTCCGGCCCGCCCCGCCACACCCACGCGGCGAGCATCGGCAACCCGAACTGCGTCACGTAGCGGCCGGCCGCCGCCCACTGGCCGGCCAGGCTTGCCGCCGTCGCCGAGCACGCCGACAGCTCGGTCGCGTTCGCGCGTTGCAACGTGCGGCGCATCGAGCCGCCGGTCGCCGCCACCGCCGCCGCGGCCACCACCGGGCGTCGTGCCATCACGGCGGCCACCGCGAGCGCCGGCAGCGGTGCCAGCGGCAGATGCGTCAACCGTCCGGGGTGGCGCCGCGCGAGTGACGCGGCCGAGCTGCCGTAGCGATAGCGGCGCGCCAGCCGCCCCGGCCACGTGCCCGGCTCGGCGTGCCGGACCTCGACCGACGGGTCGTAGCGCACCCGCCAACCCGCCGCCGTCAGCCGCCAGACCAGGTCGACGTCCTCGCCGTAGCGCAACGCGGCGTCGAACGGCTGCTCCCCCAGCGACTGCAGGGCGGTACGCCGAACCAGCAACGCAGCGGTCGGCACGTACGTCGGGCGGCCCAGCGGCCGGACGCCGGCGCGACGACGACCAAGGTCCAGCAGCCCGCAACGGTCGAGATAGCGCGCCGACTCGCTCCGGTCGGTGACCACGCGCGGTGCCACCGCGGCGACCAACGGGTCGGCGAAGTGACCGGCGAGCCGATCCACCCAGTCGGGCGCGGGCATGCAGTCGCTGTCCAGGAAGGCCACCAAATCGCCGTCGACGTAGGCCAGACCGGCGTTGCGGGCGGCGGCCGGGCCGCCCGCGCGATCCCGCCGCGCCAGAGTCGCGTCGTGGCGGTCGGCGACGTCGGCGATCGCGCTCGGGTCAAGCGAGCCATCGTCAACGACGACCACGCGATGCCGGCCGGCGACCGCGGCCAGGCAGCGCTCCAGCAAGCGCGCGCGGTCGCGCACCGGCACCACCACCGTGACCTCGCCCGCACTCGCGACCGGCGCCGGCAGCGGGTGCGCCATGCCGGCATCGACCAACCGGCGGGCGAGCACGCCGGACGCCGTGGAACCGACCCGGCCGCCGCGCAGTTCTGCCCAGGCAGTGCGGCCGCGGTCGGAGAGCCGGATCACCCGGCGCGGGATGCCGCCGGCGAGCCGGTCGCCGGCCAGCTCCACGGTGCCGCGATCGAGTTCGATGACGGCGCCGACCGGCAGCGGCGCCGGGCCGGTCCCGGTCATACCGCCATCCCGCCGTCGACCGCCACGACCGCGCCGGTCATCGCGCTGCTGCCCGGACCGGCCAGGAACGCGATCACCGCCGCGACCTCGGCCGGCGCGATGATCCGACCCGACGGCTGCTCGCGGATGAAGTCCTCGTGGCCGGTCAGGCCATAGAGCCGGGCGGTCTCGACCAACATCGCGGTGTCGGTCGACCCCGGGCTCACCGCATTCGCCGTGATGCCGGTCGGGCCGAGCTCGCGTGCCAGCGCGCGCACCAGGCCGGTCACCCCGGCCTTTGCCGCGCAATACGCCGCGAGCTGCGGCAACCCGCGCGTGGCCGCAGCCGACGCGACCGCGATGAATCGGCCACTGCGTGGCTCCGCGCGGCGCAGCACGGCCGGCACCGCTGCGCGGGCGAGGTTGAGGGTGCCGGCCAGGTTGACATCGAGGACGGCCTGCTCGGCCTCGACCGGCAGTTCCCACTGGTCGACGCCGCCGGCGATGGCGCCGGCACAGCTGATCGCCGCGTCCAGGCCACCCCATCGCTGCTCGGCCGCGGCGACGGCGGCGCGAAGCGCATCGGGATCGCGCACGTCGGCGACGTACGCCGCAACCCGATCGCCGGCATCCGCGGCAGCGACGGTCGCGGCGAGCTCGGCTTCGGTCGCCAGCGCATACGGCAACGCCGGAATGTCGGCCGCGACGTCGACAGCCAGCACCGACCAGCCTTCGGCGGCGAGAGCGTGCACCGTCGCCGCGCCGATGCCGCGCGCCGCGCCGGTGACCAGCGCGACCCGCCCGGTATCTGTCATGGCCACCAGCGATCAACGCTGGCCACGAGTCGGTCGGTCATCGCGTC
>DASZPL010000061.1:0-12849 GCA_035550315.1 Mycobacteriales bacterium | reverse complement strand
TCCACCAGCCGGTCGACGACGGCGCGACCAAGACGGCGGGCAATCCACGGTCCGACCGCGACGTCGCCTTCGGCGGGAACGGAACGCGGCAAGGCGGCGTCGGCGAGCGCCCGCAGCACCTCGCGCGACGACAGCACCCCGGCGGCCGCGCGCGGGTCGCTCGGCACTCCCATCACGGTCCCGGGCGGGATCGGTCGCAGCCCCCCGCGGGCCCAGACCGATGCTGCGGTCGTGGCGGGGGTGACCAGCTCGCCGGTGAGCCCGACGGCCGCGGCTCGCTCCAGGCCTTCCGGCCGGCGCCGGACGAACGACTCGGCGCCCTCGTCGACGTCCAGCCCGGCAATCTCGGAGACCCGGATCTTGCCGCCGACGGCGGCCGTCGCCTCGAGCAGGGTGACCGGGCGACCGCTCGCCGCGAGCGTGTGCGCCGCGGCCAGCCCGGCGATGCCGCCGCCGACCACGACCACCCGGCTCATGCCCGGCCCGCGCTCTCCTCGTGCACCAGTTCGACAACCCGGGCGAGCACACCGGGATCGCTGCCCGGCAGCACGCCGTGGCCGAGGTTGAAGATGTGGCCGACCGCGGCGGCGCCCGCCCGGAGGACGGCTCGCGTGCGGTCGGCGACGGCGGGCCACGGCGCGAAGACGACGGCCGGGTCGAGGTTCCCCTGCAGGGCGACCCCGGCGCCGACCCGCTTGGCGGCCTCGTCGAGCGGCACCCGCCAGTCGACGCCGACGACGCTCGCCCCCGCCTCGGCCATCAGTCCGAGCAGCTCGCCGGTGTTGACGCCGAAGTGGATCCGCGGCACGTCGTTGGCGGCCGCCAGCACCCGGCGGCTGTGCGGCAGCACGAACCGCTCGTAGTCGGCGGCCGGCAGCGCACCCGCCCACGAGTCGAACAGCTGCACCGCGCTGGCGCCGGCGTCGATCTGGACGGCGAGGAAGGCCGCGGCGATCTCGGCCAGCCGGCCCGCAAGGTCGTGCCAGAGCGCTTCGTCGCCGTACATCAGCGCCTTGGTCCGGGCGTGGTCGCGGCTCGGGCCACCTTCGATGACGTACGACGCCAACGTGAACGGCGCGCCGGCGAAGCCGATCAACGGAGTGCCGCCAAGCTCGCTCACCAACGACCGCACCGCCTCCGCGACCGGCGCCACGTCGTCGGCGTCGAGCCGGGGCAGCGCTGCGACGTCGGCGGCGCTGCGCACCGGCGCGGCCACGACCGGACCGACGTCCGGCACGATCTCGACCGCAACGCCCGCCGCCTTCAACGGCAGCACGATGTCGCTGAACAGGATCGCCGCGTCGACGCCGTAGCGGCGCACCGGCTGCAGCGTCAGCTCGGTGACCAGGTCGGCGCGCAGGCAGGCGTCGAGCATGGCGGTGTCGCCGCGGGCCGCGCGGTACTCCGGCAGCGACCGGCCCGCCTGGCGCATGAACCAGACCGGTGTGTGCGGCACCGCGGCGCCGCGGCAGGCGCGCAGGAACGGGCTGTCGTGCAGGTCGGGCACGCGACGATCGTGTCACGGTGTCGGATTCCTCGGCGTGGCAGCGTGAAACTGTCGGATTGGCGTGTCACCGTCAACCCATGACGACGCGCTTCGGCCCAACTCGGTTTTGCCCCAGGTGCCAAGGCGAGCAGCCGGTCGAGCAGCCGCCGTGCCCTGACGGCCATCTCGACTGCCCGGAGTGGATCTGCCTCAGCTGCGACCACGTCTTCGTCGGCGGCTGGCTGGCGGTCGACGCCGCTCCGGCCGCGGGCGAGCGGCTAGCCCGCACCGCCTGACGCGATCAGCGCGACGCCCGCCAGCGCGCCGGCCACGCCGGCCAGCTGCACCGGCCGCAACCGCTCGACGTGCACGAACCGGGCCAGCAGCACGGTGACCGCCGGGTAGAGCGACGAGAGCACGGACACCAGCGACAGCAAGCCGTGGCGGGTGGCGTAGGCGAACGTCGCGTTGGCGGAGACGTCGAGCAGGCCGACCACGCCGACCAGTGGCACCAGCCCGGGTTCGATGACGACGCGGCGGCTGCCGAGGGCGGCCGCGACCACGAGCAGCAGGACCAGCGAGATCGCCCGCATCGAGAACAGCGTCATCAGCGTGCTGGTCTCCGCGCCGTGCGCGATCGCGACGAACGCCACCCCGAAGCCGACGGCTGCCAGCAGCGCGAGCAGCAACGGCCGGACCGCAGCGGCGCGCGGGCCCTGCGCCGCCCGGATCTCGGGGCCGCTCGCGAGCACGACGCCGGCAATCGCGACCACGATGCCGGCGTCCTGCGCGAGGCCGGGCCGATCGCCCTGACCCAGCCCGACGATCACCGGTACGACGACCCCAAGGGCGGCCGTCGGCGCGATGACGCCCATCGTCCCGGTCGCGAGCGCCTGGTAGAACGCGACGACGCCGGTGGTACCGGAGACCGACGCGAGCGCCGCCCAGCCGAGGTAGCCGGGTCCGGCGGTGATCGCACCGGTCGCGGCGGCCGCGACCAGCGCGGCAGCGCCGCCGAAGACGGTGCTGACGATCACGACGGCGATCGGATGCATCCGGCGCGTCGCGGTGCCGCCGAGGAAGTCCGACGTCCCCCAGATGGCGCTGGACAGCAGCGCGAGCACGACCCCCAATGCGCGGCCTAGCGCGCCGTCGGCGAGCCGCGGCGCCCGGCGCCACGGCCGGGCGGCCGGTGCCGGCCGCAGATGCCGAACACCTCGACGGTGTGCGTGATGTCGCGGAAGCCGGCGTCTGCGCCCACCCGGGCCGCCCAGGCCTCGACCTCGGGGCTCTCCACCTCGACGCTGCGTCCGCACTCCTGGCAGACCAGGTGGTGATGGTGCGCCGAGTCGGCGGACTGGCCCGGGCCGCACAGCCGGTAGCTGGCCTCGCCGTCGGCGCGGATCACGACGTCGACCCGGCCGTCGTCGGCGAGCCGTCGCAGGTGGCGGTAGACGGTCGTCAACCCGACCGACTCGCCGGCGTGCCGCAGCTGGTCATGCAACGCCTGGGCGGTCAGAAAGCCATCGGCCCTCGCGAGCGCCTCGTCGACCGCCGCGCCCTGCCGAGTCGCTCTCGACCTGCCGGCCACCGTCACGCCCCCACCGTAGTAACCGGCACCGCCCGTCCCCGGCTGGACCAACGGGGCGCGACCACGTCGGCGAGCAGTCGGGCGACGACGTACAGCCCGAAGCTGATGAACGTCACGAACACGCTCGCCTTGACTGACGGCTTCGCCAGGTTCGCGACCAGGCCACCGTCCGCGGCCAGCACCGCGAACGCCACCGACATGGCAGTCACGACCAGTGGCCGGGACGACAGCCGCTGCGCCGCCGCGCCCGGCGTGATGGTCAGGCTGAGCACCAGCAGGGTCCCGACGACCTGCGCGGCCGCCGTCACCGTCACCGCGAGAACGTAGAGGAACAGCAGGCCGACCAGGCGCGTCGGCACGCCGCGCGCCTCGGCGAGGTCGGGGTCGACGCTGGCGAACAGCAGCGGGCGGTACATCACGGCGGTCGCGACCATCACCAGGCCGGCGATCGCGAGCAGCACCACGAGCTGCTGGTTGCTGACCCCGTAGATGTAGCCGAACAAGATGTTGGTGGCTTCGGTCGCGAAGCCGTGGTAGTGGCTGAGCAGCAGGATGCCGAGGCCGAGGCCGACCGCCAGGATCACGCCGATCGCGGAGTCCCGCTCGCGCGACCGGCCACCCAGCAGGCCGAACGCCGTCGCGACGACGACCGAGCCCAGCAGCGCGCCGGCCACCGCGTTGCCGTCGACGAGCAGGCCGGCGGCGGCGCCGGTGAACGCGAGCTCGGCGGTGCCGTGCACGGCGAACGCAGCGCCCCGCATCACGACGAACGGCGACAGCAACCCGCTGGCGATCGCGATCAACCCGCCGGCGAGCAGGGCGTGCTGCGCGAACGGCTGCTGCAGGTAGAACCAGAGGTTCATCGAGCCGCCCTCACAGGTGTGCCGCCTCGTCATGGTGGCTGGCGTCCGGTGCGCCGACAACGACGATCCGGTCTCCGACGCGAAGTACGTCGACGGGTGCGGCGTACAGGTCCGACAGCCGTTCGCTGGTCAGCACCTCGTCCGGCGTGCCGACCGCCCAGCGCCCGGACGCGAGGTAGAGCACCCGGTCCACGACCGGGAGCACCGGGTTGATCTCGTGCGTGACAAAGACGACGGCGGTGCCGGTGGACCGCCGGCGCTCGTCGATGTGGGCGGTGACCGCCTGCTGCTGGTGCAGGTCCAGCGACAGCAGCGGCTCGTCGCAGAGCAGCACCGCCGGAGAGCCGAGCAGCGCCTGCGCGATTCGCAACCGCTGCTGCTCGCCGCCGGAGAGCCGGCCGATCGGGCCGTCGGCGAACCCGGTCGCACCCACGGCCGCGATCGCGGCGTCGACCCGCGCCTCCCGGTCACGGGTCGGTCGCCGCCAGCCCCAGCGGTGGCCGTCGAGCCCGAGCCGCACGAGGTCGCGGCCGCGCAACGGCAGGTCCCGGTCGAAGCCACGCTGCTGCGGCACGTAGCCGACCGCGTTGCTGCCCCGCCGGGGCGGCCGGCCGGCCACGGTGACGCTGCCGGCAGTCAACGGCTGCAGACCCAGCAGGGTGCGCAGCAGGCTGGTCTTGCCGGCGCCGTTCGGGCCGAGCACCGCAAGGAACTCCCCCGGCGCGAGGTCGAGGTCCAATCCCTCCCACAGCACCCGGTCGTTGAACCGCAGCGTGGCACCGCGCATCGACATCGCCGGACCGTCCAGCCGGCTCGGGCTCGCCGTGCTCATCGCATCACCCGCCCAGCGCCGTCAGCAGTGCGCGTGCTTGCGACAGCTGCCAGGCCTGGAAGTCGCGGGCGCCGGACGGGATCGTCTCGGAGACCCCGACGACCGGGATGTGAGCGGCCGCCGCCAACTGCTTGATGTGCGTGGTCTGCGAGTCGACGACCTGCGAGTTGTAGAGCAGCACCTTCACCCGGTGATCGGTGATGTCGGCATCGAAGGCCGCGGCGTCCTGCGGGCTCGGGTCGTTGCCGTCCTCGATCGCCTGCGAGAACGACGCCGGCGTCGCCAGCCGGAGCCCGGCTGCGGCGACCAGGTAGCCCGGCACCCGCTCGGTGTAAGCGATCGGTGTGCCGGCGTACTTCGCACGGATCTGCGCGATCGTCGCCAGCAGCGGTTTCAGGCTGCGGTCGAACCGGCGGGCGTTCGCCCGGAAGGTCGCGGCGTGCGCGGGAGCGATCGCGGTGAGCTGCCGCGCAATCGCGTCGGCCACCTCCGGGAGCCGGGCGGTCCAGTACCACAAGTGCGGGTTCGCACTGCCGTTGGTGACGCCGAGGACGTGCTGGATCGACAGCAGCCGGCCGCCGGCGCTGGACCCGGCCGAGAGCAGCCGGTCGACGAAGTCGTCGTAGCCGAGGCCGTTCTCGATCACGAGCTGCGCGGCACCGACCTCGGCAGCATCCTCCGGGTCGCTCTCGAACAGGTGCGGATCCTCGGTCGGTGTCGAGATCAGCGAGGTCACGTCGACGTAGCGGCCGCCGATCTGGCTGGCGATGTCGCCCCACACGTTCTCGGCCGCCACCACCCGGACCGGGTGCCCGGCGGTGGTCGAGCCGGGCAGGCCGGTGGAGCCGCAGCCCGCGATCGCCACTAACGCGACGACGGGCAGCAGCCGGCGACGACCAGCCAGCCTCCTCACCGGCCCAGTGTTACTGCTAATGGAAACCGTTGTCAATATTGCGAAGAGCGTCGAGTGCGTGTCGGCACTCCCCCGGCGTGGCCGCGCCATACAGTGAGCGAGTGTCGCTGGAGCTCTCCGCACCGGCCGACCTACCAGCAGCGTTCCGGTCGGCGCTCGCCGGCCTGACGTCCGTCAGTCTGCGGCCGGAGGTCGCGGTCCAGGAGTTGCCGCCACCGCAACGGCTCGCGCCGTACGCCGTGGCACTGCAGGCAACCGCCGTCACGGCCGGCGAAGAGCTGGCCGACGGCCGGCTGGTCGTGCTCCACGATCCGGACGGACAGGACGTCTGGGCCGGTGACACCCGCTGCGTCGCATACGTGCAGGCCGGGGTCGACCCCGAGGTTGCCAGCGACCCGTTGCTCGCCGAGGTCGGCTGGAGCTGGCTGATCGAGGCGCTCGAAGCGGCCGGGGCCGGCTACGCCGCCGAGGGCGGCACCGTGACCCGCACCACCTCGCAGCGGTTCGGGCTGCTGACCGACCAGCCGGTCGCCTGCGACGTCGAGATCCGCGCCTCGTGGTCGCCGGTCGGCGACCTCGGCCCGCACCTGGTCGCGTTCGGCGAGCTGCTGTGCCTGTGTGCCGGGCTGCCACCGACGCCTCCCGGCGTGATCCCGATCCCGGCGCGCCGCCGCCGCTAGCTGATCGCTTCAGTCGGCCGCCGATTCGGCCGACCAATTCTGTGTGACCGTCGTCTCCGCCCTGCCCACGGCCGGATCCGCCGAGCAGCACCGAGCGTTCAGCGCCCTGGTGGTCGACCACCAGCTCGACGTCCGGGCCGCGATCGCGGCACGGTTGCGCGCCCTCGGCGGCCAGGATGTCGCCGAAGCTGCGACCGTGCAGCAGGCCCGAGCCCTGGCCAACGCGGCGCGGCGCGACCTCGCCGTGGTCGACGTCGACCTGCCGGACGGCTCCGGGTTGGAGCTGACCGCGTGGCTGCGCGACGCCGGCTGGCGGCGGCTGCTGGTCGTCTCGGCCCACACGGAGCCGCACACCGTGCGCGCCGCGTTCACGGCGGGCGCCGGCGGCTACTTGCTCAAGTCCGCGACTCCGACCGCGGTCGACGAAGGCGTCCGGCGGGTGCTCGGCGGCGACCGGTTCACCGATCCCACGCTGGCGTTCCTGCCGCGCCAATCGGTACGCCGCCCGGCGGTCCTGCTCTCGCCGCGCGAGCTGGAAGTGCTCCGGCTGGTCTCCGACGGCCGCTCCAACAAGGAGATCGGCGAGAGCCTCGGCCTGTCCGCGCTGACCGCGAAGAGCCACCTCGCCCGCATCGGTCGCAAGCTCGGCACCGGCGACCGCGCCGAGATGGTGGCCGTCGCAATGCGGGCGGGCATGATCAGCTGACTTAGCCTCTGCAATGTGAGCGAGGAGCTGGACGAGGCGGCGCTGCCGCTGGCTCCACTGGTCCCGCTGCTCGAGCCCCGCGACGGGGTCCCTCCGGTGGTCGAGACCGCAGCCGCCCTCGCCACGGCGATCGAGGCCCTGGCGAACGGCTCGGGAGCCGTCGCGGTCGACGCCGAGCGTGCCTCCGGGCACCGCTACGGCCAGCGGGCCTACCTGGTGCAGCTGCGCCGCGAGGGCGCCGGCACCGTGCTTATCGACCCGGTCGCGTGTCCCGAGCTGGGTGAGCTGTCGGCCGCGCTGGCGGACGCGGAGTGGGTGCTGCACGCCGCCTCCCAGGACCTGCCGTCGCTGCGCGAGGTGGGCCTGGAGCCGCAACGGCTGTTCGACACGGAGCTGGCCGCCCGGCTCGCCGGTTTCCAACGGGTCGGGCTGGCAACCATGGTCGAGGTGTTGCTCAGCCGGCAGCTGGCGAAGGAACACTCCGCCGTGGACTGGTCGCGCCGGCCGTTGCCGGAACCCTGGCTGCGCTACGCGGCGCTCGACGTCGAGCTGCTGGTCGACCTGCGCCAGGCGCTGCACGGCGAGCTCACCCGGCAGGGCAAGCTGGCGTGGGCCGAGCAGGAGTTCGAAGCCGTGCGTACGGCGACACCACCGCCGCCACGCCCCGACCCGTGGCGGCGTACCAGCGGCATGCATCGGGTGCGCACCCGCCGGCAGCTGGCAGTGGTGCGGGCGCTGTGGCTCGCGCGCGACGCGATCGCCCGCGACCGCGACGCGGCCAGCGGCCGGGTGCTGCCGGACGCGGCGATCATCGCGGCGGCGACCACCCTGCCGACCGACGCCGCGGCGCTCGGCCGGCTGCCCGGCTGGGGCGGCCGCTCGACCCGGCGGCTGGTCGACCGGCTGTGGCCCACCATCGAGGCGGCCTACCAGCTCCCCGACTCCGAGCTTCCCCGGCAGTCGCTGCCCGGCGACGGCCCGCCGCCGGCCAACCGTTGGCCCGACCGCGATCCGGAAGCTGCGGCACGGCTGGCCCGGGCGCGGGCGGGCCTGCAGGCCATCGCCGACGAGCACGGCTTGCCGGTCGAGAACCTGCTCACCCCCGAGCTGGTCCGCCGGCTGGCCTGGGCGCCGGCCGCCGTCGACCGCCAGGGCATCGCGGCGTACCTCGCCGAGAAGGGCGCGCGGCCGTGGCAGGTCGAGCTGACCGCCGAGGTGCTCGCCGACGCGATGCGGGAGCCGTCCTGAGACTCGAACCGGTGGACGCCGACGAGGTCGACGCGCTCGTCGCCGGCCAGTACGGCGGCCGCACCCTCGCGCCGGGCTGGCCGACCGCGGACACCGGCGCCGGGCTCGGCTTCGCCACGACCGGCGGCTCGGTCTTTTTGGTGATCGACGACGACGGCCGGGTCGCGGGCGAGTGCGGCACGAAGCGCCCGGTCGACGCGGCCGGCACGGTCGAGATCGGCTACGGCCTGGCGGCCGGCAGCCGCGGGCACGGCCTCGGCACCGCCGCGGTGACCGCGCTGGTCGACTGGCTGCGCACCAAACCGGAGGTCCGCGTTGTGACCGCCGAGGTGCACGTCGACAACACGCCGTCCCGTCGCGTCGTCGAGCGGCTGGGCTTTCGGATCTACGACGGGCCGGTCGACGGCTACGTCTACTACCGGCTCGACCTCCGCCACTGACCGATTTCGGCCGCGCAGCCGCGTACCTTACGGCGATGGAGATCGACACTCTGATCGCCGCCCTCGCCGCCGAGGGACCGGCGCTGGCCGGCGCCGCGGCGAAAGCCGGCGTCGGCGCCCACGTGCCGACCTGCCCCGACTGGTCGGTCGCCGACCTGCTGCGCCACCTCGGCGGCGTCCACCGGTGGGCGACGACGATCGTCGCCGAGCGGCGACCGGCCAGCCCCAGCGACGAGGAGGTCGAGCCGTGGTTCACGGGTCCGGCCGACGACGAGCTGCTGGATTGGTTCGACGCGGGGCACGGCGCACTGGTGGCGGCGTTGCGGGCGGCCGATCCGGCGGCCGACTTCTGGGCCTTCCTGCCGGCGCCGTCGCCACTCGCGTTCTGGGCCCGACGGCAGGCCCACGAGACCTGCGTGCACCGGCTGGATGTCGAGGCCGCGGCCGGCATGTCAAGCGAGATCGACCCGGCGCTGGCGGTGGACGGGATCGACGAGCTGCTGTTCGGCTTCTTCTCGCGCAAGCGCAGCCGGCTGGTCGCCGACCCGCCGGTGTCGCTGGCGTTGCGGTCGACCGACACCGGCGACGGCTGGACCGTGCGGGTCGGCGCGGAGGCGCGCGAAGTGGTGCGGGAGGCCGGGTCGGCGGACTGCTCGGTCAGCGGCCCGGCGGCGGCGCTCTACGCCGGGTTGTGGAACCGCCGCCCGCTCGGCGACCTCGACGTGGCGGGTGATTCCGCCGTACTCGAGATTTGGCGCGAGCGCGCGCTCGTGACCTGGTCCTGAATTTCACCCGTTTGAGCGGCCTCGCGGGATCTGCCCGACCGATACCGTTTTGGCATGCCTGCCGAGGCCGTGGTGCGGCGGCTCCGTCAGTGTGCGCTCGCCGTCGCCGTCCTGCACGACGTCGACCTGACGCCGGCTGACGACGGCGTCGTGCTCCCGGGCGCCACCGATGTGCTGGTCGGCTGGGCGGAATGCGGCCGCGCCGTCGCGGGTGAGGATCCGGAGTCGGCCGGTGCGCGCGAGCGGCTCGCCGACTGGCTGGTGCTGCGGCGGGCGTTGGCCGACCACCACGGCGATGACCTGGCCGAGCGCGCCCGGCCGTACGCCGTCCCCGTGCTCTCGCCGCGCCATCCCGGGCTGGACTGGATCCGCAAGGCGGTCCCGGGCGATGCACTGCACCTGGGGTTCGGCTTCGCCGGCCTCGATCCGCGGCAGCCCGACGGCGTGATCGCGGTCCCGCACGAGCTGTTGCGCGCCGCCGGCGTCCGGCCGGAGGCGTGGTGGGCCAAGGCGGTCGGCTACCTGGAACGGATGGGGCAGCTCGCGGTGCAGCGGTTCGCGCGCGAGCCGCGGCCGGTGCTGCGGCCGATGGGCGACTGCGACGTGGTCACGCTGCTCGGCTCGCGGGCGTTACGGACCATGCTCGCCGACCAGTCCGGCGGACTGTGCCCGGTCGCGGTCCCCGACCGCAGCCGCGGCTGGTTCGACTTGTCGCGGGTCGACCCGGCGTTCGCTGCAGCGGCGTGGCAGCTCACCGATCCCGCAGCGCGCGCGTTTCCGCGACCGGTGCTGGTCACGCGCGACGAGGTGGTCACCGCCCGCGTCGGCTCCCCCACAGCCCCCACAGCCCCCACGTTGATCATGAGCGAATACGCACGAAACGAGCCGATTTAGCCGAAATCGCTCATGATCACCGCGAGGGATGATCACCGCGGGGGGTTATCGCGAGCGGCGAGGGTCGGACACCGTCGGGGCGAACGGCACCACGTCGGCGCGGTTGGCGCGGCGGCCGCCGACCCGCACCCGGAGCGCCGCGTGCGCGCAGTGCGCCGCGCCTTCGGTCAGCGTGGCGTGCAGCGGCAACGCCGCCGACGACGGGCCGACCCGCACGCCGTAGCACCCCGCGCTGCTGCGCCAGGCGTTCGCCGCGGTGTCGTAGTGGGCGAACGACCGGCCGTCGAGGTGGAACGACACGGTCGCGCTGGCGCCGGGGGCCAGCGACAGGCTGCGGTAACCGGCGAGCTGCCGCGGCGGCTCCGGCACCGCGGCCGATCCCGGCAGCGACAGATAGAGCTGCGGCACCGCGGTGCCCCGCCGGTGCCCGATGTTGGTCACCCGCACCGAGACCGTCGCGACCGTCCCCCGGCCGGAGCCGCCGCGGTGCACCCGCAGGTCCGAGTAGCGGAACGACGTGTAGGACAGGCCGTAGCCGAACGGATAGGCCGGCCGGTAGTGGTGGGCGTCGTACCAGCGGTAGCCGACGTCGACTCCCTCGCGGTAGTACTCCTCCACGCCGAGCCCCGGATACTTCGCCGGGCTGCCGGCCGTCGGCAGCTGCGAGGCAGCGGCCGGGAAGGTCGCCGGCAGCCGGCCGGACGGGTCGTCGCGGCCGTAGAGCATCCGCGCGATCGCGGCGCCGCCGTGCTCGCCGGGGTACCACGCCTCGACCACGGCCGCGACCTGGTTCCGCCACGGCGTCAGCACTGGCGCGCCGGTTTCCAGCACGACGACGGTGCGCGGGTTGGCCGCCGCGACCCGCCGGATCAGGCCGGCCTCGTCGTGACCGTTGGGCGGGCAGTGCGGTTGCTTGCACGGGTAGGTGATCGGCAGCAGCGTGTCGGTCAGGTCGCTCGCGCAGTTCAAGCCGAGGCAGGACTTGTCCTGACCCTCGGACTCCACGTCGCCGACCACGACAACCGCGACCCGGCTCGCCTTCGCGGCGGCCACGGCGGCGGTGACGTTGCTGCCGTCGGCGTACCGGACCCGGGTGTGCGGTCCCGCCTCCCGCTTGATGCCGGCGAGTGCGGTGACGGTGGAGTACGGCGACACGTCGCCGGATCCGCCGCCGGTCACGAAGGTGTTCGCGTACGGCCCGATGACGGCGACCGATCGATGTGCGCCGCGACGCAACGGCAGCAGGTGCCGGCGGTTGCGGAGCAGCACGATGCCGTGTTGCGCGACCCGACGCGACGTCCTGGCATCGGCCGTCTTGTCGATCTTCGCCTCATCGATGCGGTATGGCGCGCGGTCGAACAGTCCGTAGGCGAACATCGTGCGCAGGATCCGCCGGACGTGCTCGTCGACCACCGACATCTTCACCAGTCCGGTGTCGACGGCCAGCTGCACCTCGGGTGCGTAGTACGACGAGAGCTGTGGCACCGGGAAGATTGAGGACGGCTCGAAGTCGAGCCCGCCCTTGAGGTTGCCGACGGTGCTGTGCGCCGCACCGTAGTCGGACAGCACGTAACCCTTGAAACCCCACTGCTTCTCGAGCGTGTCCTTGAGCAGCCACGAGTTCGAGCAGGCGTAGGAGCCGTTCAGCCGGTTGTAGGAGCACATCACCGTCGCGACGTGCGCTTGCTTCACCGCGGCTTCGAACTGCGGGAGATACACCTCGTGCAGCACCCGCTTGCTGGCGTGTACGTCGACCAGCACCCGCGAGCCGTCGACGGCGGCGATCGGCGCGACGCCGAGCTGGCCCTCCTGGTTGTTGCCGGCGAAGTGCTTCACGTCGGCCATCACACCGGTGCGCTGCGCGCCCTTGATCCACGCCACCGCGGTGCTCGAAACCAGGAACGGGTCCTCGCCGTACGCCTCGAAGCTGCGGCCGCCCTCCGGCGTCCGCATGATGTTCACGGTCGGCCCGAACACGACGTCGTTGCCCTTGTGCTTCGCCTCGGTCGCGATCTCGCGACCGCTGACGGCGGCCTCGTGCGGGTCGAACGACGCGGCCACGGCCATTGGCGCCGGCATCGCGGTGGCGTTGCCCTGCCGAGGGCCGAGCGGCCCGTCCGAGTAGGTGACCTGCGGGATGCCGAGCCGCGGGATGGCGAGGCTGGCGCCGGTGTGCACGCCGGGGCTGACCCCGTTGAGCAGCCCGATCTTCTCGGCCGAGGTCATCCGCGCCTCGAGCAGCGCCGCCCGGCGCGCGGGCGAAAGTTGGCGGTTGCACCACGGCCAGTGCGGCCGGTTGTGACACGGCGCCCCTGCCGGCTCGGCGCGAACGGTTGGCATCGATGCGCCGCCGCTCACAGCCGTCGCGGCGGCCGGCATGCCGGCGGCGAGGACGACGGCACCGGCAACCA
>DASZPL010000060.1:0-9213 GCA_035550315.1 Mycobacteriales bacterium | reverse complement strand
CGAGATCGTGCATCAGGCGCTCGACGAGGCTCGGCGACGCCTGCGCGAGGTGGAGGCGGCGCGCGACGCCGAAGCACGCAACCGGGCGGCCGCGGACGCCGAGATCGTGCGCCAGCGCAACGAAGCCGCCGAGCTGCTCGGCCGGGTGCGATGGCTCGAGCGGGCACTCGGCGAGTCGCAGCAGCAGAATCGCCACCAGCACGATCAGCTCCAGGAGCTCGCCTCCCGGGTAGAGGCGCTCGTCGCCGACGGCCAGCGCCGCCAGCAGGCCGCCGCCGCGGAAGTGCAGCGCGCGCAGCAGGCTGCCGCCACCCGGGTCGCGCTCGCCGAGCACGAAGCGCGCGAGGCGGCCGAGGCGGCCGCCCGCCACAAGGCACAAGCTGACGCGCGGTGCGCCGAGCTGTCCGGCGAGGTCACGACCCACCGACGCGCGGCTGAGGAGCTCCGCCAGACGGTGGACACCCTGCGCGCCGAGCTCGACGCGGTCGTCGTACCGCTGCACGACACGATCGCGCAGCTTCGCGACGAGCTGACCGACGTCGCCGCCGAGCGCGACCGGGCGCGGCTGGAATGCATCGAGCTCGAAGCCGAGCTGAACCGGTTGCTGACCCAGCCCACGCCCGCAGAGCTGGTCGAGCCCGAGGACGTCGACAGCGACTACGTCCAGCCGGAGCTGCCCGAGGCGGCCGACGCCGAGCCTGCGTACGAAGAGGCTGCGTACGAAGAGGCTGCGTACGCACAGGCCGACGTTCAGCCGGACCTCGCCGGCAACTACCCGGCTGCCCTCGTCCCCGGCCGCGACCTGCACGGCTGGCAGCGCGACGCGCTCGACGCGTGGCTGTCAGCGAACCACCGCGGGGTCGTCGAGACGGTGACCGGGGTCGACCGGCAGCGGCTCGCCCAGTGGGCGATCGCCCGCGCTCTCGACGACGGCGGCAAGGCGATGGTCCTCGTGTCGAGCGCCGACCGGGCCGAACGCCGCTACGACGAGCTGCGAGAGGCGCTGCCGGGACACCAGGTCGGCATGTACATCGGCCGGCTGCGCTCAGCGGAGTTCGACGTCGTCGTCGCCACCGCCGACGCCGCCGCCAAGGAGCGCGTCTTCGAAGGCACGGGCCACCTGCTGGTGCTTGCCGACGACCTCCACGACGTCACTGCTGCGGAGCTGGCGGCGGCCCTCGACGACTCCTTCGAGCGGCGGTTGGCGCTGAGCTCGGAGTACGACGGCACCGACAGCGACGCTTCGGCGTACCTCGCCGCTTACTTCGGCGACGTCGTCTTCCGGCTCGACCACGACCGCGCGGTCGCGGAGGACGCCCTCGCCGGCTTCGACATCGCGCTCATCGAGGTGTCGTTCACCGACGACGAGCGGGCCGCCTACGAGGAGGCCGACCGGCAGGTGCGCGAGCTCGCGGACCGCTTGGTGAGCAACTTCGGGGTGCCCGTCGACGACTTCGCCGCCGAGGTCGAGGCGCGCGCCGCGGCCTGGAGCGGCCGGGCGCGATCGACGGCGCGCAGCTACCTCTCCGCCGTCGCGAGCCGCTCAGAGGTCATGTCGCGGTGCGCCGCCAAGGACGTCGTCGCGCGCACCCTGATCCACTTCCCCGGCGCCGCCCACGCGCTGGTCTTCTCCTCGGCCACCGTCGGCCGGGCCGACCTCGTCGGCTCCAAGTCCGGCTCGGACTTCGCGATCGCGCTGAGCGCGAGCGGCAGCAAGCGGGAGATGGCGGAGCGGCTCGGGCGGCTCACCGGCAGCGGGCCTTCCGGGTCGCGGCGACGGCTCGCGGTGATCTACGTCGCCGGCACGGTCGAGGACGACCGATGCGACGGCAACGTCACCCACCTGTCGGACATCACGCCGCATGCCTGCCGCATCCGTCGCTTCGACAACACGATGCTCGACGAGCTGGCGGACTTCCTGAGCTAGGGAATCACTGATCAATGCCGTCCGTCGCGAGCGGCGATCCGGGCGGCGGCTGGCAAGGCGGAGGAGGAGCGCGGTAGCAGCGCTACCGCCGACGACGACAACGCGGTCCAGCCGTCGATCCGGGCGACGCGCAGTAGGACATGCCTTGATCAGTGATTCCCTAGGGGCGTACCGGCTCGGCGAGGACCGGCAGCACGATCGCCGAGGGCCGCTTCGGGTCGTGGCAGACCTCCTGGTCGGCGGCGACCATCGTCGTGCCCTTGCCGAGCGGGTCGCCGGTGCCGAGGTTGCGCGCGTAGAGCGGGTGCGCGCCGCTGGAGACCTGCACCCGGATCCGGTGTCCCTTCGCGAACGTGTTCGCGGTCGGGAACATCTCGATGTGCAGCTCGAGGCCGCCGTCCGGCGTAGGCGGGTGGTCCGGCCCGACCCGCAGGATGCCGTCGCAGAGGTTGGTGGACTTGCCCTTCGGGTCGACGTCGCAGAGCCGTACGAAGAAGTCCGTGTGCTGAAGGGAGGAGCGCACGTGCAGGTCGGCGGTCACCGGTCCCGCGACGGTGAGGTCGTCGGCCATCGCCTCGCTGGTGTAGCAGAGCACGTCGCTGCGTGACTCGCGCGCCTTGTTGTCCTTCGGACCCGCGCTCATCGCCAGCAGGGACGCCCCGGTGAGCGACGGCGTCGGGTCGGCCGGGTCGTAGCGGTAGCGATCGGGGGCGGAGTCGGCCGGCGGGTCGGTGTGCAGTCCGCCGCCGGTGTGCAGATGCCATCGCTGCCGTGTCGCTGGCGGCGGCCAGTCCGGGAACTCCGCCCACTTGTCGGTGCCCATCACCTGAAGCCGCACCCGCGGTCCCGGCTCGCCGCCGGCCGCTTCGGCGGACTCCCCCGCGACCCAGCGGTCCATCCACCACAGCGCGCTGCGCATCGACAGCCCGGCCTGGCCCATGCTGCCGTGGTGCCACGGGCCGACGGCGAGCACCGCCTCACGGCCGGCGGCGCGCAGCGCGACGTAGTCCTCGATCTGCTGCTTGAGGAAGATGTCGTACCAGCCACCGACGAAGCTGGCCGGCGGCGCCGCCGAGATGTCGGTGTCGAACTTCATCGGCGTCCACCACGGGTCGCCGGGCTCGCAATGGTCGAGCCAGTCCTGGAACGACGCGAACGTCGCGCCGGTGATCGTGGCGTCGGCATCAGCGAGCGGAAGTACCCCGGCCGCCGCCGCGACCCGCTTCTTCTGGCCGGGCGCGCGCAGCAGCGAACGCCACACACCGGCTTCCTGGTGTGACAGGCCGTCGATCCAGGTGAGCGAGGTCTCGAGGGCGAACGACCCACCCGGGTAGAACAGGTCGGCGAACCACGACGAGGTGACCGTCGGGGCCCACGCCTTGACGTAGTCCGGCAGGCCGTCGATCACCGCCCACTGGGTCAGCCCGACGTAGCTGGCGCCGAACAGGCCCGCCTTGCCGCCGAACCACGGCTGCGCTGCCGCCCACTCGATGACCGCGTGACCGTCCGCCCGTTCGTTGACGAACGGCTGGAAGTCGCGCCCGCCCGAGCCGAACGTGCCGCGGCAGCTGACCACGAGCACCTGATAGCCGCGCTCGGCGTACAGCCGCGCCAACAGGCCTTCGACGACCCGTCCGTACGGCGTACGCGTGATCAGCAGCGGCAGCCCGTTCGGCTCGGCGGCCGGGTGGTAGCGGTCGGCGAGCAACGTCACGCCGTCCGTGACCGGGATCGCGATGTCGCGGTCGACGCAGACCTTGGTCGTCCTGGCGGGCGGCAGCTTCGCGAGACGCGCAGCAGCGCGGCTGGTCACAGTCACGCAGGCGACAGTACGCACCTGCAAGCAACGCTCGCCACCCACCCGCCACCGTGGTGGCGGGTCAGGTTGTCCGGTCCCGCCACCGTGGTGGCGGGTCAGGCCGTCCGGTGCGAAGATCGCCGCACTCCTTCACATCAGGCGGGCGGCGGGCATGTTCGACACAGTCATCGCGGGCGGCACCGTTGTCGACGGGACGGGTTCAGCGCCGTACGCCGCCGACATCGCCATCCAGGACGGGCGCATCGTCGAGATCGGTCAGGTCAGCGGCGAGTCGCGCGAGCGGATCGACGCGAGCGGCCTGCTCATCACCCCCGGCTGGGTCGACGTCCACACCCACTACGACGGCCAGGTGACGTGGGACGAGGCGATCGAGCCGTCCGCCGCCAACGGCGTCACCACATTGGTGATGGGCAACTGCGGCGTCGGGTTCGCCCCCGTCCGACCCGCCGACCACGCCGCGCTGATCGACCTGATGGAAGGCGTCGAGGACATCCCCGGTTCCGCCTTGTCGACCGGCATGCCGTGGGGCGAGTGGGAGAGCTTCGAGGAGTACCTCGACCTGCTGGACGGCCGTCGGTACGCCCTCGACGTCGCCGCCCAGGTGGCGCACGGCGCGGTTCGGTTCTACGTCATGGGTGAGCGCGGCCGGGCCAACGAGGACGCGACCGCTGACGACCTCGAGCAGATGGCCGCGATCGTGCGGAGCGCGCTCGACGCCGGCGCGGTCGGCTTCACGACCTCGCGCACGGTGGGTCACCGGTCGAAGTCCGGTACGCCGGTGCCGGGCACGTTTGCGGCGAAGTCCGAGCTGGTCGCGATGGCGGAGGCGATGCGGGGCGCCGGCCACGGCGTCTTCGAGGCGATCGTCGCCGGCACGATCGGGAAGCTGGACGCCCTCGGCGGTGAGCGCTCGACGATGATGGAAGAGTTGCCGCTGCTGCGCGCCGTCGCCGAGGCGAGCGGTCGCCCGGTCACGTTCACCGTCGCCCAGCTCTTCGACGATCCCGAGGAGTGGCGCCGGGTGATGGACGCCGCGCGCGAGTCGTCGGCGTCCGGCGCGGTGCTGCGCCCGCAGATCCTGCCGCGGTCGGTGACGCTGATGACCAGCCTCGACGCCTACCACCTGTTCATGTTCCGCCCGACCTATCTCGCCATCGCGGACCTGCCGCTGGCCGAGCGAGTGGCCGAGATGCGCCGGCCCGAGGTCCGCGACGCGATCCTCAGTGAGACCGACAAGTTCGAAGACCAACCCAACGGCGCCGCCGCGTTGATGCTGCTGTTCAACAGTGCGCTGCCGGTGACGTTCCCGCTCGCCGAACCGGTCAACTACGAGCCGTCGTTCGACGACTCCGTCCTGATGAAGGCGATGGCGGCGGGCGTCGAGCCGCAGGCGTACATGTACGACCTGCTGCTCGAGGATGAGGGCAAGGCCTTCTACATGGCGCTCGGCTCGAACTTCGCCGGCGGCAACCTCGAGGTCTGCCGCGAGATGCTGCTCGACCCGAACTCGGTCACCGGCCTGTCGGATGCCGGCGCCCACGTGAACCTGATCTCCGACTGCTCGTCCTCGACGTTCCACCTCACCCACTGGGGCCGGGACCGTACGGCGGGCGAGCTGCTGCCGATCGAGGTGCTCGTGCACAAGATGAGCGGTGACACCGCCGCGCTCTACGGCTTCACCGACCGCGGCACCCTGGAGGTCGGCAAACGTGCCGACATCAACGTCATCGACTTCGACCGGCTGCGCATCAAGGCGCCCGAGCTTCGCTACGACCTGCCGGCGGGCGCCAGTCGCATCCTGCAAGGCGCCGAGGGCTACGTCGCGACGCTGGTCAACGGCGTCGTGACCCGCCGCGACGACGTCGACACCGGCGCCCGCCCCGGCCGGCTGGCGAGAGCAAGCGCCGCGACCGCCACCGCGTAGCGGAGGATTGACCGATGACCGAAGCTCCGGCCCTCGGCGAGGCACGCACCCGCAAGCGTCGCCGCCGTACGTTGTCCCAGTCGTTGAAGAAGGCGCGGCGTGAGGTCGCGCCGATCGAGGGCGAGCTTCGCAGCATGGTCGCGGAGGCGAAAGCGCGCGAGCGCGCACAAGACCCGTCGCATCCGCTGGTCGCCGGGCTGAAGCCGTTCGAGCTGGCCGACATGGTGCGGCTGCGCCTGCTCGAGGACAAGGACTACGCCCGCAACCGGCGCTGGATCTGGCGCAACCTCGCGTCCGCGTCGATGGTGCTCACGCTGCTGCTGTCCGCCGCGACGACGATCGCGCTCGGGCTGGCCCATCTCGGTCCGCTCGGGACGCTCGGCTTCGTCTGCTCGGCGCTGGTCACGGTGATGATCGGCATCGAGCCGCTGTTCGACTGGCGGGCGCGGCGGGCCCACGCCGACGAGGCGCTGGCGGCATGGGACAACCTCGAGGAGAACCTGGCGATCTACGTCGCGTCGACGCCCGCCAAGGACCTCGACCAGCAGGTCATCCTCGACTTCGACAAGGATCGCCGCGCGGTCTGGAGCCGGTTCGCCGAGCAGCAGTGACCGCGCGGGCGTCGCGCGTCAGCTCGTCGGAGAGCTCAGCGGGTAGGTCTTGAACAGCTTGCCGGCGCGGTAGATCCGCACGCGGGTGAACACCCGCACGCCGCGTTCGGTCTTGGGCCGATCGAGGGTGAAGCGGTCGCGGTGGACGATCCCCTTGCCGGCGGCACAGCTCGGCCTGCAGTTGTCCTGGAACGTGCGGTCGGCGCCCTTCGCGACGTTCCTGCCCCACGACGTGTAGGAGATCCTGGTCAGGATCAGCGTCTGGTCGCAGAAGACGGTGATCGTCTTCGGCTTGTACTGCGCGTGCTGGCAGTCACCGACCACCTTCGTGCGCGCCGGCGCGGCGAACGCCGTACCGGTCAGCGCCGTACCGAACAGGACGGCTGTCATGGCAAGGGCCGGGACTGCGATGCGTCTCACCGCTGAAGTGTCGCGGCTCGTCGATGGCAGCACAACCGCCGCCGCTGGTCGGCCTCGGTCGGGCACTGGCTCGGCTCGGCTCAACTCAGCAGGCCGGTCGAGATCCCAGTGCCGTCGCTGAGCTGGCACGGCCCAGGCAGCTGCGTGTAGGTGAGGTGGGAGTAGGAGTTCGTCGCGCTCCTGCCGCGCGCGTTGCTCACCGTCACGGTGACCTTGCCGCTGCCCGCCGGAGCGGTCGCGAGGAGGTAGTTGCCGGACAGCACCTTCACGGTTGTGGCGGCCTTGTCGCCGAACCACACCTGCGACTGCGAGGTGAAGCCGCCACCGCTGATCAGCACCTGCCCGCCCTTGAGTGAGAGCTGTTGCGGCCCGACCAGATCGACCTCCGGTCGATAGCGGTTCATCAGGTCGCGGTAGGCGCCTTCCAGGCCGGCGCCGCGGATGATCGACACCGGCGCCTGCGACGGGTCGGGCACCTCGCACACGGTCGTCGTACCGGACGGGACGATGTCGGTGTAGGCGAAGCACGGGTACGCCGGGCCGCCCTGGGCGAAGTAGTTGTTGAACACCCGGATGTGCCCGACGGTGTGGCAGCCGCCGGTGTCGAAGGAGTCGATCGGCTGGAAGTAGGCGAAGTTGCCGCCGATCTTCACGTACTCGCTCGCCGCGTCGGTGTAGAAGGTGAAGTCGGTGTTGGTCCCGCGGTAGGCGATGTTGTGCTGCTCGCGCAGCGCCGTCTGCCACGACGTGGCCTGCGAGCCGTTGGAGTAGATCGCGCCGCCGTCGCCGAGGATGTGCATGTAGTCGTACATCACGTTGTTCGACACCACGTTGTGGGCGTTGCCGTTCGGGTTGCGATGCGGCGCGAGAACCGTCTGATGCCAGCCGCCCCACCCGATCGAGATCGCGGTGTACGGGACGTGCTCGATGTAGTTGTGCGTGATGTGGCTGTACGTCGAGTAGCCGATCCAGATCGCGCATCCGCCGAGGTAGGAGTTCGCGACGTCGTGCAGGTAGTTCTCGGTGACGGTGACGTGATGTTCGAGCGGGTGCAACTGGTCGCTGGTCGCGCCGAGCTGGATCCCCTCCGCCGCGACGTCGGTAAACTCGTTGCCCTCGACCAGGTCGTGATCGGCACCGTCGTAGACGTCCAGGCCGGCGCCGCCGAGATGGACGAACCGGTTGTCGAGCATCGCCACGTGGTCGGTGTGGGTGAGGACCACGTTGGCGGGCGTGCGAGTCCACGACGCGAACGGGCAGCGTCCCGCCGGCTTGTTGTAGTGGCAGGAGCCTTCGAGGGTGTTGGCGTTCTTGCCCGACAGGTACCAGTCGGCCTGCATCTGCGGGAAGCCGTTGTGGTTGTCGATCGCGGTCCAGGTGCCGTAGGCGAACGTCAGGCCGCTGACCGTCACGTCACGCACCGGCTGGTCCGGCGTACCGCCGACCGACAGCAGCGTCTGCAACGCCGGGACGACGACGTCCTCCTTGGCGAGGTCCTCACCCGGGAGCGGGTCGTAGAACAGTTTGTGCGCGACGCGGTCGATCACCCAGTGGCCGGGGCTCAGCGCGGAGTAGAGGTTCTGGAAGAACGTCGGCGCCTTCCACGGCGCGAGCCCGCCGAACCCGCCGTCGGGTGAGGTGAACCAGGAGATCTCCTGCACTCCTAGTGCCTTGAGGTTGAGGTTGTGCCAGCACGGTTCGGCCAGCGTCATCGCCGTGCCCTTGATCGCGGCGATCGGGCACTGCGTCTGCGTCCACGGCCCGTTGCCGCCGCGGAACACCGCCTGGACGTTGGACGGGTGCACCCACGAGTCGATCTGCTTGCCCTCGGAGGCGATGAACCCGCTGCTGGTCTGCAGCAAGCCGACACCGCCAAGCTTCGCGGTCGCCATCGGCCGGCGGTGGCCGTCGATGTAGAGCTGGCGGGTGTCGAACCCTTTCGGGATCGTGGCTTCCCAGGTGTCCGTCGTACCCGGCTGCTTGGTCCAACCCGTCACCTGGCGGCCGCCGGACAGGATCGGGCGCGCCCCCGCCGCGGCGCGGTAGACCACCCGGTAGCCGTCGCGGCCGGACAGCCGTGACCCGATGTGCAGCGGCGAGGTCAGGTGGTAGGTGCCGTCTTCGAAGACCACGTCGAGGTCGGCGTGCCAGACCGACGCGAGCGCCCGCTCGGTCACCGTCTCCTGCGCCACCTGAAGGCTGCACGGTACGGCGTAGGTGCAGTCGGAGCCGGACCCGTCGGGCGAGGCAACGATGTCGACCTCCGCAGTCGAGGTCGACGTCTGCGTCGGGGCCGACGTCTGTGTCGGGGCCGACGTCTGTGTCGGGGCCGGCTTCTGTGTCGAGGCCGACGTACCGGCGTGCCCGGCGAGACCGGACAGCACGAGCGGCAACCCAGCCACCCCGACGGCGAACAGACTCGTACGCGGCTTCACCCGCATCGGCCACCCCATCGTCGCCCGCCCAACCAACCCCGGCCCATCCCCGGTGATCTTGACGTTTTCGGCCTGAT
>DASZPL010000059.1:0-1652 GCA_035550315.1 Mycobacteriales bacterium | reverse complement strand
GTACGACGTACTGGACTGCTGGTGACCGTCGGGGTCGCCCATGACTTGGTCGAACGGCGCCTTGACGTTCCACGTCATGGTCACTTTGACCCCGGGCTCCAACAGCGCCGGGAGGGCGGCCGAGAGGCTGCTCACGAGCTGCGTCGGTGACAGGCCGCCGAGGCCGAGCCCGCCCAACAGGCCGCCGAGCAGGTTCAGCAGGTTGTTGAGGGCGGAGCCGGTGAGGTTGTTGACGCAGTTCTGCACCTGGCCGAGCGGCCCGTCATCGGCGAGGTACTTCGCGTCGCACGTCGGTGTGCTCGCGTAGGCGTGCGCCAGGTTGTCGGAGTTCGTGGCGTCGCGGATGGCGGCGGCGCACGCGTCGCCGAGCGGGTCGGGCAGCGCCGGATCGTCGAGACCGAGCTGCTGCAGCGTGGCGCCGACGCCGGTGCCGGTGATCTGGTCGAGGTAGTTGTCGACGAAGGTCAGGTTGCCGAGGGGGATCTCGGCGGCGCCGGCCAGTGCCCCGGTGTCGGATGCGCGGTTGAGCTCCGCGCCCGTCGTGGATCGGGCGTAGGCGCCGGTGCCGAGCGCGATCGCCGGCAGCAGCACCGCCGCGAGCACGATCGCGACGATGACCGCGACGGCGCCGCGCTCACCGTCGGCACGCCGAAACCTGCGCATGGACGTTCCTCGTGGTCGTCACGGACAGAGGAGGATCAGCCCGAGCTCGCGGGTGCCCGGCCGGGGGAAGGACCGCGCACCCGCGAGGCGGGAACCGCTACTCAGCTGGACTGTGGTGCGGGGCTGGAGCAGTCGTCGGTCGGCGATGCGGTGGTGATGCAGTTGTTGACGCCCTGGAACTTGTCGTGCAGCGAGTGGCCCAGGGTGAAGACGACACCGGCGATGACGGCGGCGATCAGCGCCACCATCAGGCCGTACTCAACCGCGGTTGCACCGCGGTCGTCGTGACGCAGGCGACGTCGCAACGAGGCGACGGCGGCAAAGGCTTTGCTCATTGCCCTTCCTTTCACTACGGAGGCGAGGCGAGTTCCGTGTCAAAGAGGGCATCGGGACCAAAGCCCGTTCAGGACATGCCGAATGAGGGCGATCTTGCCCGGTCAGATGTGACTAGCCCGAACGCAGTGACAGGTCGTGGGCGGGTTAGGAAGCGGTGGGGATGCGCTCGGGGGCGGCTTGCACCGGCTGCGCCGGTTGCTGCGCCCGGCTAAGCGCGATGCCGGCGGCCAGGCCGGCGCCGAGACCGCCGAGGGCCGCTACCAGGAGCTGCCAGCGGCGGACGCGCGGCCGGCCACGTAACGCGGCGACCGCCTCACCGGCGCGGTTGAGCGCCTCGGCACGAGCCGGTGCCGTCGCCTCCCGCGCGGTGTCGAGCGCGGCCACCACCGCCGGTGCGACGTCGTCGCGAAGTTTCGGCCCGACCACCTGCCGGGCGGTCGTGATCGAGTCGATGATGCGCTCTTTGGCGACATCCATGTCGCGGGTGCGGTGCACGGCTGACCTCCGTGATGCTCGGCGTCCTGCTCCGGGACCATTCCCGCTAGCCGGAGGGTCAACCTTGCGCGCCGGGCCGGTTCAGCGCGCCGTGCAAAGATGGCGAATCCGTTGCCGCGCCTCGCGGCGAGTCCCAAGCCAGTGAGGAGCACAGTGGC
>DASZPL010000058.1:0-3055 GCA_035550315.1 Mycobacteriales bacterium | reverse complement strand
CATGTTCTCGATGATCAAGACGTTCCGCGACCGCGGCGCCCAGTTCATGCTGCCGGACCGCAACAGCGTCACCATGACGGTGCCGTTCATGCGCGCCTACACCGAGCTGCTCGTGCAGACCTGCCACAAGCGCGGCGCGTTTGCGATGGGTGGCATGGCGGCCTTCATCCCGAGCCGCAAGGACGCCGAGATCAACAACGTCGCGCTGGAGAAGGTCGCCGCCGACAAGAAGCGGGAAGCGACCGACGGCTTCGACGGCACCTGGGTCGCCCACCCCGACCTGGTGTCGACCGCGATGGCGGAGTTCGACGCGGTGCTCGGCGACCGGCCCAACCAGATCGACAAGCTGCGGCCTGAGGTGTCGGTGACCGCCGACGAGTTGCTCGCCGCCGACCAGACACCCGGCGAGAAGACGGCCGCCGGCGTTCGCACCAACATCGACGTCGGCATCCGGTACGTCGAGTCCTGGCTGCGCGGCGTCGGCGCGGCCGCGATCCACAACCTGATGGAGGACGCGGCCACCGCAGAGATCTCGCGGTCGCAGCTGTGGCAGTGGGTGCACAACGACGCGGTGCTCGACGACACTGGCGAGAAGGTGACCGCCGAGATGGTCCGCTCCGTCGCGGACGACGTGCTCGCCGAGATCCGTGAGCAGGTCGGCGCCGACGCCTTCGAAGCCGGGCAGTGGAAGGCGGCGCGAGCGGTGTTCGAGCAGGTCGCACTGGACGACGACTTCGTCGACTTCCTGACCCTGCCCGCCTACGACCTGCTCGACTAGCGCCCGCCCACCGTTGAGTGCGACGAACTTGGCCTCATCAGGCCCGCATCAGGCCAACAACGTCGCACTCAACGTCCTGATTGCGGCGTGTCAGGCCCGCCTCCGTCCCGACCAGGTGCTGACTGAACGCGCCCAGTTGCGTACGTACGAGTGCGACGGTCTGGCGACCTATAAGTGCACCCCTGGTCTGGTCGTACTCGTGGAAGGTGCGAGCGAGATCGCGTTCGTCGTGGGGGAGTGTGCCCGGGCGGGTGTGCCGTTCGTGGCACGCGGGTCGGGGACCGGGCTGTCCGGCGGTGCGCTGCCGCGAGCCGACGGCGTACTGATCGTCACGTCCCGGATGAACCGGATCATCGACGTCGACGCCGCGGACGAGCGGGCGGTCGTCGAGCCGGGTGTCATCAACGCCCACGTCACCGCCGCCGCCGCGCCGCACGGCATGCACTACGCGCCCGACCCGTCGAGCCAGCAGGTGTGCTCGATCGGCGGCAACGTCGCCGAGAACTCAGGCGGCGCCCACTGCCTGAAATACGGCTTCACCGCCCACCACGTGACCGGCCTCGAGCTGGTGCTGCCGGACGGTACGACGGAGCGCGTCGGCGGCCGGGCCCCCGACCCCGTCGGCTACGACGTGGTCGGGGCCGTGGTGGGCAGCGAAGGCACGCTCGCCGTCGCGACCGAGGTGACTGTCCGGTTGATGCGCGATCCGCAGGCGGTGCAGACCCTGCTCGCCGGCTTTCGCAGCGTCGACGATGCCGGCGAGGCGGTCAGTGCCATCATCGCCGCCGGCGTGCTGCCGGCCGCGATCGAGATGATGGATGCGCTCGCAATCGAGGCCGCCGAGGCCGCCGTCCACCCCGGTTACCCGGAAGGCGCGGCGGCGGTCCTGGTCGTCGAGCTGGACGGCCCGGGTTGCGAGGTCGAGGCGCAGGTCCTCGACGTCGAGCGGATGTGCCGCGATGCCGGCGCGTTCGAGATCCGGGTGGCAGCCGACGAGGCGCAACGGGCACTTATCTGGAAGGGCCGCAAGTCGGCCTTCGCCGCGGTCGGCCGGATCAGCCCGGACTACATCGTCCAGGACGGCGTGATCCCGCGCACCGCGCTGCCCGAGGTGTTGCGCGCCATCGAGGCGGTCGCCGCCGACGCGGGAGTGCGGGTCGCCAACGTCTTCCACGCCGGCGACGGCAACCTGCACCCGCTGGTGCTGTTCGACGAGCGCCAGGGCGAGACCGACCGCGCCGAGGGCGTCTCCAACCGGATCATCGACCTGTGCATCGAGCACGGCGGCTCGATCACCGGCGAGCACGGCGTCGGCCACGACAAGAAGGTCCACATGGGCAAGATGTTCAGCCCGGTGGACCTCGACGTGATGCAGTTGGTGCGGTGCGCCTTCGACCCCGACGGCGTCTGCAACCCCGGCAAGGTGTTTCCGACGCCGCGGCTGTGCGGGGAGCGTCCCGGCCGGCGTACCGGTGTCCACCCGCTGCAGCAAGCGGGCATCGCGGATGTCTTCTGAGACGCTGCAGCCGCAGTCGATCGACGAGCTGGCCGCGGCGATGACGGCTGCGGCGGCGCAGCATCGCACCGTCGCGGTGCGCGGCGCCGGCAGCAAGTCCGGCTGGGCGATGCCCGGCCAGCCGGTCGACGTCGTCGTCGACACCCGGTCGCTGCGCGGCGGCATCGACCATGCCGCCGGGGACCTGGTCGTGACCGCGCTCGCCGGTGTCGCGCTCGGCGACCTGCAGCAGCAGGTTGCCCGCGCCGGGCAGTGGCTCGCCCTCGACCCGCCCGAACCAAACGCGACCATCGGCGGCATCGTCGCGACGGCGGCAAGCGGGCCGCGGCGGCTGCGCTACGGCACGCCGCGGGACCTGCTGATCGGCATCACCGTCGTGCTGGCCGACGGCACGATCGCGCACTCCGGCGGCAAGGTCGTGAAGAACGTCGCCGGCTACGACCTCGGCAAGCTGTTCACGGGCTCGTTCGGAACGCTCGGCGTGATCGCGTCGTGCACCTTCCGGCTGCACCCGCTGGCAGCTGCCCGGCAGGTGGTGACCGCCGAGACCGCCGAACCGGCCGAAGCGGTGCGACACCTCAACGCAACCGGTGCGACGCCGACCGCGATGGAGTGGGACGGTCGGGCGCTCGTTGTCGTCGTCGAGTCGATCGAGTCCGCGGCGGCGGAGCAGGGCAAGGACATCGCCGCCGCCATCGGCGGCCGCGTGGGCAGCGAGCTTCCCGCCAATTTCGGCCAGCGGCCGTGGCGCGACGCCGACG
>DASZPL010000057.1:0-29008 GCA_035550315.1 Mycobacteriales bacterium | reverse complement strand
GGCTCGCCGGGCCACCGTCGTTTCCGCCCACCTCCGCGCGTTCCGCGCCCCTTCCGCAATGACCGCGCCTACTTCCGCGATGACCGCGCCCACTTCCGCGATGATCATGAGCGGTTTCGCGCCGATACCGCGATTTTTCTGCGAAATCGCTCATGATCATCGGGGGTTTGGCGAGGGCGGTTGGGATCGTCGGTCGGGATCGTCGGGCTGGATAGGGTCGGGATGTGACGACGGCGGCCGATCTCGACGTACTGCGGGAACGCGCGGTCGAGGTGTTGTGCGACCCGTCGCTGGCGCACGTCGTCGACCTGGTGGCGTACGCCGACGGCGACGCGATCGTGGTCGCCAACGCCGACGGCGCCGCTCGACTGAGTGCGGCCGATCCCGCCGGCGAGGTGCTGCACGGCCGCAATCCGGTGGCGCAGCAGGACCCGCTGGCGTTCGGCTCGCTCACCGCAGAGCTGGCCGACCCGTCGCCGCCCAACGCGCGCAACTCCTACCCGTGGGCGTTCGAGCGGCTTTCGTCGCTGTTCGCGGCGCCGGCCGCGCCGGACGTCGCCGTCGTACACACCGGGCGGCACTACTGGCCGGAGCGTGGCGGGCACCTCGGCGAGCACGGCTCGCTCAACGTCGTGCAGTCCCGGGCGCCGCTGCTGCTGTCCGGCCCCGCCGTGACCGCGCGGGGGATGCTGCCGCTCGCCGCGCGGGTCGTCGACGTCGCGCCGACGCTGGGCTGGCTCGCCGGTGCCCCGCTGGCCTCGTTGGCGGACATGGACGGGCGGGCGCTGGTCGACCTGCTGGCGCCGCGCCCGGGCGCGCCGGTCGTCGGCCTGCTGTGGGACGGCTGCAACGCAAACTCGCTCTACGCGCTCGCTGCCGCCGGCGAGCTGCCGAACGCCGCCCGGCTGCTCGCCCGGGGTTGCGCGCTGACCGGCGGCGCCGTCGCCGAGTTCCCGAGCGTCACGTTGGTGAACCACACCTGCGCGTTGACCGGCCTCGGCCCCGGCGGGCACGGCATCGTCAACAACGCCTACTTCGACCGCGCGGAGGCGGTGCAGCGGCTGACCAACGACGCCCGCACCTGGCACCGATGGGCGGAGTGGCTGGCTCCCGACGTACGGACAGTGTTCGAGCGGGTCGACGTGCCGACGGCCTGCGTCAACGAGCCGGCCGACGGCGGCGCCGACTACTCGACCTTCGCGATGATGCGCCGGGAGCGGCCGAGCGAAGGCGCGACCGGCATCGACTCGTTCCTTCCGGTGGCGGTCGAGGACCCACATGCCACCCAGGAGTACGTCGCCGAGCACCGCGACTACGCCTGGTCGACCTCGGTCGACGCGATCGGGCTCACGCAGATGCTCGACCTGTGGGCGACCCCGTCCGAGGCGCCGCGGCTGACCTGGTGGAACACCACGCTGACCGACAGCGGCCACCACGCCGGCGGCCCGCACTCACCGGTCGCGCACGCCTCGATGCGCGACGCCGACCGTCGGCTCGGGGTTTTCCTCGACCACCTGGATCGGATCGGCGTGCTCGACGAGACCACGTTTTTGCTGACCTCAGACCACGGGTCGGAAGGCGCCGACGAGTCCTGCCGCGGCGACTGGGACGAGCCGCTCCGCGACGCCGGCATCCCGTTCCGCGACGAAGCCAACGGCTTCCTCTACCTCGGTCGCTCCTGACATTCGCCTTGTCAGCGGCGGCGGACTGCCGGCTAAGACCTTGGTCGCGTTGCCGACCATGCCGTCGGCGCTCGGTTCGACCGGCGGCCCGTGAAGACGCTCGGGTGAACTGTGAGAGCGCTGTGGTGCACAATCTTCGCACTTTCGTCGGGTGGAGCTCGTTACGGCCAGTGCGTCGGATTGTCGGCCTTCGGACCGTTGTAGCTCGCGACCTGGCCGAGTCTGGTTGGCGTTGCAGTCCCGTGGTGCGAGACGACGAATGTAAATCCTCCCTTGAAGTGGCCCTCGATAATCAGGTTGTCGTCGGTGGTCCACAGCCAAGGGATGGCCTGTGAGGCAAGCGCGGTCCCGGGCACGTCGTGTGGTTTGCCGCTAGGCAGCCGGACAACTCGAACCGGCCCGCGACGAGTGGCGACGGCGAAGGCGGTGTGGCTCGGATTCCATACCGCTGCCGACCCGCCTTGACCGAGCGGGGATGGCTGGCCGGTACGGTCGGCGGCCGTTTCCCGGCCGGTTGCGACGTCGACGATCCGGAGTTCCGCTTTGTGGCTGTGCTCTCGGACGAAGGTCAAGTGTCGCCCGTCCGATGACCACGTTGGCGAGCGGTCATTGCCTCGAGTTAGCCGCCGCAGTCCCGTTCCATCTGTGTTGATGAGGTAGATCGACGTCGGCTCGGTCTGAAACTCAGTGGAGCTGCTCGGGCGATCACGGCCGTCAGCGAATGCGATCTGCCTTCCGTCGGGCGAGAACGCCGGATCCAACGACCGGCCGTCGTGGGTCAACACCCGCGTGATGTGCAGGTGACAGTCCATCAAAACGAGGTTGGTCCTGCGACTCGCGTCGTACCAGGGTGTCGCAACAAATGCGTCGCTGGCGCAACCGTGCGTCTGCGATTGGGTGATCGCGATCGCGATGTCGGCGACCGTCAGCAGCATCGTGCCGATCATGATCGCGACGGTCACTGATCGCCGGCGTCCTCCCACGGACTACTCCCCAGGTCGAGCCCGAGGCCTCAGGCTACGGCGGCCTGCGGGGGTAGCGGGCCGCCGTAAGACTGCAGCTCCTGCTTGCTCGGGCGCTTCGCGCCGCGCAGCGGCTGCGAGTCGTCGAATGGTTGCGGATCCTCCGGATCGCGTTTCGACGGCAGCGTGAGCTTCATCAGCGTGCGGAAGACCTGGCCGTACTGCCGGCGTAGCGGGCCGGTCGTGTACGGCAGGTCGTACTGCTCGCACAGCGCCTTCACCCGCGCTGCGATCTCCGGGTAGCGGTTGCACGGCAGGTCGGGGAAGAGGTGGTGCTCGATCTGGAAGCCGAGGCTGCCGGACAGGATGTGGAACAGCCGGCTGCCCTCGAAGTTGGCCGAGCCGAGCAGCTGCCGGAGATACCACTCCGCCTTGGTCTCGTCCGCCAGCTCCTCCTCGGTGAACTTCTCAGCACCGTCCGGGAAGTGCCCGCAGAAGATGATCAGGTACGCCCACAGGTTGCGGATCAGGTTCGCGGTCGCGTTCGCGGTCAGCGTGCTGAGGAACGCCGGTCCTGACAGCAGCGGGAAGATCACGTAGTCCTTGCCGGCCTGCCGGCGTACCTTGCGCCAGATCTCCCCGAGCTGTCGCTTCAGCTCCTTCGGATCCTTCTCCCGCTTGCGGATCCGCTCGATGTCGAGGTCGTGGAGCGCGACGCCCCACTCGAACAGCAGGGCCAGCATGGCGTTGTAGACCGGTTGCCCGAGGTTGGCCGGATGCCACTTCTGCTCGCGCGTGACCCGCAGGATGCCGTAGCCGACATCGTTGTCCTTGCCGATCACGTTGGTGAACGTGTGGTGCAGGTAGTTGTGCGAGTGCTTCCACTGGCTCGCCGGGCAGGTGGTGTCCCACTCCCAGGTGCCGGAGTGGATCTCGGGGTCGTTCATCCAGTCGAACTGGCCGTGCATCACGTTGTGGCCGATCTCCATGTTCTCCAAGATCTTGCCGAGCGCGAGCATGCCGGTGCCGAGCACCCAGGCGGGCGGGAACATGCTGGCGAACAACGTCACGCGGGCGGCGACCACGAGCCGACGCTGGATGTAGATCAGCCGGCGGATGTACGCCGCATCGGACTCGCCCCGCGCCTGCTCGATGTCGCGCCGGATCGCATCGAACTCACGGCCGAGCGCTTCGACCTGGTCGTCGCTGAGGTGAGCAAAGCTTGCAACGTCAGAGATGGCCATTGGTTGTCGAATCCCTCAGATCTCGAGCACGCAGTCACCGGCAGCCGCGGTGACACACGTCTGCACGCTCTGGTTTTCCTCGTACTCTGCGCCGTTTCGTAGGTCCTTCACGAGCCCCTTCCGTAGCGGAACGATGCACGAGTGGCAGATGCCCATCCGGCAGCCGAACGGCATCGCGATGCCCTCCGCTTCACCGGCCTCCAGCAGCGTGGTGGCACCGTCGAGGTCGACTTCCTTGCCGGACACCGCGAACGTGACGTGCCCGCCCTCGGCGGCCTCGGAGAGCCGCGCCGAGAACCGCTCGATGTGCAGCGACTTGCCGAGCCGCGCCTGGTGCCAATGCTTCTCGGCGGCGTCGAGCATCGGAGCCGGCCCGCACACCCAGGTCTGGCGCTCGCGCCAATCCGGGCAGACCTGCTCGAGGCGACTCACGTCGAGCAGTCCGTCTTCGTCGTCGTAGTTCTCGACCATGCGCAGCGTGGGGTGCGCGTCAGCGAGCCGCATCCGCTCGTCGCGGAAGATTGCCTGGCTGCGGGTCGGGGCGGAATGTACGTGGACGACGTCGGGCATGGTGCCGCGGCGGTGCATGGTGCGCAGCATCGCCATCACCGGCGTGATGCCGCTGCCGCCGGTCCAGAACAGGATCTTCTCGGGTGGCGGATCCGGTAGGACGAAGTCGCCCTGTGGCAACGCGAGCCGCACGATCGTGCCGGGCTCGAGGCCGCGGACCAGATGCGCGGACAGGAAGCCTTCCGGCATCGCCTTCACGGTGATGGTGATGGTCCCGGCCGAGGGTTGGCGTCGCTTGTCGCCGGGGTCGGAGCTGATCGAGTACGACCGCCAGTGCCACTTGCCGTCGAGGCTGACGCCGATCCCGACGTACTGACCCGGCTGGTAGTCGGCCGCGAACCCCCAGCCCGTCTTGATCACGAGGGTGGCGGCATCCGTGGTCTCGGGGATGACCTCGACGACCTTGCCGCGGATCTCGCGAGCGGTCCACAACGGGTTGAGCATGTGCAGGTAGTCGTCGGGCAACAGCGGCGTGGTCATCCGCGCTGCGACGCTTCGGACCAGGTCGGCGTTCGGCACCAGGCTCAGGTCGCCCTGCGTCAGCCGGCGCTTGACCTCGAGCGCGGTGGCTCCCAGCACCGCGGCGCCGGCGCCGATCGCGGCAGTCGCCACCTTCTGGCTCGCGGTACGCGCCCGCGCCTGGCTCCCAATCATCAGGTCGCCCCTCATACCCGGGCTTCGAGCGGCCCATGCTCGCTGCGCCCCGGTCAGCGAGATGATTAAGCGGTGGGTGCTGAGCGCCGTCGGCTGTCGCCGTGGTGGCAGATGGTCAGCGGCATGCGGGCGTACGGCGTGGCGGTCACGGTGGTCTGGACGATGTGCGCCGCCACGGTACTGGTCGTGCTCGCGATCACCGTCGGCGGCGAGTGGTTCCACCTCGGGTTCGCGGCCGGTGCCGTGCTGGAAGTCGTGCTGTCGGTGCTGACGCTTCGTTTCCTGAGCCGAGCGAGCGTGCGCGGCCGGTTCGACGTCTAGCTGTACCCGGCGACGCGAACTGTCGGTGCGTTATGTGAGAGTCACCGAATGGCCAGATGGCAGGACGTCGAGCGGGACGCGCCTGATCTTGCGCAAAAGGTCCGGCGCCGGTTCGCGGTGCGGAAGCACGCAACCCTCGCCACGGTGCGGAGCGACGGCGGACCGCGGATCAGCGGGATCGAGGTCGAGTTCACCGACAACGACGTGTACCTCGGCAGCATGCCGGGCGCCGTGAAGGCGCTCGATCTTCGGCGTGACCCCCGCTTTGCGCTGCATTCGCCGACCGTCGATCCACCGGCTGCCGATCCCGGAGCGTGGGAAGGCGAGGCGAAGATCGCGGGTGTCGTAGAGGAGGTCACCGACGCGTCGTCGGAGGCTGACGGTCACCGTTTCAGGTTGCACATCCGCGAACTGGTTTACACGCGGGTCACGCAGGACCGCCTGGAGATCACGTCCTGGCATGAGGGTCGCGGAGTCACCGTTCGCACCCGCGACTGACTAGACCCAGCGCCTGCGCGGATCAGGTGTCGGGTACGACGTGGAACTCGACGCGGTAAACCAGGGTGTCGTCGGTGATCGGGCCGGCATGTGCCGCGCGCTGCCGAAGCGTTTCGCGGTCGCGCTCGCCGGATCGCGCGACGTCGTCGGCATTGATGGCTGAGAACGGCAGCAACTCGATGCTGTCGACCTCGATCAGGCAGTCGTGGCTGGCGTAGCGACCGCCTGCCTTGACCTTCGCTCGTTGCCACAGCCGGATCGACACCGTGATTTCGCCCGACGCGACACCCGCGCGTAACTCCGGGCTGAACAGCACTGCGCTATCCGGCGAGGTTCACCAGGAGCCGCCGGTAGCCGCGCAGCGTCTGCAGGTCGCGGCGCACGCCGCTGGCCGGCACCACCTGCAAGTCGGGGAACCGCTCGAACAGCAACCGCAGCCCGCTGGCGCCCTCCATCTTTGCCAGGTTGGCGCCGAGGCAGTAGTGCACGCCGCCGCTGAACGCCACGTGCTCGCGCGAGTTCGGCCGGTCTAGGTCGTAGACATCGGGGTTCGGGAACGTCGCCGGGTCGCGGTTGGCGCCGCCGAGCAGCAGGACCAGCGGCGTACCTCGCTTGATCGGTACGCCGTCGACCTCGGTGTCGGCGAGGGCCACCCGACCGGTGAGCTGCACCGGGCTGTCGAACCGCAGCAGCTCGTCGATGGCCTGCGGCCACAACTCCGGGTCGGCGGCCAGCCGACCGCGTGACTTCTCGTCCGGCGCGAGCACCGCGACGCCGGTACCCAGCAGATTGACGGTGGTCTCGAAACCGGCGCCGAGCAGCAGCATCGCCGTGGCGCGCAGCTCGAGGTCGGTCAGCCGCTCCTCCGGATCGGCGTTGACCAGCTGGCTGAGGATGTCGTCGCCCGGGTGGCGGCGAAGGTTGGCGAAGTGCTCGTCGAACCACGCGTTCATCGCCTGCACGCTGCGCTTGACCTGGTGGAAGGTGCGGTGTCGCAGCCCGATGTCGAGCACCGGTGCGCCCTCGTGTCCCCAGGCCAGGAACTGCGCGTGCATGTCTGCGGGTACGCCGAGGATCTCGGCGATCACCGCCACCGGCAGCAGCTCGGCGTACTCGGTCACGATGTCGACCTGCCGGCGACCGGCCAGCCCGTCGAGCAACTCCGCGGCGCGTTCCTCGACGCGGTCCGCGACCTGCTGCAGCGCCCTGGGCGTGAACGGTTTCGACACCAGCCGGCGGTAACGGGTGTGCGTGGGCGGATCGACGGCGAGCAGCGACGGCGGCTCGATCACCGTCGCCAACTCCGGGTCGGGCGCCTTCAGTGCCCACCGCAGGCCGACCGGCACCGCCGCGGAGTCCGCGAACTGCACGCCGAAGCTCTGGCTGTCGCGCAGGATGCCGGACACGACGCCGTGGTCGGCGGTGACGTGCATCAGCTTGGTCGCGACCACCCGGCCTAGTTGTCGGGTCTCGGCGTACATCGGGTAGGGGTCGTCGCGCACCTGCGGGTCGGACACCAACCGAGCGACCGGGTTGCCGCGGCGCGCCTCGCGGCGGGACAACAACCGCAGCCCGCCGTGCAGCACCAGCCACCGCGACTCGTAGCGGAAGGCCTTGACCGCAGCGCCCGCCATGGTCCGACCTTACGAGCCGCGCGCCCTCGGCGCACGGGTGGTGGGCGTGACGCGGGTCACCGATGCACGAATGCGCGGATCGCGTGCAGCAGCGCCCGTGCCGCGCGGCGATGGAAGTTGGGCGACCGGAGCAGCGCCGCGTCGGTCGGATTGCGCATGTTGCCGCACTCCACCAGCACCTTCGGCACGGTCGTCAGGTTCAGGCCGGCGAGATCGTCGCGACGGCTGATGCCGTCGGTGCCGTCGTACGTGCTGACCGGCATCTTCGTGGTCCGCGCGAACTCCGACCGCACCGCTGCGCCGAACCGGCGCGAGGCGTGGATGACCTTGTCGTTCGGCCCGTCGGAGACCGGCTCGAGGACCGCGAACCCGCGGCCGTCCGGCGGTCCACCGTCGGCGTGGATGTCGATGGCGACATCGACGCGCGCATGGTCGAGGATGCGCGCCCGGGTGGTCACGCACGGACCGACGCCGTGGTCGTTGTCGTGGGTCATCACGACGTCGGCGCCAAGCGATTGCAGGTCGCGGCGGAGCGTCTTGGCGACCGTGAAAGTGAACCGCCACTCCGGGTAGCCGCCGTCGGTCTCGGTGCCCGCCGTGTCGCAGGCTTCCTGCTCGCGACCGTTCCACACCAGCCGGTTGATGTACGACGGGTCCTGCGCGTTGCCGCCGTTGTGACCCGGGTCGATGCCGACGCGGATGCCGGCGAGCGGCAGCGACAGCCGGATCGGGTCACGGTGCGACGGGGCGGGATGGGTAGTGGAACCGCCCGCCGCGGCGACCGCCGCGGGCTCCGGCGTTCGTCCGGGTGAATCGGTGCTGCTCGCCGCGCCACAGGCCGCCGCGGCCAACGCCGCGATCGTGGCGACCGAACCTAGTCGGCTAATGGCGATGCGCGGCCGCCTCGACGCTGCGGAACCGGGAGGCGAGGGTGGCCAGCAGCTTGATGCCGATCGTCGGCACGTCGCGCAGCAACTGGCTGAACTCGCGGGGCGCGAGCACCAGCGCGCGGACATCATCAATCGCGGTCACGGTCGCGCTGCGTGGGCCGCCGTCGAGCAGCGAGAGCTCGCCGATGAACTCGCCCGCCCCGAGCTGGTTGACCTCGTTGCCGTCAATCTCAACTCGGGCCGTGCCCGCGACGACGACCATCAGCTCGTGGCCGGACTGACCTTGCTTGCACATCACGGACCCGGCCGGGAACTCCGCCATCGTCGACGCTTGGTCGATCTGCTTCAGCTCCGACTTGCTGCAGCCGCGGAAGAGTGGGACGGCGGCGAGCAGGCTGAGCGGGTCTGACTTCGACTGTCGGGACCGCATCCGCATCACCCCCTATGCGTGCCTTTCACGCTGCGCCATGCCTATCACGCCATCTGTGCTTAGCGCTTCGGTCGTCGCTGGCGACATGTACCGTCAATCGTTGGGGGTAGACCTACGAACGATGCTGTTGCATGAGATCCGAGGTCGTGGTCACTACCGCGGCCGCCACCGCGCGCGGCGGCGCGCCAGCCGGATTCGACGGCTGGCACTGCCCCTGGGGATCGGCGCGATCGTCGTCGGGTTGATTGCCGTCGACGGCGGGTCCGTCGACCAGCACGTCGCAGCTGGGCGGACGGCCGGGGCGGCGTCCGCGACCGTCAACCGCACCTGGAAGTCCGGGGTCTTCGCCGGCTACACGCCCGCTGCCGACCGCGGCTTCGCGGCGTGGCGCGGCGCGCCGATCCAGACCGCGACCGAGTTCACGCCGGCCGTCACCTGGGCGCAGCTGGAAGATCCGGCTCAGATCATCGCGGACTGGGGTTCGGTGCACTCGGTCCAGCTGGTGTTGAGTACGGCGCTGTGGCCGGGCCAGGGCGGCAACCTGAAGGCCGCGTCGCGCGGCCGCTACGACCATCACTTCCGCGAGCTGGCACGCAACCTGGTGCGCGGCGGCCTGGCGAACACCGACATCCGGCTCGGCTGGGAGTTCAACGGCACGTGGTACCGCTGGTCGGTGCAGTCGCCGCGGCAGGCGAAGGAGTTCGCTGCGGCGTGGCGGCACATCGTCCGGGCGATGCGCTCCGTGCCGGACCAGCAGTTCGGCTTCGACTGGTGCGTCACCGTGCCGAACGCCGGCGGCCTGAACCCGGCACTGTCCTACCCGGGCAACCGTTACGTCACCGAGGTCGCCGCCGACGTCTACGACCGCAACCCCGGTGCGCGGGTCGACCCGATGCAGCGGTGGAACGCGCTGCGGTTGGCGTCGTACGGGTTGTTGTGGCAGGCCAAGTTCGCGGCGCTGCACCACAAGCCGATCGCCTTCCCCGAGTGGGGGCTGGTCAGCAACCCTGCCCGCCCCGCCGCGGGCGGCGGTGACGACCCGACGTTCGTCCGCGAGATGTATGCCTGGTTCGCAAGCCACAACACGTCGTTCGAGGACTACTTCGACAGTGTCGACCACCTCGGCGCCGACTTCCGCATCTCGGCGCCCGACGGCCACTTCCCGAACGCGGCTGCGGCGTACCGGGAGCTTTACTCGTAGCCGTGACCGACGTGGACTCGGCGCGCCCTGCGCTGCACTGGGGCAGCAAGCGCTTCCCGGCCGGCAGCTACGCCGTGATGGCAATCGTCAACGCGACGCCCGACTCGTTCTTCGACCGCGGACGCGACTTCGGGACGAAGGCGACCCTCGACCGCATCGACCAGGTGCTCGACGAGGGTGCAGACATCATCGACATCGGCGGCGTCAAGGCCGGCCCGGGCGAGACCGTCGACGCCGACGCCGAAATCGCGCGCGTGCTGCCGGTCGTCGAGGCGGCGCGCCAGCGCTACCCGGACGCGGTGCTCAGCGTCGACACCTGGCGCGCTGACGTCGCGGACGTGTTGTGCCGGGCGGGCGCGGACGTGGTCAACGACGCGTGGGGCGGCGTCGAGCCGCGGCTGGCGGAGGTCGCGGCGCAGTACGGCGCCGGCCTGGTCTGCACGCACGCTGGCGGGCAAGTGCCACGCACCCGGCCACACCGGGTCTGGTACGACGACGTCGTCGGCGAGACCGTGCAGTTCCTCACCGGCTTGGCGGCACATGCCGTCACCGCCGGGGTGCGACCGGACGCGATCGCGATTGACCCCGGTCATGACTTCGGCAAGAACAGCCGGCACTCGCTGCTGCTGACGCGTCGCACCGACGCGCTGGTCGACACCGGCTGGCCCGTCTTGGTCGCGATGTCACGCAAGGACTTCGTCGGCGAGGTGCTCGACCTGCTGCCCGACGACCGGCTTGACGGCACGCTCGCCGCCACGGCGGTCGCGGCCTGGCTCGGCGCCCGGGTGTTTCGGGCGCACGACGTGGGCGCGACCCGGCGGGTGCTCGCGACCGTGGCCGCCATCAAGGGCGAGTCCGACCTGGCGGTCGGCCGCCGCGCGCTGGCGTGAGGGCGCCCGTGTCGGTTGAGGCCGTTGGGTTCGTGCCCGCCGCGCCGTTGTTGGTCCCAGCGGTCGCGGCCGGCAGCGCCGAGGCGGATGCCGACCTTCGCGCGGCCTGCCGGACCGTCGTACGTGACCTCGTGGCCGCGGTCGGCGATGGCGAGATTGTCGTGGTCGGCCCGGCCGCAGCATCGGGGGGCGCCGACGCGACCTGGGACTTCCTCGGCTTCGGCGTGCCGCGCGCCGACCGCGGCCCGCGCGCGGTGTTGCCGTGGCCGCTCGGGATCGGCGCCTGGCTGCTGGACGACGCCGGCTGGAACGGTCCCCGGAGCTACCTCGGGGTCGCGTCACCGGAGGCGGCGGCGTGGCGCCCGTCGACCGGCGCGCAAGCGCTGCTGCTGGTCGGCGACGGCACCAACTGCCGGACCGAGAAGGCGCCCGGCTACTTCGACGCGCGGGCCGAGGGGTTCGACCAGCAGGTCGTGCACTGCCTGGCCGCCGGCGACCTGGCCGGCCTCGCCGAACTCGACCCGGAGCTGGCGGACGAGCTCGGCAGTGCCGGTGCCGCGGTCTGGCGATGGCTGGGTGCCGCCGTCGGGCCGGTCGACATCACGAAAGCCGTGCTGTTGGCCGATGCCGCGCCGTACGGCGTCGGGTACTTCGCCGCGCTCTGGTCAGTCGGCTAGCGACGCGAGCGGCGGCCGCTCGGCGGTGTCGATCTCGTGCCTTGCCGTCGTCACGCCGCCCTCGGTGCGCGACGGCTGCCAGAGCGTGGTGGCGGCCGTCGCCTCGGGCGAGAGCCGCCCGTCGGCGGCCAACCGCGCCAGCGCGGTGTGCAACACCTCGGCGGCCATCCGGCCCAACGCCGGCAGGTCGGAGTGCCGGTGCCAGCGCCGGTGCAGGTCGACCTGCGCGATGCCGGCGAGGCCGTGCAACCGGTAAGTGTCGAGCAACAGCCCGAGGTCCACGCCGTAGCCGCAGCGGAACGGCAATTGGCGAAGCAGCTCCCGGCGGGCGGCGTACTCGCCCGCCAGCGGCTGCAGCACCCCACCCAGCTCCGGCCAGAACGCCGCGATCAACGGTCGGGCCATCAGCTCGGTGACGCGACCGCCCCCGTTGCTCGGCAGCGCGGGGTCGGTCGGCGGCCGGTCGTAGGCCGCCTTGACGAACTGCACCGTGTCGTCTGTCAGCAAAGGCCCGAGCAGGGCGACGACGAACTGCGGGTCGAACGACTGGAGGTCGGCGTCGACGAAGACGATGACGTCGGCCTCGGTCGCTGCCACGCCGCGCCACATCGCCTCGCCCTTGCCGCGACGTGGCGGCAGCTCAGGCAGCACGTCAGCGAGCCGCACCACCCGCGCGCCGCTGGCAGCCGCTACGTCCGCAGTCGCATCACGCGATCCGCTGTCGACGACGACGACCTCGTCGACGAGTGGCAGTGCCGCGTGGGTCAACTCGCCGCGGATGGCACTGACGATGTCCCCGACCGTCGCCTCCTCGTCGAGCGCCGGGAGCACGACGGCGACCCGCCGGTCGGCCTTGCGCGTGATCAGCTCGTCGCGGGCCCACTGCTGGATCGAGGAGGTGCGCGACGCGAACCACTCGTCGGGGTCGACGGGGCCGCGGCTGGGATGCATGGACACTGCGTCGAACGTAACATTCCGAGGTCCGCCGAAATGGTGGGAAACTGGTCTGGTGAACCAGCAGCACGACCTCATCGACACCGCGGAGATGTACCTCCGCACGGTGATCGAGCTCGAGGAGGAGGGGGTCGTGCCGCTGCGGGCGCGCATCGCCGAGCGGCTCGACCAGAGCGTGCCGACGGTGTCGCAGACGGTGGCCCGGATGGAACGCGACGGCCTGCTCACGGTGGCCGAGGGCCGCCGGATCGAGCTGACCCCGGCGGGCCGCGCGGCGGCGACCCGGGTGATGCGCAAGCACCGGCTCGCCGAGTGCCTGCTGGTCGACATCCTCGGGCTGGAGTGGCAGCTGGTGCACGAGGAAGCGTGCCGCTGGGAGCACGTGATGAGCGAGACCGTCGAACGCCGGGTGCTGGACCTGCTCGGTCATCCGACCGAGTCGCCGTACGGCAACCCGATCCCGGGATTGGAAGAGCTCGGCGACACCGAGAGCAACGACTTCCTCGGCGGCATGGTCGCGTTGACCGACGTACCTCCCGACACCGAGTCGGTGATCGTGCGCCGGATCGGCGAGCCGATCCAGTCGAACACCACGCTGCTGACCCGGTTGCGGCGGGCGGGGTTCCGCCCCAACACGGCGGTGCCGATCAGCCGGCTCGGCGGCCGGGTGCAGATCGGCGCCGGCAGCCGCGCGGTCGAGCTCGAGGACACCATCGCCGCGCACGTCTTCGTCTCCGCGCCGGCGTAGCCCCGTCGCGGTCGCCAGCCGGCTTCGCTGTCAGCGAACGGCTTGCTGCCGGCAGCCGAACCACTGGCACGCCAACCGGTCACCCGGGACGGTGACCGCATGAGATTGCTCGTGCTCGGCGGCAGCCAATTCGTCGGCCGCGCCGTCGTCGAGGAGGCGCTCGCCCGCGGCGCCGACGTCACCACGGTCAGCCGGGGCGCCAGCGGCGAGCCGCCCGCCGGCGTGACCTGGCTGCCGGCGGATCGCACCGAACCGGCGCAGCTGCAGGCCGCGCTGCGCGACGGCAGCTGGGACGCGGTGATCGACACCTGGAGCGGCGAGTCGGCCGCGGTCGAGGCCGCGGCGAAGCTGCTCGCCGACGTCGCCGGCTGGTACGGCTACGTCTCGAGCCGCTCGGTCTACCGCTGGCCGCTGCCGGTCGGTGCCGACGAGTCGGCGGCGGTCGTCGAGGTCACGCCGGCCGGCGGCTACGCGTCGGACAAGCGCGCCAGCGAGCTCGCCGTCCTCGAGCACTTCGCCGACCGGTCCGTGATCGGCCGCGCCAGCCTGGTGCTCGGCCCGCACGAGAACGTCGGCCGGTTGACCTGGTGGCTGGAACGCGCGGCGGCCGGCGGCATCGTGGTCGCGCCGGACCCGCCCGACCGCGGCTGGCAGCAGATCGATGCGCGCGACCTTGCGACCTTCCTGCTGGACGCGGCGTCGGCCGCGACGTCGGGCGTCTTCAACCTGGTCAGTCCGCGGTCGGACGGCACGACGACCGAGCGGTTGCTCACGGCGTGCATCGACGTCACGGGCCGGCGAGCAGACCCGGTCTGGACGCCGGTCGACGTGCTCGAGCAAGCCGGCATCAAGCCGTGGGACGACCTGCCCGGCTGGGTGCCGGCCGAGGGCGAGTACGCCGGGCTGCACGACTGTGATGTCACTGCCGCCGTCGCGGTCGGTTTGGAGTGCCGGCCGATCGAAGCAACCGTCGCCGACACCTGGGCCTGGATGCAGTCGTTGGAGCCGCCGGGCCGGCCTCCGCGACGCAGCGGGCTACCGCGACGAGGGCTGAGCGCCGAGCAGGAGCAAGCCGTGTGGTGGCTGCTCGGCGCGCAAACTCGATAGGCCCGACAGCGCCGCGATGGCATCCTCACCTCATGGCCGCCAACCAGATCGGAATCCTGCTGTTCGACGGCGTCGAGGAGCTCGATGCCGTCGGCCCGTGGGAGGTGCTGGCGTGGTGGACCCGCAACTTCCCGGACGATGGCTTCGAGGTGTCGTGCCTGTCGCTCGACGGCAAGCCGGTCGCAGCCGCGAAGGGCATGGTCATCCAGTCGGACCACTCGTTCGCTGACATGCCGGCCATGGCGGTGCTCGTGCATCCCGGCGGGCGGGGGACCCGGCCGCTGATGCGTGACGACGCGCACCTCGACTGGGTGCGCGAGCAGCGGGCCGTCGTACCGCTGCTGACCAGCGTCTGCACCGGGTCGCTGGTCTACGCCGCGGCCGGGCTGCTCGCCGGCCGCCCCGCCACCACCCACTGGGCGTCGTTGGAACTGCTGCGCGAGACCGACCCGACCATCGAGGTCCGGCCGGACGACCGCTACGTCGACGACGGCGACGTCATCACGTCGGCCGGGGTCTCCGCCGGCATCGACATGGCGCTGCACTTGGTACGCCGGCTCGCGGGCGCCGACCGCGCCCGCGAGGTGCGCCGCGGCATCCAGTACGACCCGGCGCCGCCGGTGTGACCACCGGGCGGGGCTAAGCGCCCACCGCGTGCACGCCGCCGTCGACGTGCACGATGGCGCCGGTGGTCGCCGGGAACCAGTCGGACAGCAGCGCGACGCAGGCGCGCGCGACCGGCTCCGCGTCCTCGACGTCCCAGCCGAGCGGCGCGCGCTCCTTCCAGACCTGCTCGAATCCGGCGAAGCCGGGGATCGACCTCGCCGCCATCGTGCGCAGCGGGCCGGCGGCGACCAGGTTGACCCGGATCCCGCGAGGTCCCAGGTCGCGCGCGAGGTAGCGCGCCGCCGACTCCAGGCCCGCCTTCGCCACGCCCATCCAGTCGTAGGCCGGCCAGGCGCGTGACGCGTCGAAGTCGAGCCCGACGATCGACCCGCCGGCGGACAGCACCGGCAGCGCGGCCCGGGCGAGGGCGACCAACGAGTACGTCGAGACCTGGAGCGTGGTCGCGACCTCGTCCCAGCCGGCGGTGGGGAAGCCGCCGCCGAGCGCTTCGGGCGGCGCGAAGCCGATCGCGTGCAGCACGCCGTCGAGCCGGTCGCAGTGCTGCCCGACCGCGTCGGCGAGCCGGTCGAGCTGCGCGCGGTCGGTCACGTCGAGCGGCAGCACCGGCGCGGGTTCCGGCAATCGGCGGGCGATCCGGCCGGTTAGCGACAGGCTGCGCCCGACGCCGGTGAGGATCACGGCTGCGCCTTCGCGCTGCGCGCGCTCGGCGACCCGGAAGCCGATCGACGCTTCGGTCAGGACGCCGGTGACGAGGACGGTCTTGTTGTCGAGCAGGCCCATCAGTGGCCCATCCCGAGGCCGCCGTCGACCGGCAACACCGCGCCGGTGATGTAGCCGGCGACGTTAGAGACCAAGAAGGCGGCGGCGGCCGCCACGTCGTCGACGGTCGCGAGCCGCCCGGCCGGCGTGCGAGCGAGGATGTCCGCGCGCTGCGAGTCGGTGAGGGCGGCCGCCATGTCGGTGTCGACGAGACCGGGAGCGAGCACGTTCGCGGTGATCCCCCGGCCGCCGTACTCGCGGGCGAGCGAGCGCGCCAAGCCGACCAGCCCGGCCTTGGCCGCGGCGTAGTTGGTCTGCCCCGGCGAGCCGAGCAGCGCGACGGCGCTGGAGATGAACAGCAGCCGACCGGAGCGGGCGCGCGCCATCGCCGGGACCACGGCGCCGGCCGCCGCCCACGCGCCGCGCAGGCTGGTGTCGACAACGTCATCCCAGTCGCGGTCGGGCATCCGCAGCAGCAGGCCGTCGCGGGTGATCCCGGCGGCCGCGACCAGCACTTCGACCGGACCGTGCTGCGCGGCGGCTGCGGCCGCAGCCTCCCGGACCGAGGCCGGCTCGGCGACGTCGCACTTCACCGCGAACAGGTCGTCGGGCGGCTCGCTGGCATGGTGCGTCACCGCCACCCGGTCGCCGTCGGCGGCGAGCCGGCGCGCGATCGCCAATCCGATGCCGCGATTGCCTCCGGTGACCAGCACCGAGCGGCCGGACGCGGTCACAGCGGGATGTTTCCGTGGCTGCCGCGGCGGGCCGGTGCCGCTGCGATCGCTGCGGCCACTGCACTGCGGGTGTGTTCCGGGTCGATGATCTCGTCGACCGCGCCGAGATGCACTGCGCGCTGCACCCCGCCGGACGCGCACTCATGCTCGCGCGCCAGCGCGGCTTCGACCTCGTCGCGTTGCTGGTCGGGGACCGCGGCGAGCTCTCGCCGCTTCAGCACGCGCACCGCGGCCACGGCGCCCATCACGCCGATCTCGGCCTCCGGCCAGGCGAAGACCCGGGTTGCGCCGAGTGCCCGCGAGTTCATCGCGATGTACGCCCCGCCGTACGCCTTGCGGGTGACGACCGTGATCCGCGGCACCGTGGCTTCGGCGAAGGCGTGCAGCAGCTTTGCGCCGCGACGCACCACACCGTCCCACTCCTGCGTCACGCCAGGCAGGTAGCCGGGCACGTCGACCAGCATCACAAGGGGGACGCCGAAACCATCGCACATCCGCACGAACCGCGCGGCCTTCTCCGCGCTGGTCGCGTCGAGGCAGCCGCCGAGCCGGAGTGGGTTGTTGGCGACGACTCCGACCGTCGCACCGCCGAGCCGGCCAAGGGTCGTGACGATATTGGGCGCCCACTTCGGGTGCAGCTCAACGCCCGGCGCGTCGAGCAACCGGTCGACCAGCGGGTGCACGTCGTAGGCCCGGCGTGGGCTGTCCGGAAGCAGGGCCCGCATCGGCCGGTCCACCACGGGCTCGGCGTCGCCGGCGTCGTCGAGCAGGCCGATGATGCGCGCGGCTGTCGCCAACGCGTCGGCATCCGACCCGCAAGCCAGGTGCGCCACGCCGCTGCGTCGGCTGTGCGGCTCCGGTCCGCCGAGCTGCGCCATGTCCACGGACTCGCCGGTCACGCTGCGCACGACGTCGGGGCCAGTCACGAAGATCCGGCCGTTGGGGCCGAGGATCACGACGTCGGTCAGTGCGGGACCGTACGCCGCCCCGCCGGCCGCCGGGCCGAGCACCACCGAGACCTGCGGCACCCGCCCGGACGCCGTGGTCATCGCCGTGAACACCCGGCCGACCCCGTCCAGCGACGCGACGCCGTCGGTGAGCCGCGCGCCACCCGAGTGCCAGATCCCGACGATCGGCACGCCGTTGCGGAGGGCGCCGTCGTACGCCGCGACGATGGCGGCACAGCCGGTCGCGCCGAGCGCCCCGCCTTGCACGCCGGGGTCGGTCGCGAACGCGACCACGGCACGGCCGCGGATGGAACCAGCCGCGGTCACGACGCCGCTGCCCGGCTCGTTGGAGCGAATGACCATCGGGGCGTCGCCGAACAGTGTCTGGAGCCGGGCGATGGGCGAGCGCTCGACATCCGCGGGCACGGTTGTGGCGACCGGCGCGGTCTCGGGCGCGACGCGGTTGTCGAGCAGGGTCATGGCGACTCCGGGGTGAACACGAGGGCGACGTCGTGTCCGCCGAACCCGAACGAGTTCGACAGCACGGCCTGTCCGGCGACCAGCCGGCGATCGGTCAGCCGCACCAGGTCGAGGACGACCTCGTCGTCGGGGTCGTCGAGGTTGCGGATGGCGGGCGCGACCCCGTCGCGCAGCGCGAGGCAGCTGAAGGCCGCTTCCAGCGCCCCGGCGGCGCCGAGCAAGTGGCCGGTGCACGACTTGGTCGCGACCACCGGCAGCGTGTCGGTGCGGTCGCCGAATGTGGTGCGGATCGCCAGCGCCTCGGCGACGTCGCCCGCGGGAGTCGAGGTGGCATGGGCGTTGACGTGGCCGATGTCGGCTGGGCCGAGGCCGGCGTCCGCGAGCGCGGCCGACATCGCGCGGGCCGCGCCGGCGCCGCTCGGCTCCGGCGCGGCGACGTGGTGGGCGTCGTTCGCCATGCCGGCGCCGGCCAGTCGCGCGATCGCGGCGGCCCCTCGCGCGGCGGCGTGTTCGCGTGACTCCAGAACGAGGACGGCGGCGCCTTCACCGAGGACGAAGCCGTCGCGTTGCTTGTCGAACGGTCGTGAGGCGGCGGTCGGTTCGTCGTTGCGAGTGGACAGGGCGCGCATCGCGGCGAACGCGGCCAGCGGCAGCGGATGGATCGCCGCTTCGGCGCCGCCGCAGACAACGACGTCGGCGCGCCCAGAGCGGATCAGGTCGAGGCCGACCGCGACGGCCTCGGCGCCGGACGCACACGCCGACACCGGTGCATGCGCACCGGCGCGGGCGCCGAGGCGCAACGCGACCGCGGCGGCTGGGCCGTTCGGCATGATCATCGGCACGGTGTGCGGCGAGACCCGGCGCGGGCCGCGCGAGCGCAACACGTCGTACTGCTCGAGCAACGTCACTACGCCGCCGATGCCGCTCGACAGCACGACGGCGAGCCGCTCCGGCGGCACCTCCGGCTCGCCGGCGTCGAGCCACGCCTCACGTGCTGCGATCACCGCGAACTGCTGGCTGCGGTCCAACGTGCGGGCCTCCGCGCGGTCCAGCACCTCGGTCGGCTCGGCCGCGGCCGGAGCGGCGATCCGCACCGGCAGGTCCGCGGCCCACTCCGCGTCGAGCCGGCGGGCGCCGGACTGGCCGGCCAGCAAGCCGCGCCAGGTGGACGGCAAATCGCCGCCGAGCGGTGTGGTGGCGCCGAGGCCGGTGACGACGACGTCGACCGGAGCAGCGGTTGCCGTGGTCATTCAGGCGGGGACGTTGGCTTGGTTGACATAGGTCACGACGTCGCCGACGGTCTTCAGCTTGCTCAGCTTGTCGTCCGGGATGGCGACGCCGAAGCGGTCTTCGGCCATGGTTGCGATCTCGACCATCGACAACGAGTCGACGTCGAGGTCGTCCACGAACGACGCGTCGGGCGTCACCCGCACCGCCGGGATGCCGGTCGCCTCCTGCACGATCTCGCCGAGGGCGGCGAGGACGTCTTGCTCTGCCACGGTTGCTCCTTCGAGTTACGGGACTGCGATGACCGTGCCGGCCCAGGTCAGGCCGGCGCCGAAGCCGAGGATGAGTGCGAGGTCGCCGCTGCCGACCCGGCCTTCGCGATGCAGCCGGGCGAGTGCCAACGGGATGGATGCCGACGAGGTGTTGCCGGCCGTGGTGATGTCGTCGGCGACGACGGCGTCGGTCGCGCCGAGCTGCCGCGCCAGGCTGTCGACGATCCGCTGGTTGGCCTGGTGAGGTACGACGGCGGCCAGCTCGCTGGGCGCGATGCCGGCGGCGGCGCAGATCGCTGTGGCAACGTCGGCCAGCGACGTGGTCGCCCAGCGGAACACCGCCGGGCCGTCCATGCGCAGATGGCCGGCGGGGTCGGTGCCGATGAGGTCGGCGGCGCCGCCGTCGCTGCCCGACACCAGCGGCCCGATCCCCGCTGCGGTCGCCGGCCCGATCACCGCAGCCCCGGCACCGTCGGCGAACAGGATCGCGGTGCTGCGATCCGACCAGTCGACCAGGTCGGACATCCGTTCCGCGGCGACGACCAGGACGTAGTCCGCGGAGCCCGCGCGCACCGCGTCGGAGGCGGCGCCGACGGCGTAGCAGAACCCGGCACAGGCGGCGTTGAGGTCGAACGCGCCGGCCTTGGCGGCACCGACCGCGTACGCGACCCGTGCCGCACCGCCCGGCAGCGGCGCTCCGAGTGAGCAGGTGGCGAGCACGACGAGCCCGACGGCTGCCGGGTCGACGCCGGCGTCGGCGAGCGCTTTCCGGCCGGCCTCGGTCGCCATGGTGACCACCGACTCGTCCGCGGTCGCCACCCGCCGGGCGGCGATCCCGGTGCGCTGCCGGATCCAGCCATCGCTGGTGTCGAGGGTGCGCGCCAGATCGTCGTTGGTGACCAGCCGGGAGGCGCGGCACTCGCCGAGACCGAGCAGCCGGCTGTGCCGGATCGCGAGCGGGCCGTTCACCCGGCGGCCAATGCCGGCGTCCGTGCGATCAGCGCCTGGGCCTCCGCCAGGTCGTCGGGAGTCCGCACCGCGACCGTCGTCACGTCCGGCAACGCGCGGCGCACGATCGCCGTCAGGGTGCCGGCCGGCGGCAGCTCGATCACGGCGCTGACGCCCCGTTGCGCGAGCGTGCTGAGGCAGGCGTCCCACCGGACCGGCGCGCACACCTGGGCCGCCAACCGGCGGAGCATCTCGACGCCGTCCGTGACGACCTCGCCGTCGAGGTTGCTGACCAGCGGGTAACGAACCGCATCGGCGTCGACCCCTGCCAGCGCCGCCTCGAGATCGCGCTGCGCGGGCGCCATCAGTTCGGTGTGGAACGCGCCGGCGACGGCGAGCGGGCGCAGCCGCGATCCGGCGGGTGGCGTGGCGGCCAGCCGGTCCAGCGCGGCGCTCGGCCCGGCGGCTACGAGCTGCCCGGCGCCGTTGTCGTTCGCCACCCAGCAGCCGGCCGCCGAGATGGCGGCGCGCACCTCGTCGCGGTCGCCGCCGAGGATCGCGGTCATGCCGCTGGGTTCGATCGCTGCGGCAGCGGCCATGGCCCGGCCACGGATCGCGACGAGCCGCATCGCCGTCGCGGGGCTCAGTACGCCGGCCACTGACGCGGCGGTGAACTCGCCGACGCTGTGACCGGCGAGCAACGTGCCGTCCGGCAGCGGGCCGAGCGCCGCGGCCGCCACCAGCCCGGCGGCGACGATCAGCGGCTGCGCGACCGCGGTGTCGGTGATGTGGGCTTCCGACATCGTGGTGCCGGCCGCGACGAGGTCCACCGCCGCGGCGTCGGCAATCTCGTGCAGTTGTTCAGGTACGCCGTCGATCTCGAGCCACGAAGCGAGAAAACCTTGCCGTTGTGCGCCCTGCCCGGGAGCCAGGATCGCGTGCACGCTTTACCTTCGCGTGTCGAGGCCTCGGCCGTCTGCGGCAATGGCTGACAGTGTTTGCCGGGACGGTGTTGTGGGATTCCTACAAAGGGCGTTGAACGCCGTCCAGCCGTCCCAGCGCCAAGGCAACCTGCACGACGTAGCGGTCGCGGCCGTCGGCGAGGTCGTGACCGCAGACGTCCGCGATCCGCCGCAACCGGTAGCGGACGGTGTTGGGGTGCACGAACAGCGCCCGCGCGGTCGCCTCGATGGCACCGCCGGCGAGCAGATAGGCGTCGGTCGTGTCGAGCAGCACCCGGTCGGCCGCCAGCGGCTCGAAGATGCCGGCGAGCAGCGCTCGACCGGCGCGGGCATCGCCGGCGAGTACCCGCTCGGCCAGCAGCGCGTCGCTGGTGACCGGCCGCGGCGCACCCGGCCAGCCGGGAGCCGCGCGCAGCGCGGACAGCACGTCGGGCACGGAGTTTGCCGCCTGCACGATGTCGCCGACGACCGGACCGGTCACGACGTGGCCGTCGGCGAATGCCGGTAGCACCGCCCGAATCGCGCGGCCCGGCCGCGCGTCGGTGCCGATCACGACCACCAGCCGCGCGGTCTGCACGCCGGCGAGCACGTCAGCGCCGGCGGCGCGTGCCAGGTGGCGGACGTGCGAGAGCAGCCGCTCGGTGTCGCCCTCCGGCGCTCCGCCGGCCGCGACGAGGACATGACTCGGGTGCGCCCAGCCGAGGGCAGAGGCGCGGGAGAGCAGCGAGTCGCTCAGGTCGCCACGGATGACGGCGTCGACGACCAGAGCCTCCAGCCGGGCGTCCCAGGCGCCGCGCTGCTCGGCGGCCCGGGCGTAGACGGCCGCGGCGGCGAACGCGATCTCCCGGGAGTAGCGCAGCGCCGACTCTCGCAGCGGGCCTTGCTGGGCCGGACCGGCCAGCTCGGTGACCGCCTCCTCCACGGTCTCGACCGCGATCCGGATCAGGTCGACGGTCTGCTCGAGGCTGATCACCCGGGCCAGCTCCTGCGGCCCGACCGCGAACACGTCCGCCGTGATCCGCGGACCGGAGTCGGGATCGGTGAGCCAGTTGGCGAACCCGCGGATGCCGGCTTGCACGATCGCGCCGACCGTGGCGCGCGGCTGGGCGGGGAGCGCGGCGTACCAGGGAAGTGTCTCGTCCATCCGGCGCTGCGCCCTGGTGGCGAGCTTCCCGGAGGCTTGCTCGACGCGTCGAGCGGTCGCCGTCACCCGCGACGGCGTGCCGGAGCGCATCCGGCTAGTCTGCGCCACCGCGCAACGACAGGGTTAGCTCCGCCGGGTCGGGCGGCGGCGGCCGCGGCGCAGCTTGTCCGGCATGAAGAAGCCCTCGAAGACGGCACGGGTCAACGCATCGATCGACTCGTCGCGGCTGAACTGCACCTGATGCGCCTGCTGGAAGTAGTTGAACCGTTCCAGCATCGACAGGCAGGCGACGCCGGCGATCTCGGCCTGACCGTCGAGGTGGCCCGCCTCCGCGATCCGCGCCGCCAGCAGCCCGGACAGCCGGATCAGCAGGTCGCGCGCGCGGGTGCCAAGCTCTTTGTCCGCGAACTCGCCTTCGGTCCAGGCTCTGATCACGTTGCCGTGCCGCGCGTAGGTGTCGACGAACTTCGTTACCCACTCGCGGAGCAGCGCCTGACCGTCGACGTCCGGGGTGATCGGCGGCAGCTGGTTGCCCAACTCCTCCATCTCGGTCATCGCGTCGACCGCAAGCGCCTTGAACAGGTCTTCCTTGTTCGCGAAGTAGAGGTAGAACGTGCCGTGCGAGGTCTTCGCCACCTTGACGATGTCGTCGACCCGGGCCACGTGGAAGCCACGTCGCTCGAAGACGTAACGACCGGCGTCGAGCAGGCGCTGCATGGTCTTGCGGCCCTGGCTGCGAAGCTCGCGCTCTTGCGCGGGCGCGCCGCCGCGGAAGGCCGAGCGGGTCGGGGCGGCCGAGGCGCGCTTGCGCGCCGCCGGCCGACGATCCCCCCCTTGATTGCTCGGCATGGCGTTCAGGGTAGAGGGTGAAGCCGTTGTCGCGCGCGCCCGACGCGGGCCTGGGGAAAGGGTTGAGTCAGGGTCATGTTGGGCTCGGTCGCGCGGGAGGCGGCGCGTCGGTTCGGTGATCGGCCGGCGTTCGTGGCCGGCGAGCAGACGGTGTCGTTCCAAGACCTCGATGCTCGGGCGGACCGGGTCGCCGCCGGGCTGATGGCGCGCGGCGTCGGCGAGGGCGACGTCGTTGCGCTGGCCCTCGGGACCGTGCCGGACTACCCGGTGGCCTACCTCGCGGCGGCGCGGCTCGGCGCGATCACCGCAGGCCTGAACACGCGGCTCGTCCCGGCCCAGCAGGCGCGGCTGCTCGAGGTCGCCCGGCCGAAGCTGCTGATCGGCGAGAGCCGGTTTTCGGCCGATTTGGCAACGAAAACGACGACAGTGGCTGAGCTCGAGGCAGCCGGTGACGGTGCGGCCGCGCCACCGCAGCTGCCGCCCGATCCGGCGCGCCCGGTGGCGATCGTGTTCACGTCCGGCACGACCGGCGTACCCAAGGGTGCGGTGTTCGGTGAACGCCAGCTCGACGCGATCCGGGCGATCGATGTCGGTCCGAACTGGGGCGCCGGCGGCGCGACCCTGATCGGCACGTCGCTGTCGCACCTCGGCTTCATGACCAAGTTCCCGGGCGCGCTGCAGGCCGGACGCACCACCCATCTGCTGGCGCGATGGAACGCCGGCGACGCCCTAACACTGACGTCAGTGTTAGGGCTGACGTCACTGTCAGGAGTGCCGACGCAGCTTGCGCTGATGCTGGCGCACCCGAGCTTCGACGCGCTGGACCTGTCAGCGCTGCGCATGGTGCTGATCGGCGGCGGACCGGCGAGCCCGGCGCTCGTGCGCGAAGCCCGGGAGCGGCTCGGCGTGCCGGTCTGCACGCGTTACTCGTGCACCGAGGCGGGGATCGGGTGCGGCACGGCAGCGACCGACCCGGATGAGGACGCGGAGACGACGGTGGGACGCCCGCAACCCGGAGTCGAGCTGCGGATCCGTGACGCCGCTGGGGCCGACTGCCCGACGGGCGCGGTGGGCGAGGTCGTGCTGCGCTCGGCCGCCGTGATGAGCGGCTACTGGGACAACCCGGAGGCGAGCGCCGCGGCGTTCACCCCGGACGGCTTCGCCCGCACCGGCGACCTCGGCTGGGTCGATGATCGGGGCCGGCTGCACCTCGCCGGCCGCAGCACGGAGGTGTACGTCCGCGGCGGGTACAACGTGCACCCGGTCGCCGTCGAAGCCGTGCTCTCGAACCATCCCAACGTGCGCGACCTCGCCATCGTCCCCGCGCCGAGTGACGTGATGGGCCAGATCGGCGTCGCTGTCGTGGTCCCGGACGGCGACCCGCCGACCCTCGACGACCTGCGCCGGTACGGCGGTGACCAACTCGCCCGCCACGAGCTGCCCGAGCGGCTGGTCGTCGTCGACGAGCTGCCGCTGACGCCGGGCGACAAGGTGGACCGGGCGGCGCTGCAAGCGGTTGTCCGCGCCGATCCCTGACACGCGTGTCAGATACGATCCCGGCCATGTTGCTGGAAGGTCGGGTCGCCCTGGTCACCGGTGCGGGCCGGGGGATCGGTCGGGAGTTCGCGCTGTGCCTCGCCCGGGAGGGCGCCGCGGTCGTGGTCAACGACGTCGGTGTCACGCTCGACGGCCGCGGCGGCGAGGGCGATCCGGCCGCTGAGGTGTGCAAGGAGATCCAAGGGTTCGGCGGCCGCGCCGTACCTGCCTATGAGTCGGTCGCCGACTTCGACGGCGCGGCAAGCAACGTCGCGGTCGCCGTCGAGGAGTTCGGCAAGCTCGACATCTTGGTCAACAACGCCGGCATCATCCGCGACCGGACCCTGCTGAAGATGGCCGAGGACGAGTTCGACGCCGTCGTCGGCGTGCATCTGAAGGGCACGTTCAACATGACCCGGCACGCCGCGCCGCTGATGCGGGAGCAGGAGTACGGCCGGATCATCAACATCACGTCGTCGGCGGGGTTGCGCGGCAATGTCGGCCAGACCAACTACGGCGCGGCCAAGGCCGGGATCATGGGCGCGACGTTCGTCTGGGCGCTGGAGCTCGCCCGCTACGGCATCACCGTCAACGCGATGGCGCCGGCCGGCACGACCCGGATGACGATGGGCCTGTACGAGCGGACCGGTGCGACACCACCGCCCGACCAGGACCCGGCGCTGAACGCGCCGCTGGTGGCCTATCTCGCGAGTGAGCGCGCCGGCCACGTCAACGGGCAGGTCTTCGGCCGCACCGGCTACGGGTTCACGTTGTTCCAGACGCCGCGCCAGATCGCGACGATGTGGCAGCCCGGCGGCTGGACACCCGAGCAGGTCGCCGACCACTTCGACGAGGTGCTCGGCCAGCATCTGCAGCCGGTCGGCATGCCGGCCCCGCTCGGCCAGAAGTTCGAGAAGAACGCTTCCTGACTACTGCAGCACTTTCAGCACGGCGCGGACCAGCGGGTCGGTGTCCACGCCCTCGTCGTCCGCTCGCTGCAGGATGTGCTGTGAGGTGTCGAGGAAGAACGCCCGCAGGCTGTTGCCCGGCGGCAACGGCACCGGCTTCTTCGTGAACAGCGGCAGCTCGAGCAGCTCGGTCGACCAGTTCAGCATCAGGTCGCGGATGGCACGGCCGACGAGGTACGACGGTCCGACGCCGTGTCCGGCGTATCCCAGCCCGTAGGCGATGCGGCGGGAGGTGCCGAGCCAGCCGACCGAGGGCATGCAGTTGATGGTGCCGCACACCGGGCCGGCCCAACCCCGGTCCATCTTCACGTCGTCGAGCTGCGGGAAGGTCTCCCGGAACGTCTCCTCCAGGCGGGCGAACAGCGCCGGGTCGCGGTCGCGGCGCGGGTTCGGACCTTCGGCGGAGAACGGAGCGTCGCGGCCACCCCACAAGATCCGGCCATCCGGGGTCGGGCGGAAGAAGTGCAGCATGATCCGCTTGTCCTCGACCCCCATGCGGCGCTCCCAGCCGACCCGCGACCACTGCTCTTCGGTCAGCGGCTCGGTGAGGTTGATATAGGCGTAGATCGTGAAGATGAACCGACGCAGCCACGGGATCGCGTAGGCGTAGGCATTGGTGGCCACGACGGCGCGGTCGGCGCGGACCGTGCCGTAGGGGGTGCGTGCCTCGACCCGGCGGCCGGCGACCTCGTGGAGGTCGTCGACCGGCGTCTGCTCGATGACCCGGACACCGCGGCGCTTGGCCACCTCGCTCAGGCCACGGGTGAGCGCGGCCGGATCGACGAGCAGCGCGTCGTCCTCCCAATGCCCGCAGCGCACCGATTCCGTCGCGAGCAGCTCGCGGCATTTGTCCCGGGTCAGGTACTCGAAGTCGTCGAGGCCGAGCCGTTCGGCGGCCTGCACGTCCTGCTGGATCCGGCGGTCCTGGGCTGGGCTGTTGGACACCGTGAGCAGGCCGGGATTGGTGATGTCCGCATCGATGCCTTCTTCAGCGGCGAACTTCAGGATGCCGTGCAGCGCGTCGCGCATCGCCAGATGCATCGCGCGGGCTTGGGTCTCGCCGACCTTCCGGGTGAGGTCGTGGATGTTGCGGGCCATCATCGTCATGGCGAAGCCGCCGTTACGGCCGCTAGCGCCGTAACCGACGACCTTCTGCTCGAGCACGACGATGTCGATCGAGGGATCCGCCTCGGCCAGCGCGATCGCCGACCAGAGCCCGGTGAAGCCGCCGCCGACGATCACGACATCACACGACGTGTCGCCGTCGAGGTGCGGGCCGGGCTCGTAGTCGTTGCGCTGCAACCAGAACGACCGGGTGCTCCAGTCGGCCATCAGATAACCCCCGCCTGCCGTGCGACGTCGTACTCATCTGCAGTGAGCAATTCACCCCAGATTTCGTCATTGTGCTCCCCGAGCTGCGGCGCACCTCGAGGGGCTGCGCGGGGGCGGCCGGCGATCCGCGGATGCGCCGCCTGCTGCCGGACCGGCCCGATCACCGGGTCGTCGACGGTTACCAGGTCGCCACGGGCCGCGACATGCGGGTCGCTGCAGATGTCGGCGGCGGTGTATGCCGTGCCGATTGGTACGTCGTGGGCCAGGCACGCCTTCTCGATGACGGCGGCATCGTTTTCGGCGCACCAGCCCGCGACGATGCCGTTGATCAGGTCGCCGTTCGCGGCGCGTCGATCGAGCGTCGCGAACCGCGGGTCGTCGAACAGCTCGGGCCGGCCCATCGCCTTGCACAGCCGGCCGAAGTTGGCATCAGAGCCGGCGACGATGCAGACGTACTTGCCGTCGCCGGTCGCGTAGTTGTCGAGTGGTGCGGAGTTCGCGAGCCGGTTGCCCTCCCGGCCGCGCACCTCGCCGAGCCGGTCGTAGCCGGCGATGGTCCACTCCAAGATGCGCAGCACGCTGGCGTAGAGCGGCGCGTCGACGACGCCGCCCTGCCGTCCTCGCGCGTCTCCGGTCGCCGCGTCGCGGCCGTACAGCAGCGCCAGCGCCGCCTCGGCGGCGAACAGGCCGGTGAGGTAGTCGGAGACCGTGATGCCCGGCCGGACCGGCGGGCGGTCGGGATAGCCGGTCAGGTGCAGCAGCCCGCCGTAGGAGATGCCGACCCGGTCGAGGCTCGGCCGCTGCGCGTAGGGCCCGGTCTGGCCGAACCCGCTGATCCGGACATAGACCAGGCTGGGGTCGAGGTCGTCGGGGCCGACGTGCCAGCGCTCCATCGTGCCGGGGCGGAAGTTCTCGACCAGCACGTCGGCGGTCGCCGCCAGCCGGCGGAACAGCTCCTGCCCTTCCGGCCGGCGCAGGTCGCAGGTGACCGAGCGGCGGCCGCGGCCTTCGACGGACCAGAACAGCGAGTAGCCGTCGAGGAACGGCCCGATGGTGCGCATGAAGTCACCGCCGTCGGGCTGCTCGACCTTCACGACGTCGGCGCCCCACTCGCCGAGCAGGCCGGCGCAGAACGGCGCGCCGATCCGGGTGCCGACGTCGAGCACGCGCAGCCCGGCGAGCGGGCCGTCAGCCACGGTCGCGCTCCTCGAAGACTTCCTTGAGCGAGCCCTTGCGGTCGCGCTCGTCGGCCATGTGCAACGCGGTCTCTGTGGCGGACGTGAACTGGTGGATCATGAAGTGCTGCCGCCAGGCGTTTTCCTTGCCTCCCAACGCGGCGGCTTCGTTCAGTGACCGCTTCGTCATCTCGGCGGTGATCGGCGGCACCAGCGCGACCTGGCTGGCGAGCTCGGCAGTGGCTGCGCTGAGCTCCGCCCGGGGCACCACCCGGTTGACCAGGCCGAGCTGCCGCGCCTCCTCGGCGCTGAGCCGGTTGCCGGTCAGCAGCAGCTCCTTGGCTTTGCGGAAGCCGATCTCGTAGGGCTCGACCAGCAGCTCGACGCCGACGCCGGACATCCGCGCGACCGGGTTCGCGAAGAACGCGTCGTCGGCCGCAATGATCAGGTCGCACATCGAGGCCAGCATCAACCCGGCGGCGACGCACGCGCCTTGGATGCTCGCGATCGTCGGCTTGCGGAAGTGATAGAGCCGCAGGCACCGCTCGTAGTACATGACCTGCTCGTGCCGGTACTTGCCCTCGGT
>DASZPL010000056.1:0-65223 GCA_035550315.1 Mycobacteriales bacterium | reverse complement strand
CGGAGAGCGTCGTGAGCAGACGCGATCGTGAGTCCGCCGGCCATCATGCCTCCGGACCCCGCCGGCGGCGTACTGCGCGAGGCGAACGTCAGCCCGCTCGTCATTGGTATGGCCGTGGATGGCCCAGCCTGGTAGCCATTGCCGCGATCCAGATATTGATCATCGCAGTGGATAGGGTCGTTCCCAGGACCGGCGGCCTCGCAGTCATCGCAACTGGGGAGTTTGCGACTGCACTGATATTCATCGGTGCGGGCATCGACGCTTGGCATGATGGAGACCGACGTCGTCTTACGGCCGAAGGGCAACACCAGAGGGACGAGGAGACCTAGTCGCGCGACGGACACGGCGCCGGGCGATTTCGCGTAACGTGCCCGCGCACGTTCGAAAACTAACGGGATGCGCTTGACCTGGGCGGCAGATCTGTGCTTCGGCAGGTGGCCGAGACCCGGCGCCGAGTTGACGCTGCCACCGTCAAATGTGCAGCCATTGTGGCAGCCACGCCGGCGGATGGCTGCACATTTCGGCGGACTCACGTGGACAGTGAAACCCTGCCCGACCTGCGACGATGCACGTCTACGGGTCGCAGTGGATGCCTCCCAAAGGCCCTTTTAATCCGCGGGTTCCGGGTTCGATCCCCGGGCGGCCCACTACCTCGTGAAATCTGGTCGACGTGGTGTCGATCGGCTTCGGTTGATGGGTGACAGCTACTTCGGCTGATGCGTGACACCGTAGCAAGCCGAGCACGATCAGGACTGGCTCAGGAAACCGGCGATCATCGCGTGCGCGCCGGGGTGGCTGGCGACGGTGATGTGGCCACGTCGGGGAAATAACTGTAGGTAGCTGTTGGGGATGAGCGCGGCGGTCGCGGTGAACAGGTCGTTGCCGTAGAAGCGGTCACGGCCGCCGGCGACGATCAGCGTGTGGGCCTGGATCGGCTGCTCGCAGCTGGCCAGATCGAAGCTGTCCTCGGCCTCGAGGGTGGCAGCGAGATCGGCCACCGTCACCGGGTCGGCGAGCACCCGTCGCGCTGCCGTCCAGGCGAGCCCTCGCGCGACAGTGCGGAAGCCGCGCGGCGCGAGGTTGGCCCCGATCAGGCTCATCGCCGAGCGAATCTCGCCGCGTCGTAGGTATGCGGCGACCTGGCGCTGCACATCACGCCCGACGGGACCGAGTCGGCAGGCGGTGCTCAGCAACACGAGCCGCCGAACCACCTCGGGATGCTCGGCGGCGAGTTGCTGGGCGATGCTTCCGCCGGTCGAGGCGCCTACGAGATCGACGGGTGCGCCGAACTCCGTGCGGATGTCATCGGCGTACTCCGCCGCGAGATCACTCATGGTGAGGCCGGTCGGCAGGTTCGCGCGACGATTGAAGACCACCAGGCGGCGGCTGGCGGCCAGCCTGCGCAACGGCGCCAGCGTTCCGCGCACGAGCCGATCACTCTCGACGCCGATCGTCGGCCACAGCCCGGCCAGGGCGACGATCGGGTCTCCCGAGCCGGTCGCGGCGTAGGGGATCGCGCCCGCCATCCCGCGCTCTAACTGCACGCGGTCACGGTAACCACGGCGAGTGCGGCTTCGTGATGAGGTGATGGCGTGAGCGACGAGCTGCGCGACCAGGTGCTCGCGAAGGTCGGCCAGCCGATGGGCTCGTCCGGTCCGTCGGTCGCGCCGGACCCTGTGAACCTCCCGATGATTCGCCACTGGGTCGACGCGCTGGACGATCGCAACGCGGCGTACGACGAAGAGCGTGCCGCGCTGACCCGGTTCGGGGAGGTGGTGGCGCCGCCGGCAATGCTGCAGACCTGGACGATGGGCCGCCCGACCATCGCGGGTATCGCCGCGCGGGGCGGCGCGGCCGGCGAGGTTGGCGCCGACAGTCCGTTGACCCTGCTCGCCGACGCCGGCTACGTCGGCACGCTCGCGACTAACACCGTGCTGACCTTCGACCGCTATCTCCGCCTCGGCGACGTCATCAGCTCGGACACCACGTTCGAGTCGGTGTCGGAGCGCAAACACACCGGACTCGGGCAGGGCTACTTCATTAGCTGGTCGCACCGGTTCTGTGACGCCGACGGCCGGGCGGTCGGCAACCAGCTGTTCACCGTCTACAAGTTCGCGCCCGGGCCGCCGCCCGAGCGCCGAGGCGACCGCGCCGCCAAGGGCGCCACGGCGGAGACGCCGGCCGGCGAGGAGCTGCCGCCGTTCGACCTCGATGTCACCGCAACCGTGATCGTGGCGGGCGCGATCGCGTCCCGCGACTTCATGCCGGTCCACCACGACCGCGACTACGCGCGCGCCCAGGGAGCGCCGGACATCTTTATGAACATCCTGACCAGCAACGGCTACGTGTCGCGCTACGTCACCGACTGGTCGGGTCCCGACTCGCAGGTACGCCGGATCTCGACCCGGCTCGGCGCCCCGGCCGTCCCGGGCAAGCCATTGCGGTTTCGGGGCCGGGTCGTGAAGAACACGGTTGACGGTGAGGACCGCTGGGTCGAGGTGGGCGTGCGTGCCGACAGCGACCTGGGCAACCACCTCACCGCGACCGTCGAGCTCAGCCTGCCGCGGTAACACATTAGATTCGCAGCGGGAGGTCGGGTGCATCGAAACCGCGCGACGTCGCTGGCCGCGCTGGTGGCGTCGGGTTGCGTGGCGATGGCTGCCTGCGGGGGGAGCGACGGCAACAGCCAGGCGTCGACGTTGGCGGCGGCACTGCAGCTTCAACACCAGGGCCAGCTCGCCGCGGCAAAGCAGCTCTACCAGCACGTGATCGCGGCGCAGCCGAGCAACTACGTGGCCCACTACGACCTCGGTGTCATCGCGCAGCAGCAAGGCGACGACAGTACGGCGCTCGCTGAGTACGGCGCGGCGCTCACCGCGCACCCCAACTACGTGCCCGCGCTTTACAACCAGGCGACGATCTACCAGCGCACGGACCCGGCGACCGCGATCGACATCTACCGCCGCATCATCGCGCTGCAGCCGCACGCTCCATCGGCGTACTTCAACCTCGGGCTGCTTGAGACGAGGAGTGGCTCGGTGCAGCGCGGGATCCAGGACCTGGCACAGGCCGTCAGCCAGCAAAGTGACCTGCTCGGTCGCGTGCCCAAGCGATTCCGGACGGTGGTCGCAACCGTCACAGGCAGCAGCTAGCAGGTTGCTAGAGCGGCGACCACGGCGCCGTGCGCAACAGTCGACTGCGCCACTGGTTGCGGAACGCCAACGCGTCGTGCATGAACATCCCCGGTTGCTTCAGCTCTGGTGCAGTCTCGGTGACGAGTAGTTGCAGCAGCCGGTCGTTGTCACACACCCGCTGCCACAGCACCGCCTCCTTGCGACGGCCGGCGCCGTAAGCCGGCTGGAAGCACAACTCGATGTCGAGCAACCGCTGGTCCTTCGGCCGGGCCTGCATCGGTGTGTGATAGCCGGTGCCCCAGAAGTCGACGTAGTCCGCCAACGCGGCGTGCGGCCAGCCGGTGTCCTCCATGTAGAGCACGGGCTCGTGCTCTTGCGGTGTCGTGGGGATGGCCGCGAAGTCGACCCCCTGCATTGGCGACCACGGCACGGGGATCATGACGCTCGACGTGACGCCGTGGCGAAATCCGTCCAGCTCGGTCTGCCAGTCCTGCAGGTCGCCGCGATGCAGCCGGCGTGCCAGCCGCTCCCACGCCGCGCCGTCGCGGACCGCCGTGATGGTGATGACGTGGTACGCCGGGCCGGTGCCGTGGACGTGCACGCAGTACCAGAGCAGCCGGGCGTCGTCCTCCTTGGCGAGCATCGGCATCCAGCCATCCCGGATGGCCGCCTCGAAGGCGTCCTCGTGCTGGCCGATGACCTCGTGCACCTCGTGGACGTAGAGCACGTCAGCCCTCCCTCACCATCGCGACGACCGCCTTGCGGTCGACCTTGCCCAGGTCGGTCAGCGGGACCTGGTCGGCGAAGACGACCAGCTCCGGCGCCTTGTAGCGCGCGATTCGCGCTGCGCACCACTCCCGCAGCTCGTCGGTCGTGACCGGCCCCTTGGTCACTACGACGGCGCCCACCCGCTCGTTCACCTCGGGGTCGGGCACGCCGGCGACTGCGCAGTCGTGGACCAGCGGATGCGTCCGGAGCGCCGCCTCGACCTCCACTGGGCCGAACTTCTCCCCGCCGCGGTTGATCGTGTCGGAGAGCCGGCCTTCCGGATAGAGGTAGCCGTCGGCGTCCATCCGGACGAGATCGCCGGTGCGGAGCCAGCCGTCGACGACGTTCTGCGGCGAGTGGACGAGCAGCTCACCGACCGCGCCGTCCGCGACCGCGTCGTCGGTCCCGGGCTCGACGATCCGGATCTTCACGCCGGGGACCAACCGCCCGACCGACTTGCGGTGCACCGGATGGACGGCGTCGGCCGGCGTCGACAGCGTCACGCCGCCGAGCGTCTCCGTCTGCCCGAACGTGTTGACCAGGCCGACTCCGGGCAGCGCCTCGGCGACCCGCGCGAGCAGGTCGTCGGGCATCGGGCTCGCGCCGTACGTGACCGTGGTCAGGCTGGACAGGTCGGTGGCCGGCAGACCCGGGTGGTCGAGGATGCGCGCCAACATGGTCGGTACGACGAAGGTCGACTGCACCCGATGCGCCTCCACCAGCCGCAGCCACTCGCCGGCGTCGAACCGCGGCTGCACCACCATCCTGTGGCCGCCGACCAGCGTGACCAGCGCGCCGAGGAACCCGCCGACGTGGTGGATCGGCACGCACAACATCCGGGTCTGCCGGGCCCGCGGTTCGACGTACGCCGCGAGCCGTGCGGTGAGTGTCGCCCGCGGCACCGGCACCGGCTTCGGCCGCCCGGTCGTGCCGCTGGTGAACAGCAACGCTCCGTCCGCTGCCGTGTCGCTCGCCGGCGCGGTGTCACCGCCGGTGACCGCCATCAGGTCCTCGCGCAACACGATCGGCGCGACCGCCGCGGCGGCGGTGGCGTGCTCGTCGTCTGCGACCACCGCCGCGGGACGGACGCCGGGCAGACCGGCCAGCTCGGCGAGCTCGCCTGGCGAGAATCGCGGATTCATCGGCGCGATCGTGGCGCCGACCCGAAACGCGGCGAGGGTGGTCGCGAGCGCCAATCTGCCGGGCGGCGCGACCAGCGCCACTTGCTCGCTGGCGTTGACCCCGGCGGCGCGCAGCCCGGCGGCGGTCGCGAGGATGCGCGCGCGTAGCTCGTCGTACGTCCATGACCCGCCGGGGTCGACGATCGCGAGGCTGTCCGGCGACCGGACCAGCAGGTCGTCCGCGACCGTGCGCAGGTCGAGCGACGGTGCCACCCGCGCACCGTAGCGGTTCCCTGACGCCAACGTCAGGGTCGCAACCATCGGCGATCAGCGGCATGTGCTGGACTGCGGTGATGCGTTTGGTTGTGTTCACGGAGCCGCAGTTCGGTGCGTCGTACGACGAGTTGCTCGCGGTCGCGCGGCACGCCGAGCAGCTCGGATTCGACGGATTCTTCCGCAGCGATCACTACCTGACGATGGCCGGCGACGGGCTTCCCGGGCCGACCGACGCGTGGGCGACGCTGGCGGCGCTCGCGACGCAGACCGACCGGCTCCGGTTGGGCACGCTGGTCACGTCCGCGACGTTCCGGCTGCCCGGCGTCCTCGCCATCACCGTCGCGCAGGTCGACCAGATGAGCGGTGGTCGGGTCGAGCTCGGCCTCGGTGCTGGCTGGTTCGACGACGAGCATCACGCCTACGGCATCCCGTTCCCGCCGATCGGCGAGCGGTTCGACCGGCTGGCCGAGCAGCTCGAGATCATCACCGGGCTGTGGCGCACGCCGACCGGCGACCGCTACAGCTTCGACGGCGAGCACTACCAGTTGCGCAACTCGCCGGCGCTGCCGAAGCCGGCGCAGTCACCGCATCCGCCGGTAATCGTCGGGGGGCTTGGCAAGACGCGGACGCCCGAGCTGGCCGCCCGGTTCGCGGACGAGTTCAACGTCCCGTTCGCCGACGTCACCGAGACCGGGACCGCCTTCCAGCGGGTTCGCGACGCGCTCCCCGCCGCCGGCCGGCCGTCCGACGCGCTGACGTTCTCGGCGGCGCAGACCGTGGCGTGTGGCCGCACCGATGCCGAGGCGAAGCGGCGAGCGGCGGCGATCGGTCACCAGCCGCCGCTGTTCGGGACGCCGGACCAGGTCGTCGATCAGATCGGCCGGTTCGCCGAACTCGGCGCCACGCGACTGTTCCTGCAGGTGCTCGGCCTCGCCGACCTCGACCATCTCGACGTGATCGCCGCCGAGGTGGCGCCGCAGCTGTCCGGCTGAACTTCGAAATGGCTGTCAACCATCGCCGCTTGTGCGGCGTTGAATGGCCATGGACCTCACCGCAATCATCCGTCGGCCGCTCGCCGGCCCGCTCGCGCTGCTGACCGTCGGCGCGTTCGTCTCGTTCACCTCCCCCACGGCGGCGGCCGCGACCGTCACGGCCAGCTGCTTCGGCCACCACGCGACCATCCTCGGGACGTCGAAGGACGACGACATCGTCGGGACGGCAGGCAACGACGTCATCGTGACGTTCGGTGGCGACGACACCGTCTTCGGCGGCGCCGGTAACGACCTGATCTGCACCGGCAGTGGCGACGACCACGTGCATGCCAGCACCGGCGACGACCGGGTCAGCGGCGGCAGCGGCAACGACCAGATCGCCGGCAACCACGGGGTCGATGTCATCGACGGCCGCTCCGGCGATGACCGCCTCACCGGCGGCAGCGGCAACGATCGGATCGACGGTGGCAGCGGCAACGACTTCCTTGCCGGCGACAGCGGTGACGACGTACTCAGCGGCGGTGACGACTCCGACCAGCTGCGCGGCGGCCACGGTGATGACGCGATGGCTGGCGACGCCGGCGACGACGTGATCGCCGGCGGGACCGGCCGCGACGTCGTCACGGGCGCTGCGGGCCAGGACTCGCTCGACGGTGGGGCCGGCCGCGACCGGATCGACGGCGGAGCCGACGACGACTTCGTCCGCGGCGGTGACGGTCGCGATGTCGCCGCCGGCGGCTCGGGGAACGACCGGGTCTTCGGCGGCGCCAGCGACGACCGGCTCATCGGCGGCACGGGGGACGACACCCTCGAGGGAGACGACCCGTGCCTCAGCTGCCAGCCCGGGCAGATGCCGACACGGGGAGACGACCGCATCGACGGCGGGCCTGGCTCTGACACGGTGATCCTGTCGCGCAGCCGCTACCTCTCCGGCGGCGTTGCCGTCGACCTCGCGGCCGGCCGATCGACCGGCGATGGCCGCGACACGCTCGCCGGCATCGAGTCGGTGACCGCGGACAGCCCGCACGACAACGTGCTCAACGGTGACGACGGCGCCAACACCTTCCGATCGATCGGCTGCTTCCTGGTCTCGGGCGGTTGCAACGACATCGACAACGGGCGGGGCGGGGACGACACCTTCGTCGTCGCGCCCGGCAACCAGCAGATCGACGGCGGCGACGGCTCCGACACGATCAGCTACGACGGCTCGTTCGTGCGTGGCGGTGCGGCCATCGATCTGCGGCTCGGGGTCGCCCACGGGCTCGGCGACACCACCTTCAGCTCGATCGAGAACGTCGTCGGCTCCTCATCGGCGGACACCATCACCGGCGACGACGGCGCGAACCGGTTGTCCGGCGACGGCGGCGACGATGTCATCAATGCCGAAGCCGGCGACGACGTCGTGCTCGGCGGCAGCGGTGACGACACCATCGACGGCGGGCCCGGCGATGACCAGATCGACGGCGGCGACCCCGCGATCGTGGCCACGGCGTACGGCGAGGACAAGGTGACGTTCGACGACGCCACCAGCGGCGTCACCGTCGACCTCGGCTCCGGCGTTGCCACGGGCGAAGGCACCGACCACCTGACTGCGATCGACGACGTCGGGGGGTCGCTGTTCGACGACCACATCGAAGGTGACGCGAACGCCAACAACCTCTCCGGCAGCGGCGGCGACGACGTCGTCGACGGGCTCGGCGGCAATGACCTCATCAAGGGCGGGCCGGGCAACGATCAGCTCGATGGCGGCGACGGGACCGACACGCTGAGCTTCAAGTCCGCGGCGAACGCCGTCACCGTCGACCTGCAGGCCGGGACGGCGACCGGCCAGGACAACGACACCGTCCTTAACTTCGAGGGCGTCATCGGGTCGATCTTCGACGACACCATCAGTGGGAGCGACGGCCCCGACACGCTGCACGGCGGGTTCGGCGACGACACGTTGAACGGCCGCGGCGGCAACGACTTCCTCGGCGGCGCGGCCGGCGACGACACCTTGACCGGCGGCGGCGGCAACGACCTGCTGTCGCCCGGGGTCGGCAACGACACGGTCGACGGCGACGCCGGCAACGACCGGATCCGCGAGCTGTCGGCGTCGCTGTTCGGGTCCGGCGGCGACGACAAGTACGACGGCGGCGACGGCGTCGACTCGCTCGACTACAGCACGTCGCCGCAAGGCATCAATGCGGACCTGGCCGCCGGCACTGTGACCGGCGACGGCACCGACACGGCTACTGGCATCGAGAGCGTGATCGGGACGCGGTTCGCCGACCAGATGACGGGTGACGACGCGGACAACACGCTGTCCGGCGGCGCCGGCCGCGACCAGCTCACCGGCGGCGCCGGTGATGACACCTTGATCGGTGGCGCCGACGCCGACGTGCTTGCCGGGGGCGACGGCGACGACACCATCAGCTTCGCCGACTCCACGCGCGCCGTTTCGGTCGATCTGCGGACGAACTTCGCCCACTACGACGGCGGCGACCGGCTGGCCGACGACGAGAACATCATCGGCTCGCAGTACGGCGACACGCTGCGGGGCGACGAGAACGCGAACGTCATCGACGGCGGAGCCGGTGACGACAGCATTGAGGGGTTCGGCGGTGACGACGTCCTCGACGGCGGCCTTGGCGTCGACATCATCGACGGCGGCAGCGGCACCGACCAGTGCGCCGGCGAGCATTCGGTCGGCTGCGAGGCCGGCTGACCCGCACCGCGGCCGCGCCATTCCACCGCTTCGGGCGCGGGGCGACGGATCGGCAACTACCCTGCTGACGTCGCCCCGCCCGAAGGAATCCCGTGCTTCGTCCTGCCCGCCTGCCGGTCGCGTTGCTGCGCCGGCATCCGCTCGCCGCGTTGGTGCTGCTGGTCGCCGTGTGTGCCGCCGTCCTGGTGCCGGTCGCGGCACCGGCGAGCCCGCCACGCTGCGATGGCCGCGCCGCGACGATCGTTGGGAGTGCGGGCGACGACAAGCTCACGGGGACGCCCGGTGACGACATCATCGTCGCGGGCGCCGAGGACGACGTGATCCACGGTGGCGGCGGCGACGATCTGATCTGCGGTGGGCCCGGCGTGGACTACATCTACGGCGGTGGCGGCAACGACACGATCTTCGGCCAGTCCGGCCGGGATGCGCTGTTCGGCGGCGCCGGCGACGACTTGCTGATCGGCGGCAGCGGCTCCGACGTACTCAAAGCCGGATCCGGACGCGACGTCATCCACGGCGGTGCCGGAAAGGACTTCGCGTTCGGCGACTCGGGCAGCGACGTGCTGAGAGGCGACAACGGCACCGATCGGTTGGACGGTGGCGCCGGCAGCGACGACGTTGCGGGCGGCGCCGGGCACGACGTCCTGATCGGCGATGACTCCTGGCAGTCGGCTGGCAACGACCGGCTGTCCGGCGGCCCGTCGCGGGACACCTTGCAGATGTCGATCAGCCGCAGCGCTCCGACCGGCGCGGTGGTCAACCTCGCGACCGGGATCGCCACCGGCCAGGGCACCGACCGGTTGAGCAGCATCGAGAACGCGCTGGTCGCGAGCCCGCATGCCGACAGCCTCATCGGCAACAACCAGAACAACACGTTGTGGGCTGGCGGCGGCAACGACTTCGAAAGCGGCGGCGCCGGCCACGACACCTTCGTCGGTGACTCCGGCAACAACCGCCTCGCCGGTGGCCCTGGCGTCGATGTGCTGACCTACGTGCACGACCAGCACGTGCCGGTGTACGTCGACCTGCAGAGCGGGATCGCGCTCGGCGACGGCCAGGACCAAATCGTGGGCATCGAGAACGTCGTCGGGTCCTCACGCGGCGACTTCCTCACCGGCGACGCCGGCTCGAACACGATGCAGGGCGGCCCTGGAAACGACCAGCTGCGCGGCAGCGGCGGTGACGACGCGTTGCACGGCGGGTTCGGCAACGACTACGTCGACGGCGGCGCCGGCAACGACCTCGTCGATGGCGGGCCCGGCACCGACCAGTGCGTGAACGGCGAGCGGGTCATCGCCTGCGAGTAGCCCGCAAGCCGACCGATACGGTCGAATGGTGCGAATCCTGTGTTGTCGGGCCGCGCGCCACACCCCGGCTCCATGACGTCCTCGCCGGACGCGGACCCCGAGGACGACCGGGACCGGGTCGAGGTCTCGCTCGCGCAGATCGGCGTGAGCTCGCTCGCCGCGATGTCCGCGGCGGTCGTCTGTTCGTTCTTCGGCGTCGCCGGCACGCTGATCGGGGCGGCGGTCGCGAGCGCCGTGGCTACGACTGGCGGCGCGCTGTACTCCTATTCATTGCGCCGCACGCGCGCGCGGTTGCGGCGGCTGCATCGAGCCGGTGCCGCGTCGCCTCCGGTGCGCGAGGTGCTGCGGACGATGCGGGAGCAGGGCCGGGCGTTCGGGCATTCGCAGTGGAAGCTGATGGCGCTCGGCACCGGCTGCGTCTTCGTCTTCGCCATCGGCGTCATCAGCGCAATCGAGCTGACTGAGGGCCGCTCGATCGCTGCCTTGTTCGGGGTGTCGCACAGCGGCAACCACGAATCCAGCTTCGGCGGGGCGTTCGGCTTCGGCCCCAAGACCTCGCACAAGTCACCGAAGCCGTCCAAGTCGCCGAAGCCGTCACCGTCGCCCTCGCCCAGCGAGACGCCGAGCCCGACGCGCTCGCCCACCCATCGACCCTCGCCGTCGCTCTCGCCGTCGCCGACGGCGACGCGGACCTGCGTGCTCGGCGGGCTGCTCTGCAATTCGCCGTCGCCGACCCCGAGCGGGAGCCCGACGCCGTCGCCCTGACAACCTGACGTCGGCGTCAGTAATCTGACTGCCGAGGATTCCGGTCGATTCAGCGAGGAGCCATCCCGTGGCCAACAAGACCTACGTCGTCGGCGTCGGCATGACCAAGTTCGAGAAGCCCGGGCGGCGGGAGTGGGACTACCCCGACATGGTGCGGGAGTCGGGCACCAAGGCGCTCGCCGACGCCGGCATCAGCTACGACGAGATCGAGCAGGCCTACGCCGGCTACGTCTACGGCGAGTCCACTTCTGGCCAGACCGCGCTCTACGAGATCGGTCTGACCGGAATCCCGATCATCAACGTGAACAACAACTGCTCGACCGGGTCGACGGCGCTGTTCCTCGCGGCGCAGGCGGTGCGCAGCGGCACCGTGGACTGCGCGATGGCGGTCGGCTTCGAGAAGATGAAGCCCGGGTCGCTGACCGGGACCTTTACCGACCGGGCCGCGCCAATGACCAAGCAGATGGCCGCGCTCGCCGCGATGTACGAGTTCTCGATGCCGCCGGCGCCGTGGATGTTCGGCGCGGCCGGCGTGGAGCACATGGAGAAGTACGGCTCCAACCCCGACCAGTTCGCCAAGATCGGGTTGAAGAACCACAAGCACTCGGTCAACAACCCGTACGCGCAGTTCCAGGACGAGTACACGCTTGAGGAGATCAAGGCCGCCAAGGTCGTCTACGAGCCGCTGCCGCTCACCCGGTTGCAGTGCTCGCCGACCTCCGACGGCTCCGGCGCGGCGGTGATCGCCAGCGAGCGGTTCGTCGAGCAGCACGACCTGGCTGACCAGGCGGTCGAGATCGTCGGGCAGGCGATGGTCACGGACATGCAGAGCACGTTCGACGGCACCGCCGCGAGCCTGGTCGGCGCCGACATGACGCGGGTCGCGGCCCGCAAGGTCTACGAGCAGGCCGAGATCACCCCCGACGAGGTCGACGTGATCGAGTTGCACGACTGCTTCTCGGCCAACGAACTGATCACCTACGAAGCGCTCGGGCTGTGCGGCGAGGGTGAGGGCGGCAAGCTGGTCGACGCCGGTGACACGACCTACGGCGGGCGGTGGGTGGTCAACCCGTCCGGCGGGCTGATCTCGAAGGGCCACCCGCTCGGCGCGACCGGCCTGGCGCAGTGCGCCGAGCTGAGCTGGCAGCTGCGGGGGCAGGCGGACGCCCGCCAGGTGCCGGGTGCGAAGGTGGCGCTGCAACACAACATCGGCCTCGGGGGCGCAGTGGTGATCACGGCGTACCGTCCGGCGGTTCGGTAGCAGTCCGAAGCGGATCTCGGCGGGAGGCGAGTCGTGTACGAGTGGTCCGACACCGAGGTCATGATCCGGGAGGCGATCCGCGACTTCGTCGACGCCGAGATCCGGCCGCACATCGACGAGCTGGAGAGCGGTGAGCTGCCGCCGTACCCGTTGATTCGGAAGTTCTTCACCACATTCGGCATCGACCAGATCGGACGCGACTCGTTCGAAAAGGCGATCGCGAGGCAGAAGTCGGGCTCGTCAGGCGATCGCTCCTCGTCGAGCCGTGGCGACGGCGGCGAGTCGATGACGCTGCTGGCGTCGGTCGAGCTGTGCAAGGTGAGCATGGGCCTGGCCGCGGCGATGGGCGTCAGCCTCGGGTTGGCGGCCGGCACGATCATGTCGCGCGGCACGGTCGAGCAGCGGAAGCGCTGGGGGCTCGACCTGGTGACGTTCGAGAAGGTCGGCGCCTGGGCGATCACCGAGCCCAACTCCGGCTCTGACGCCTTCGGCGGCATGACGACGACGGTGCGGCCGCAGGGCGACGGTTACGTCCTGAACGGCGAGAAGACGTTCATCACGAACGGCCCGTACGCCGACACCGTCGTCGTCTACGCGAAGCTCGACGACGGGAGTGACGTCGATCGGCGCCGCCGACCGGTGCTGACCTTCGTGCTCGACTCCGGGATGGACGGGTTCACCCAGTCGAAGCCGTTCCGCAAGATGGGCATCCACTCCTCGCCGACCGGGCAGCTGTTCTTCTCCGACGTCTACCTCGAGCCCGACCGACTGCTGGGCGATCCCAGCGGTGGCACCGCGCAGGACGGCCGCGAGAGCGCCCGCTCCAACTTCGTGTCAGAGCGAGTCGGCATCGCCGCGATGTCGCTCGGCGTCATCGAAGAGTGCCTCCGGCTGTCGATCGACTACGCCAAGAAGCGCGAGCTCTGGGGGCAGCGGATCGGCGACTTCCAGCTGATCCAGCTCAAGCTCGCGAACATGGAAGTCGCGCGGGTCAACGTGCAGAACATGGTGTTCCGCACGATCGAGCAGATGCGCGACGGCCGCACGCCGACGCTCGCCGAGGCGTCCGCGATGAAGTACTACGCCTCGCAGGCGGCGACCGAGGTCGCGATGGAAGCCGTGCAGCTGTTCGGCGGCAACGGCTACATGACGGAGTACCGCGTCGAGCAGCTCGCCCGCGACGCCAAGTCGCTGATGATCTACGCCGGCAGCAACGAGGTGCAAATCACCCATATCGCCCGCGACCTGCTGGCCTGATGCGCCTCGCTCAGCGATGGATCGGGCGGTGCGGCTTGCCGTGGTGCTGATGCGGCATCGCGATGTGCGACGGGATCGGCGTACGGGTTCCTAGGTCCTCCACGCCGAGGGCGCCGTCGGGCGGCAGGATGCACTCCTCGGCGAGGATCTCCGTGCCCTCGACGCCGATCGGCGAGGCGAACTTCGGCACCTGGTAGTGCGGCCGCCGGCCGAAGCTGAACGCGCCCACCATGTCGCCGACCGTCTTGCGGCGCCAGCGGCTGAGGTTTGGTACGTCGACGCCGAACCGGCGCTCGAGGAACTTCAGCTGCGACGTGTGGTCAAAGACCTGCGAGCTGACGAAGCCGCCTCGGCTGTACGGCGAGACGACGATGCACGGCACCCGGAAGCCGAGCCCGACGGGTCCACGCACGCCGCCGGCATCCTTCGGCAGCGGATCCATCGTCAGGTGCTCACCGGGCGTGCCGGGCGGCGCGGTCGGCGGCGGCACATGGTCGAAGAAGCCGCCGTTCTCGTCGTACGAGATGATCAGCGCCGTCTTCTCCCACACCTTCGGCTTCTGGACCAACGTCTTCAGCACCTGCGCGACGAGCGCCTCGCCGAGGATCGGAGGCACCGAGGGGTGGTCGCACTGCGGGAAGTCCGGGAAGATCCACGACACCTGCGGCAGCCGGTCGGCAGCGACATCGCCTTCGAAGGTGAGCGGGTAGCTGATCAGGCCGTTGGCGTTCTGCCCGAGCAGTGTGTTCTTGTCGAGGAACTGCTTGAAATACAGCAGCGGGTTGAGCAGCGTGGTCGTGGTGAGGTCCTGGTAGACCTTCCACGAGACGCCGGCCTCGGTGAGGTGCTCCGGCATCGTCTTCCAGCTGAACTTTCCGAACTGGGTCACCCGGTTGGCCACGAGCGTCTGCAGGCAGGGCCCGCCGTGGTGGCCCTCGGGGTCGAGGGTCGCCGACAGCCACATCACGCGGTTGGGGTCGGTCGGGCCAAGGACGGAGCAGAAGTAGTGATCGCAGATCGTGAACGCGCTGGCCAGGTCCCGGTAGAACGGGATGTCGCCGTGCTCGTAGTAGCCCATCGCGACCGGCGCGACGTGCTTCGGGTCGGCGGCCAGGTGCGCCGGCAGCCAGCGGTTCAGCTTGCCGTGGTTCCAGGCCTGGTGCATCGGCGCCCAGTCGTGGGTGATGTCGTCGACGCACTCGGTGAAGCTGGCTAGGTCCTTGGTGTTGAGGTGGAACGGCGGGAGTACGCCGTGGGGGTCCGGGCCGACGCCGGGCTTCCAGCCGCGTTGCCGGAAGACGCCGGGCAGCGCCCGCTGGTCGCCAAACCCCCGCACCCCGGGGAACGTCCCGAAATAGTGGTCGAACGAGCGGTTCTCCATCATCAAGAAGATGACGTGCTCGATGTCCGAGAGCGGCGCGTCCTTGGTTGGAGTGGCGGCGTACGCCGCTTCGACGACCCGGCCAAGACCGCCGGCCATCGTCGCGAGGGCGCCGGCCATGCTGGCGGTGAGGACTTGGCGGCGGGTCGGACCTGACGGCGTGGGTGTGGGCGGCACCGCGCCATTCTGACGGACCGAATGCTTCGGCGAGGGGGCTTGAGCCGATCGGTCACGAGCCGATAACGTTTCGATCACTGTCGCGTGACCTGCCGATCACTCGGGATTGGGCGGCGCGCCAGTGCCGCCGAATTGCGCTCGTCGGGCCCGCCTGGCGAGCCGAGCCGGGGAACCGCTTCCCTGGGGTGAATCGGTGCCGGTCGGCACCGTAGGGCGAACGCTTTCGCGCCCGAACCCGCCAGCTAACTCGGTAGGCGGCCGCTAAAGGAAGGCACCACTGCGCATGCCGCGTCGGCTCCGGGTCCCACGACGTCTCGTCGCAGCGGCGGTTGCGGCCGGAGTCATCACCTCGACCGGAGCGCTGATCGGCGCGCCGGCCGCGCATGGCCTACCGCAGCAGAGCTTGCAGTCGCAGATCGCGGCCGCGAAGCACCAACTGCACGTGTTGCGGGTGCAGGCGGAGCAGGCGGCGGAGCGCTATAACGCGGCGCGCGACTCGCTGCAAACGGCGCAGCACAACGCGCAGGTCGCTCGCGACCAGCTGACCGCCGCGCAGGGCAAGGTGGCCCGGCTGCAGCAGGTCGTGGCGAAGTTCGCGGTGGCGGCGTACCAAGGCGACAGCATCGACCCGCTGCTGACGTTGACCGACGGCTCGACATCGGAGTTCATCGACCGGGTGTCGTCACTGCAGGCCGTGTCGGTCAACCAGTCGCAGACGCTGGCCGAGGTGCTGGCCGCCCAGCGGGTCGAGGAGCAGGCGCGGAGTACGTCGGCGGCAGCGCTGGCGAAGCAGCAGTCGGCCACCAACGCGATGAAGGCGGCCCGCGACCGAGTCGTTGCGGCCGCGAACAAGCAGCAGGGCATCCTGCATCAGCTGCTGGTGCGCGAGCAGCAGATCGAGCACGCCGCCCGAGTGCGGGCGCAGCGGGAGGCGGCGGCCCGCGCTGCCGCGCAGCTGCAGCAGCAAGCGGCCGCGACCCAGCAGGCCGCCGCCGCGGTCACCCAGCAATCGGTGGCGCCGCCGCCGGTCAGCGGCTCTGGCGGCGCGCGGGTCGCGGTGGAGTGGGCGTACCGCGAGCTTGGCAAGCCGTACGTCTGGGGCGCGGCCGGACCGAACGCGTTCGACTGCTCCGGCCTGACGATGTACGTCTGGGCGAAGGCCGGCGTACATCTCGACCACTACACCGGCTCCCAGTGGAACGAGGGCGTGCACGTCTCGCAGTCACAGCTCGAGCCCGGTGACCTCGTGTTCTTCGGCAGCGACCTGCATCACGTCGGCATCTACGTGGGCGGCGGCAACATGATCGACGCGCCGTACACCGGTGTGAACGTCCGCGTCGAGCCCTACGACCGCCCCGACTACGCCGGCGCCGTCCGCCCCGGCTAACGGCTGAAGCGGCGCACAACCGAGACGCGTGCGGCGCCTGCGCGTCTGAAAGCCGCGAGTCGCGCCTCACGCGTTTCAGTTGTGCGCCGCATCGGTCGGATCGGGTGGTTTCCACACCAGGGCGACGTCGACGGGCTGACCACAGCTTGGCGCGCGGCCGACGGAAAACGACTCCAGCTCGCGACGCTGCGGCATGGGCGAGCACTTCGAACGCTTTCTCGAGACCGGGTTCTTCACTCGGCGGGCGGCGATCGCTGCCGGAATCTCAGACGCGATGCTGCGCCGCAGCGCTCGACACGGCCAGATAGCGCGGATTGCGCGCGGCGTCTATGTCGTCGCCGGTACGTCGCCGCCACCCGGTCCGGCGACTGTCGCCCTTGGCTGGCGAGTCGTCGTCAGCTATCAGTCTGCCGTTGCCTGGTGGGACGCAGATCTGATCGCGCCGTTGGAACGGCTGCACGTGACGGCGCCGCGCAACCGCGGTCGGCGTCTGGCCGATGCGGGTGACGGAGTGCGGTTGCATCGCGCCGACTTGAAGCCGGGTGACGTCTGCCTGGTGCGAGGAGTCCCAGTGACCTCGCCGCTTCGGACCGCTTTGGACGTCTCGCGCAGCGCGTCGCTCGAGGAGGCCGTCGCCATCGTTGACGGGCTGTTTCGTAGGGGTCTGCTCACGGTCGAGGAGTTTCGCGCGGCTGCTGCGGCCGTGCCGCCGGCGCCCGGTCGGCATCGGATCCAACTCGTAGCGGCGCTGGTAGATCCGGCGAGTGAATCAGTGCTCGAGTCACTGGCGCGGGTGCTGCTCTGGCGACGTCGGCTGCGGCCGCCGTACACACAGTTCGTCGTACGCTCGCGCGGCCGGTTCGTGGCGCGGGTCGATTTCGCATGGCCGGCCTTGCGGCTTGCCCTGGAGTGCGACGGGTTTGAGTTTCATAGCGGTCGAGCGACCTTCCGACGAGATCGTCGCCGATGGACCGCGCTGGCCCGAGCCGGCTGGCGCGTGGTCGTTGTGACGTGGGCTGACGTCGTCAGCGATCCCGATTACGTCGCCGGCACGGTTGCCGAGATGCTGTCAGCCGCCTGACTGCACCGGCGCACAACCGAGACGTCAGTGACGGCTGAGCGTCCGAAACCTGCGAGTCGCGCCACTGCCGTCACGGTTGTGCGCCGCTCCGGTCGTGGAGGGGGTACGGCGGCGCTCAGGCGGCGAGGGTCGCGCGGGCGGCGGCGTAGCGGTCGAGCACGATCTCGGCAAGCGCCGGGTCGGCGCCGAGCGGTGCCGTGACGATTCGGCCGTGCTTGCGGACGGCGTGCGCGAAGTGACCATCCGCGAGCAGGTACGACGCGACCGTCTCGCTCGGTCCGAGCCGTGGCTCGCCGGAGGCGACGAAGCCGACCTGCACGGGTGCATCCAGCTCCTCGGCGAGCCAACCCCCGACGGTGCGGACGTCGTCGATGGCGTCGTCATGACGCGATCCGGCGGCCGCCAATGCCACGGCGCCACCGGCCCACGCGGTCTCCCGGAGCCGGCGGGCGAGCAGCGCCGCAAGCCGGCGGTCCGGCCCGAGTGGTTCGGTGACGACGCAGCCGGGAGCCTGGCGCGGGATGTCGGTCGTGACGTGGTAGCCGCGGGTCAGCAGCAATGGCACGACCACGCCGCCATCGCGCGCCGCGGCCGTCAAGCGCGGCAAGCTGTGGCCGAGATAGCCGATCCGGACGTCGAGGTCCGGCGCCAGTTCCCGAACCCGCGCGGCGATGGCCGACACGGTCGCCGCATGGGCCGGCTCGCGGCTGCCATGCGACGCGATGATCAGCGGCGCACTCATGGTCGACCCGGTGCCGCGAGGATCAGCGGCGACATCAGCCGTGCAGGCCGCACTCGAGCTTCGGCATGCCGAGCCAGCGGCCGTCGCGGCCCTCGCCGCGCTTGGTGCACGGCGCGCAGCCGATCGAGCCATAGCCGTCGTACATCAGTGGGTTGACGAGGACGTCGTTCTCTGCGATGTAGCGGTCGACGTCGTCACGGGTCCAGGTCGCGAGCGGGTTGACCTTCACCATCTGGTGCTGCTCGTCCCAGTCGACCACCTTCACGTTCGCCCGGGTGTGCGCCTCGTCGCGACGGATGCCGGACGCCCACGCGACGTACGGCGTGAGCGCCTTCTTCAGCGGCGCCACCTTCCGCATCGCGCAGCACAGGTCGGGGTCGCGCGCGAACAGGTCCGGCCCGAAGGCGGCATCCTGCTCGCATACCGACAGGTGCGGTCGGACGTGCACCAGATCGATCGGGAGCATGGCAGCGGCGGCATCCGCCGTACCCAGCGTCTCGGCGAAGTGGTAGCCGGTGTCGAGGAACAGCACCCGGATGCCGGGGCTGACCGACGCGGCGAGATGAGCCAGTACGGCGTCGCCCATTGACGACGTCACGACGAACCGCTGGCCGAACCGACCGACCGCCCACTCCAGCACCTCTTGCGGGGTGGCGTGCTCGAGCGCGGCGCCGGCGTGTAGCGCGAGATGGGCCAGGCCGTCGGACTCGTCGTAGAGCTCGTGCAGGACGCTGGCGTCGTCATGCAGGAACGACAGCGACATGGTGTCGACAACGGATGACACGGTGTCCTCGGAGGGTGAGTAGGGTCGCGGGCGCGAAGGTTCAGCGCACGCGACAGGTGGCGCTCTGGACGCGCTGCAGGTCAACGTGCAGCCGCGCCACCAGTGCCACCGGCGAGGACATACCAGTAGTCTGTCATACGTCGGCCGGCAGGTCACCAGCCGGACCTCACGCACCAACAACCAGTCGAGACAGCGCGGTCTCGTCCTCAATCGACGATCGGAACCCGTGATGCCACCTCCGCGTCGCCCGCAGGGCAACGGGCAGTGGGCGCTGGGTCACCTCGAGCCGCTGACCCCACAGGAGCGGCTGAAGAAGGACGACGACGGCCTCAACGTCCGGGCCCGGATCGAGGCGATCTACTCGAAGGCCGGCTTCGCCTCGATCGATCCAGCCGACTTGCGTGGCCGGATGCGCTGGTGGGGTCTCTACACCCAGCGGCGCGAAGGGATCCCCGGCGGCAAGACCGCGATCCTCGAGCCGGAGGAGCTCGACGCCGAGTTCTTCATGATGCGAGTGCGGATCCCCGGCGGTGCGCTGACGACGCAACAACTGCGCGTGATCGGCCAGATCGCGGACGACTTCGGCCGCGGCCTCGCTGACGTCACCGATCGGCAGAACGTGCAGCTGCACTGGATCCGCATCGAAGACGTGCCCGAGATCTGGGACCGGCTCGAGGCCGTCGGGCTGTCGACCGGCGAGGCGTGCGGCGACACCCCGCGCAATATCCTCGGCTGCCCGTTGTCGGGAGTCGCCGCCGACGAGGTGATCGACGGCAGCGACGAGGTCGCCGCGCTGAACGAATTCGCCTTGTACAACAAGGAATTTTCGAACCTTCCCCGGAAGTACAAGACCGCGATCAGCGGTTGCTCGGCGTACTGCACATTGCACGAAATCAACGACGTCGCCTTCGTCGGCGTCCGGCACCCTGACGGGCGGGCCGGCTACGACCTGTGGGTCGGTGGCGGGCTGTCGACCAACCCCAAGCTCGGGCAGCGCGTCGGCGTCTTCGTGCCACCGGCCGAGGTGATCGAGGTCTGGGCCGGTGTGACCCGGATCTTCCGCGAGTACGGCTACCGCCGGTCGCGTAACCGGGCGCGGCTGAAGTTCCTGGTCTCCGACTGGGGCCCGGAGAAGTTCCGCGAGGTGCTGGAGAGCGACGAGTTCCTCGGCCGGCGACTCGACGACGGACCCGCCCCGCCGCCGGCCGGCGCCGTGCGCGACCACCTTGGCGTGCACCGGCAGCATGACGGCCGCAACTACGTTGGCTTCGCGCTGCACTCCGGGCGCACCAGCGGCGAGGAGCTGCTGGCCATCGCCGACCTCGCCGACCGCCACGGCGGCGGCCGGGTCGCCGCGACTGTCGAGCAGAAGGTCGTCATCCTCGACGTCCCCGACGACGAGGTCGACGCGCTGGTGGCCGCGCTCGAGGCGCGTGACCTGCAGGTGCGGCCGTCGGTGTTCCGTCGCGGCACGATGGCCTGCACCGGCATCGAGTTCTGCAAGCTCGCGCTGGTCGAGACGAAGCAGCGGTCGATGGACCTCTACACCGAGCTCGACCGCCGGCTGCCGGACTTCCCGGAGCCGATCTCGATCAACGTCAACGGCTGCCCCAACTCGTGCGCTCGGTTCCAGCTCGCCGACATCGGATTGAAGGGCATGATCGTCGACGACGAGGAAGGCTTCCAGGTCCACCTCGGCGGTGCCCTCGGCGAAGATGCCGGCTTCGGCCGCAAGCTGCGCGGCCTGAAGGTCAGGGCCGCCGAGCTGCCGGACTACATCGAGCGGGTGCTGCGCAACTACCTTTCCGACCGCGCCGACGGCGAGCGGTTCGCGGCCTGGGTACGCCGGGCGGACGAGTCGCTGGTCCAGTAGGCAGTGACCCAGCGCGCCGTACCGTTCTTCTGCCCGTACTGCGGTGACGAAGACATCCAGCCGTACGGCGAGCGCCACGGCAGCTGGTGGTGCCAGTCGTGCCGCCGCGCCTGGACGCTGTCGATGATCGGCACCGGCACGCCCGGCGGGGAACGGCCGCCCGGCTCGCCCAAGCCGGATTAGGGCTATCGCCGGCTAGCGGTTTCTGTCACGATCGTCGGACGGGCGATCGAGGTGGACGAGTGGACGAGTCGGACGAGAGCGTCGGCGTCGTCCTCTACCGCGAGGACGGGGCGTGGCAGTCCGGCCTGCTCCCCGAGCGCGCCGCGGGAACCCTCGACGGACTGATCAAGGTGCTGCGCCAGCAGCCGGCCGAAAACGGTGCCATCGGGTTGATCAACGTCGCGGATGAATTTTTCGTGGCCGTTCGGGTTAGAGCCGATGACGTGCGGGTGCTCTTGTCGGATGTCACCGCGGCGGTCGACTGGGACCTCGCGCAGCAGGTGGTGGAGCGGCTCGGGCTCGACACGCCGGCAGACGAGGACGCGCAAGAGGTCTGGCCGGCCGGCGACCTCGGTATCTTCGCCGACTTGGGGCTTGACGAGATGGAGCTCGGTGCGGTGCTGTCTGACTTAGACGCCTACGCCGACGAGATGCTGGCGGCCGTCGCAGCTCGGTTGGGCTTCGCCGAGGCATACGAGCAGGCGCTGGCGTCGGTGCTGTGACGATGACTGCCCAGGGAGGTCACCGGTGAGTTATGCGACGGCGGCGCTGGCCCGCGTGGGATCGGGATGGACCGGCGAAGAGTTGCCGCTTGAGGGCGCCGAGGATCTCGACAGCGTCGTAGAGCTGCTGCAAGAGGCGGTTGGCGACGAGGCGCAGACCGCGCTGCTGTTCGTCGAGGAGGATGACGAATGGTTCGCCGTGCTGCGCGTCGACGCCGGCGCCGACGACGAGCCCCGCGTCTTCATTTCCGACGCGCGCGTCATCACCTCGAGCGAGCGAGCCGCGTTGTTCGGTGAAGCCGCGGTCGACATCGACAGCGTGATGGCCGACAAGCAGGCGGCCGAGGAGGACGACGAGGACAACGAGGACGACGACGGTACGTCGATCGACGCCGAGCCGGCCGGTGATGCCGCGCTGCTTAGCGACCTCGGGACGCCGACCGAACGGCTGCTCGAGCTCTGCGCCACCGAGGGCGCGTTGCCCAGCGACGTGATCAGCGCGGTGTGTGAAGCCGCCGGCTGCCTCGACGTGCTGGAGAAGATCCGCGGCGAGTGAGCCGTTACGACGCGGCGATGCGCGCCGCGCTGGACGAGGCCAGATCTGCAGCGGCGGCGGGCGATGTCCCGGTCGGCGCGGTCGTCATCGACGCCGACGGCCGCACCATCGGCGCCGGCGGCAACCGCCGCGAGGTCGACCGCGACCCGACCGCGCACGCCGAAGTGCTGGCCATCCGCGCCGCTGCCCAGTCCGTCGGGTCGTGGCGGCTGAGCGGCTGCACACTCGTCGTCACCCTCGAGCCGTGCACGATGTGCGCCGGTGCTGCCGTGCTGGCGCGGCTCGACCGGGTGGTGTACGGCGCGTTCGACCCGAAGGCCGGTGCCGCCGGGTCGATGTGGGACGCGTTGCGCGACCGCCGGCTGAACCATCGGGTGGAAGTGATCACCGGTGTGCTGGCCGAGGAGTGCGGTGAGCTGCTGCGCGGCTGGTTCGACGCCCGCCGAGAGGGCGCCACGCTCTTGTAGTCTGGCGCGCGGTGGAGTGTCCGAGCGGCCGAAGGAGCACGCCTCGAAAGCGTGTGAGGGGGCAACTCCTCCGTGGGTTCAAATCCCACCTCCACCGCCATAGGGGGCTCGACGGCGGCCCGGTCTCAACGGGGGTACGGATCCGCCACGACCCGGGACGGTGATGACATGCGGCAGGAGCTGACGACCGACACGGTCGATCGCTACATCGAAGCGCCACCGGAGACGCTCTACGACATCGTCTCGGACGTGACCCGGACGCCGGAGATGTCGCCCGAGATCGAGAAGTGCACCTGGATCAAAGGAGCGACCGGTCCGGTCGTGGGCGCCCGCTTCAGGGCGATCAACCGGGCTGGTCGCGGGCACTGGCCCAACTGGCCGGTCGTCATCGCGGCCGATCCGGGTCGCGAGTTTGCCTTCGCCCGGACCGAGCCGTTCGGCGGCACCGTCGAATGGCGCTACCGGTTCGTGCCGGAGGGGTCGGGCACGCGGGTGCACGAGTCCTACGAGGTGACGAAGCCGATCGGCCTCGTGGGCTGGTTCATCATCAGCACGCTCGGCGGGCTAAAGGACCGGCGCGCCGACCTGCGGGCCGGGATGACGCAGACGCTCGACCGGCTCGCCGACATCAGCGAGGCGAAGCCGCAGCAGTCCTGACCCGGCGCTGCGGTGTGAGGTACACCTAGACCGTGATCGGGCGGCGGGTCAGCGTGCTCGCCGCCATCGTTGTGACCGGCGCAGCGACCTCAGCCGGCTTGCTGGCAACCGGATCGGCCGCCCGCGCGGTCACTCCGTCAACCCACGCCGTCGTTGACGGGCATGCGCGGTTTGAGGTGCTGTCACCCACATTGATCCGGCTGGAGTATTCGAGCGACGGCAAGTTCGAAAACCGTCCGACGATGGTGGCGCTGCACCGCCCGAACAGTACGCCGTACACGACCACCGTCCGGCACGGCGTCCGCGTGATCCGCACGTCGGCGCTCACCCTGCGATACCGCGACGGCAGCGGCCCGTTCACGCCGCACAACCTGACCATCGCGCCAAACCACGCCAGCTGGCGCGCGCATCCGGACTGGTCGGCATCCTCCGCGACGTCACAACTCGGCGGTTGGATCCGCGCGCTCGATCACGTGACCGGACCGGTCGCACTGCATCCGGGCCTGTTGTCGCGCCGCGGGTGGTCCCTGCTGAACGACAGCGGCGACGTCGTACTGACCAAACGGGCTCCGGGCTTCGAGCCGCGATCGACCAGCGGTCGCTACCAGGACGGCTACTTCTTCGGCTACGGCCACGACTACCAGCGCGCGCTACGCGACCTGCGCCGGCTGACCGGCCCCGCGCCGCTGTTGCCCCGCAAGGCGTTCGGCGTGTGGTTCTCCCGCTACTACCCGTACAGCGCGGCCGGCTTTCAAGGGCTGATCGGGCAGTTCCGCGCGCACCACGTGCCGCTCGACACGCTGTCGGTCGACACCGATTGGAAGCGAGAGGCCAACCCGGTCGGCGCGATCGTCGGCGGCGTCGTCGCCGGCAACCCGGCAGCATTCAGCTGGAACGGCTGGGAGTGGAACCACAAGCTGTTCCCGAACCCGCGCGGCTTCCTGTCCTGGGCGCACCACCACGGTTTGTCCGTCGTCCTCAACATTCACCCGTCGATCGACAGCACCGACCCGGCGTACCTGCCGACCGTCGCGCGCGCCGGTCCGCTCGCCACCGACTCCGGCTGCCTGCTGCAACAGGCCGACCCGCTGGGCAAGTGCTACGTCTTCGACTGGACCAAGCCGAGTCAGCTGAGCGCCTATCTTGCACTGCATAGGCCGCTGCTGCGGGCCGGCGTTGACTCCTTCTGGCTCGACTGGTGCTGCGACGGGTCGCGAGCATCTGCGCCGGGCCTCACCCCCGACACCTGGATCAACTCTCGCTACGAGAAGTTGCAGCATGCGGCGGGCAGCCGGTGGCTCGTGCTGTCGCGCGTCGGTGGCTCCTACCAAGGCGGCGACGGCGCCGCCGGACCGGGACTCGGGATCTACGCCGAGCACCGCTCTGCCATCCAGTTCACCGGTGACACCTGCGCGACCTGGAGCGTGCTCGCGCTCGAAGCCAAACTCACGACCGCCGAGGGCAGCGTCGGGCTGCCCTACGTCAGCCACGACATCGGCAGCTTCAACGGCCGGCCGGTGCTCGGTCGATGCGACGGGCCCGAGAACGGCATCGCAGGCGCCAAGGATCCGCCTGACCTCTACGCCCGGTGGGTCCAGTTCGGCGCCTTCCAGCCACTGGAGCGGCTGCACTCCAACCACGGCGCCCGGCTGCCCTGGGAGTATCCGCAGCCCGCGCAGTCGGCGGCCGCCGCCGCGCTGCGGTTGCGCGAAGCGCTGGTGCCCTACCTCTACACGCTCGCCCGCGAGACCTACGACACCGGCCTGCCGCTGACCCGCGCGCTCTACCTGCAATGGCCCCGCAACCCGGCCGCGTACCGGTTCCCGACCGAATACACCCTGGGCCGGGACGTGCTCGTCTCCCCGGTCACCGCACCGGGCGATCCAGCGCCGGCGACGGTGTGGATCCCGCCCGGGCGCTGGGTCGACTACTTCACCGGTCACGCCTATCGCGGGCCGCGCCGGGTGCACCTCTCGGTGCCGCTCCAGCAGATGCCGGTCTTCCTGCGCGCCGGTTCGGTGCTCGTCACGCAACCCGCGGTCGCGACCACTGCGGCTGGCCCCGCTCGACGGCTGGTTGTGACGGCGTACCCCGGGCACCGCGGCTCGTTCCGGCTCTACGACGACCACGGCACCGGGTTTGGCTACCGCCACGGCCGCGACACCTGGACGCCGATCAGTCACGCCGCGAGCAGGGCTCGGGCCACGGTCACGATCGGATCGGCAAGCGGCCGGTTCCGCGGAGCCCCGAAATCCAGAGCCTGGGTGGTCCGGTTCGCGGACGTGCCTCGGCCGCGTAGCGTCCGGATCGGCGATCGAGCATTGCGTCGCAGTCATTGGAGTTACCAGCGATCGGCGCGGACCATCACGGTACGCATCGGACGGCGAAACAGCTCGCGCCGCACCCAGATCACCGCCCACTGGCGTCGATCATGAGCGCTTTCGCAAGAATTGGTGCGAAATCTGCGAATACGCTCATGATCAACGAGGGTTTGACGGCCGCTGCGGAGGTCGCGTCATGAGGGAGATCTACGGCACCTTCATCGACCGGTGGTACGTCACCGTGCTCGGTGTCGTCTTCGTCTGGCGTGCCAGCCGCCACCTCGGGTGGCGCAACACCGGGATCTACTTCGTCAGCGCGCTTGCGGTCGGCGGCCTGTTCGAAAACCTGTCGGTGCACTTCGGCTTCCCGTACACCGGCTACGCCTTCAACCACGCGTTGCGGGGCAAGGAGATCTTCCTCGCCGACGTGCCGTTGATGGTCCCGCTCTCCTACACCTTCATGGGCTACTTCGGGTTCGCCGCCGGTCGCGTGGTCGCCAGTGGGCCGCGGCACACGCGCGCGCCGCGGCTGTGGCACGAGTACCTGCTCGGCGTCGTACTCACCGTGTGGTCGATCTGGATCATGGACCCGGTCTCCCGGCTCGGCCACCGGTGGTTCCTCGGCACCGTCTTCCACTACGACGGCCCCGGGTTCTGGTTCGGGCTGCCGCTCGGCAGCCAGGCCGGCTTCACGTTGACCGCGTTGATCCTCGTCGCGATCCCGACCTGGATGACACGCGCAGAGCCGGACCGCCCGGTCGCGCGCTGGCTCGACCATCCGCATCAAGTTGCGTTGGTTACCTACAACGCGCAGATCGCCTGGCTGGCGATCGTTGCGGTGGTGCTCGGGCAGGACAAGCTCGGCGGCTCCGCTTTGCTGATGTGGGTGCCGGCGGCCGCGATCACCGCCGTGCTGTGGAGCCGCGATGCCGCGCCAGCGGCTCCGCCCCCGCCGGCCGCTGCGGAGAGTACGACGGCCAGCCCGCCGGCCGCGCGCACCGCCGAGCCGGTGCCGTGACCGAAACCGACCGCGCCCCGCTGCTCGGGAATCCCGACTTCTTCGCAGCGGACGACGTGCACAGTGCGCTGGCCGAACTGCGCGCCGTGAGCCCGGTGGCGTGGCAGCCGCAGGCCGAGTGCTGGGCGGTGACCGGCCATCGCGAAGTGATGGAGATCAGCACCGACCCGGCCAGGTTCTGCTCGGGCTCGGGGGTGCTGCTCGCCGACCGCGGCCGCGACATCGCCGCGTCCGACTCGTTGCTGTATCTCGACCCACCCGCCCACGTCGCATACCGCAAGCTGATCAGCCGCGGCTTCACCCCGCGGCGGGTGGCGCGCTTGGAGCCCCGCATCCGGGAGCTCACGGCCGAGTTGCTCGACCGGATCGACCCGACCGAGCCGGTCGACGTGGTCGACGCGCTGACCGCGCCGCTGCCGCTGCTGGTCATCTCGGAGCTGCTCGGCGTGCCGGCTTCCGACCGCGACGACTTCCGCCGCTGGTCCGACGCCGTGATGGCCGCGGCCACGGACCTCAACGACGAGAACGCCGCGCTGGCGATGGAGCTGTTCGTCTACTTCGATGCGCAGCTCGATGCGCGGCAGCAGACGCCGGGCGACGATCTGCTGAGCGCGCTGCTCGCTGCCGAGGTCGACGGGGAGCGGCTGACCCGGCAGGAGCTGCTCGGCTTCTGCATGACGTTGCTAGTCGCCGGCAACGAGACCACCCGCAACTTGCTGACCGGCGGCCTGCTGGCGTTGGCCGAGCATCCGGAGCAGCGGGCGCGGTTGGCGGCCGACGCCGACTTGCTCGGCCCGGCGGTGGAAGAGCTGCTTCGCTGGGTCACGCCGATCATGGCGATGGCGCGCACCGCGACCGGAGCAACGACGGTGGGCGAGACGACGGTGGGCCGCGGCGACTACCTGGCGATGATTTATGGCGCTGCCAACCGCGACGAGTCGGCGTTCGGTGACGACGCGCAGCAGCTGAACCTCGCGCGCTCACCCAACCCGCACGTCGCGTTCGGCTTCGGCGAGCACTTCTGCTTGGGCGCCGGGCTGGCGCGGCTGGAAGCGCGGGTGTTCTTCGGCGAGCTCCTTGCGCGCTGGCCCGACTACGAAGTGGTGGGCGAGCCGGTGCGGACGCCGTCGACCCTGTTGCGCCAGATTGCCTCGATGCCGGTCAGGTTCGCGCCGCTGCCGTGAAGACCGTCGCCGAGGTCGTTCTCGCGCGCCGAGACGATCCGAATCCCGCACTGTCGTTCGAAGCCCGGTCATGGACCTGGGCCGAGGTCGTCGACGAGATGGTTCGGCGGGCCGCGATCCTGACCGAGCTCGCGCCGGAGGCGCCGCCGCACGTTGGGGTGTTGCTCGACAACACGCCGGAATACCTGTTCTGTCTCGGCGGCGCCGCGCTGTGCGGTCGCGTCGTCGTCGGGCTGAACTCGACGCGTCGCGGCGACGAGCTCGCGCGCGACATCCGACACACGGACTGTGCCACGGTCGTCACCGACGCCGAGCATCGGCGGCTGCTCGACGGGCTCGACCTCGGTAAGGCCGCCGTCGTCGACGTTGACGGCGAGGCGTGGCGCGAGCGTGCCTCCGCTGTGGTCCCGGAGCTTCCGACGACGGCGCCGTCGCCCGAGGACCTGTATCTGTTGCTGTTCACCGCCGGGTCGACCGGCGCGCCGAAGGCGGTGCGCGCGACGCACGCCCGAGCCGCGCGCGCCGCCGACTCGGTGATGGGGTTCCAGCCCGGCGACGTCCTGTACTGCGCGATGCCGATGTTCCACGGCAATGCGCTGTTCTCCACGATCCTGCCGGCGATGGGCGCGGGCGCCGCGACCGCGCTGCGCCGCAAGTTCTCCGCGTCAGCGGTCCTCGACGACGTGCGGGCCTCCGGCGCGGTCTTCTTCTCGACGGTTGGGCGTGCTCTGGCCTATATCCTCGCCACCCCGCCGACGCCGGACGACCGAGACCACAAGCTGCGGTTCGTGCTGGCGCCGGAGTCGGCGACTAGCGACGTCGACGCGTTCCAGGAGCGGTTCGGCTGCCCGGTGGTGTCCGGCTACGGATCGAGCGAGAACGTGATCATCTTCTTGCCGCAACCCGGTCTGCCGAAGGATGCGCTCGGTGTGCCAGAGGCGGACGCCGACGTCGCCGTGATCGATCCCGAGACCGGCGAGGAGTGCCCGCCGGCGCGGTTCGACGAGGCGGGTCGGCTGCGCAACGCAGACGAGGCAATCGGCGAGATCGTCAGCCGCAACGGGCTCGGACGGTTCGAGGGTTACTACAACAACGACGAGGCGACCGCCCAGCGGACCAGAGGCGGCTGGTATTGGTCCGGCGACCTGGGCTACCGCGACGCCGACGGTGTCTTCTACTTCGCCGGCCGTACCGCCGACTGGTTGCGGGTCGACGGTGAGAACTTCGCGGCGGCTCCGGTCGAGCGGGTTCTCGCTTCGGCCCCCGGCGTGACCGGAGCGGTCGTGTTCGGCGTACCCGACGAGCGCACGGTCGACGACCAGGTGATGGCCGTGCTGGAGGTTGCCGACCCGACGGCGTTCGATCCCGAAGAGTTCGATGCCTACCTGCAGAGTCGGCGTGACCTCGGCACGAAGTGGACGCCGCGCTACGTCCGGTTGCTCTCACGCTTGCCGCTGACCGCGACCAACAAGGTCGACAAGACCTGGCTCCGGCGCGAGCGGTGGGACGGCGACGGCCGGGTGCTTTGGCGGCCAGACCGGAAGGGGCCGCTGCGACCCCTCACCGAGGCCGACCGCGCCGCACTTGCCGACGCCATCGGCCACCGCGGCCGAGTCACGTGACGAACCGATATCCCATCCCGGGCTCGGTCAGCAGGTAGCGCGGTCGCGGCGGGTTGGGCTCGAGCTTGCGGCGCAACTGCGCCATGTAGACCCGGAGGTAGTGCAGCTCGCTGCCGTACGCCGGACCCCACACCTCCTGGAGGAGCTGCCGGCCGGTGACGAGTTGGCCGCGATGGCGCACCAGCATCTCGACGATCTGCCACTCGGTGGGCGTCAGCCGGACCGCAGCGCCGTCGCGGGTGACCTGGCGCGCGGCGAGGTCGATCCGGAAGTCCGGGGTCTCAACGGTCGGATCCTCGGCGGCCGGCTTGCTTCGCCGGGTCGCGGCGCGCAGTCGCGCGAGCAGCTCGTCCATGCCGAATGGCTTGGTGACGTAGTCGTCCGCGCCCGCGTCCAAAGCGGCGACCTTCGCGGCCTCGTGACCGCGCGCGGACAGCACGATGATCGGCACGTCCGACCAACCGCGGATGCCGCGGATGACCTCGGCGCCGTCCATGTCGGGAAGACCGAGGTCGAGGATGACCGCGTCGGGATGCTCGCGCGCCATCGCGCGCAGTCCGCCGCCACCGTCGGCAGCGCTGATCACGGTGTAGTCGCGCGCCGCCAGGTTGATCTGCAACGCCCGCACGATCGACGTCTCGTCGTCGATGACCAGCACGTTCGTCATCGTGAGCGCCGCCCCGACGTCGTCACCGGTCTGGCCGGCGACGCTTCGTCCGTCGCGACCGGAAGCCGGATCGTCATCGTCAAGCCGCCGCCCGGCGTCGTACTCGCCGTCAACTCGCCGCTCAACGCTTCGACGAAGCCGCGGGCCACCGCTAGCCCGAGGCCGACGCCACCACCGTCGCGCTGGTCGCCGAGCTGCTGGAAGGGCTGGAAGATCTGTTCGCGTAGCCCCGGCGGCACGCCCGGCCCGTGGTCGACCACATCGAGTCGCACGGTGGCACCGTCGAGGGTCGCAGTGATTGCGGCCGGCTGGCCGGGCGGGCTGTAGCGCACCGCGTTGGCGACGAGATTGGCGATCGCGCGTTCCAGCAGGCCGGGATCGGCCGCCACAAGTGGCAGCTCTTCCGGCAGGTCGATCCGAATGTCGGCGTCCTGCCCGCGCAACGCCATCGGCACGACTTCGTCAACGGCCGTCGGCCGCAAGAGTGGCAACAGCGATCCGGCGTTGATCCGGCTCATGTCGAGCAGGTTCGCGATCAGCCCGTCGAGCCGATCGGCGCCCTCCTCGATCGTGGCGAGCAGTTCGGCATGGTCGGCGGCCGACCAGTTGACGTCCGTCTGTCGCAGGCTGCTCACCGCGGCCTTCACGGACGCGAGCGGTGTGCGCAGGTCGTGGCCGACCGCGGTCAGGAGTGCGGTTCGCATCTGTGCGAGCCCGAGCATCGTCTCGGCGTCGGCCGTGCTTCGGGCCACCGCGGTGGCCCGGCGAGCCGCGAGGTGGACGACGCCGCTGATGCTGACAGCGGCCGCGACAAACAGCAACAGCGCCAACAGGTTCTGTGGTGCCGAGATGGTCCAGGTGTGCCGGGGCGGCGTGAAGTACCAGTTGACGATCAGGCTGGACGCGGTGGCGGCAACGATCGCCGGCCAGAAGCCGCCGACCACGGTCACCCCGATGACGGCCAGCAGGTAGAGCAGCAGATGGTCAACGAGCGCCAAGTTGTCGCCGACCGCCACGAGGATCGCGGTCAGCGCCGGCAGCCCGGCAGCGGCGACGGCCAAGCCGGCCAGTTGTCGCCGCGCCCCGATTGCGCGCACGCATCAAGTGTCAGCGATCCGTGCCGACCTTGACGGATTCTTTACGCCGACCCGCCCGATCATCGCGGATGCTTGACGAGTCTGGCGCGGCGCCGCTCCTAGCGTCGGCGCCGTGCCAGCGGGTGATCACCAACCGGCGATGCGCGGTGTGCGATGAGCGTGTATTCGGTCGCGCCGGTGAAGCGGCTCTTCGTCGGGCGGCCGCTGCGCAGCGGCCAGCTGCCGGAGACGCTGCTGCCGAAGTGGCTGGCGCTGCCGGTCTTCGCATCGGACCCGCTGTCGTCGGTGGCGTATGCGACCGAGGAGATCGTGCTCGTCCTGGCGGCCGGCGGCGCGGCGTACCTGTACTTGGCCAAGTGGGTCGCCGTGCTCATCGGCGCGCTGCTCGTCGTGGTCGTGCTGTCCTACCGGCAGACCTGTCACGCCTACCCCTCCGGCGGCGGCGCGTTTGCCGTCAGCCTCGACAATTTCGGCGAGAACGCCGCCCTCACCGCGGCCAGTGCGCTGCTGGTCGACTATGTGATGACCGTCGCGGTGTCCGTCGTCGCCGGCGTGGTCGCCATCACAAGTGGGGTGCCGTCACTTGCGCCGTACGCCGTCGAGCTGTCGGTGACGGCAGTCGTCGTCCTCGCGGTCGCGAACCTGCGCGGGCTGAAGGAGTCCGGGCGAGCATTCGCCGTGCCGACGTACCTATTCGTAGCGCTGACCTTCCTGATGGTGGCCGTCGCTGCCGTTCGCGCCGCGACCGGCCACCTGCCGGATTCCTCGACGGCTGGGCAACACCTGCACCGCACGGTCGAAGTCGGTGGTGCCTTCACCGTGCTCTTGGTGCTCCGTGCCTTCGCCTCGGGGTGTACGGCGCTGACGGGGGTCGAGGCGATCAGCAACGGCGTCCCTGCATTCCGCCGGCCGAAGTCACGGAACGCTGCAACCACGCTGGCCGTAATGGGCGGGCTCGCGGTCAGCATGTTCGCCGGCATCACGGTGCTGGCGCTGGTGGTCCACGCCCGGGCGCAGCCGAGCGGCAATCCGTCGGTGATCTCGCAGGTCGCGGCCAGCGTGTTTGGCGCGCACGCCGTGCTGTTCTACTGGTACCAAGCCGCGACCGCCGGCATCTTGATCCTGGCGGCGAACACCGCCTTCAACGGATTCCCGGTGCTCGCCTCGATCCTGGCGCAACACAGCTACCTGCCACGGCAGCTGCACAATCGCGGCGACAAGCTGGTCTTCAGCAACGGGATCATCTTGCTCGGCGGCTTCGCGGTTGCGCTGATCGCCGGGTTCGCCGCCAACATCGACCGGTTGATCCAGCTGTACATCATCGGCGTCTTCACGAGCTTCACGCTGAGCCAGGCGGGCATGGTCAAGCACTGGAACCGGTTGCTGCGGCGTGCGCCGAAGAACTGGCGGCACCGCCGCTCGCGGGCGATCAACTTCGTCGGCGCGGTGGCGACCGGGTTGGTGTTGCTGGTCGTCCTCTATACCAAGGTCGCCCACGGGGCGTGGCTGGCCATCCTCGCGATGGTCGTGACGTTCGTGATGATGAAGGGCATCCGCCGTCACTACGTCGCCGTCACCGCCGAGCTGGACGGCGCAGCACTCGGTCCGCCGGCGCTCCCGTCGCGCAATCACGGCGTGATCCTGGTGTCAAAGCTGCATCTGCCGACGCTTCGGGCGGTCAGCTATGCCCGCGCGACCAGGCCGAACACGTTGATTGCGCTCACCGTCAACCTCGACGCCGAGGAGACCGCCGGACTGCAGCAGCAATGGCTTGACGGCGACGTTCCGATCCCGCTGGTGGTTCTGGATTCGCCGTACCGGGAGGTGACTCGACCGGTGCTCAAGTACTTGCGGGACCTGCGCCGGGAGTCGCCGCGCGACGTCGTCAGCGTGTTCATTCCCGAGTACGTCGTCGGGCACTGGTGGGAGCAGTTGCTGCACAACCAGACGGCGCTGCGGCTCAAGGCCCGGCTGTTGTTCGAGCCTGGCGTGATGGTGACCAGCGTGCCGTGGCAGCTGCGGTCGACCGTCGGGGCCGAACCGGCCGGACCCGTCCGGATGGTCGGGCCGGCCGGCTCGCGCTAGTCGAGTTAGCGCGGGCGCTTATCCCTGGGCGCCGTTCCCCAAGGTGCCGAGCAGCGCCGGGTCGACGTGGAAGATTGCCTTCCAACCGGAGTCGCGCTCGCCCGGCCGGACGCGGTCGCCCGATTGTACGACCACGTGGCGGTGGTGGCGGCTGTTGTGGTGGTGCCGGTGGGCGTGCCGCACCTTTACGTGGTCCTGAAGCAGCTTGTGGCGATGCGGGCCGGACGCCGGCTTCGCCGCGGGGCCGGGAGCGCCGGCGTATTGCGAGCAGACCGGCCACGCACCCCAGCCCTGGCCGGCGAGCACCTTGTTGGCGATCGCGATCTGCTCGTCCCGAGACGCCAGGTCGGCACGCGCGGCGTAGTGGCCGCCGCCGTACGCGGACCAGGTCCCGGCGCTGAACTGCAGCCCGCCGTAGTAGCCGTTGCCGGTGTTGGCGTGCCAGTTGCCGCCGGACTCGCATTGCGCGACCCGGTCCCACTGGACATCGGTTGCGGCGTGCGCGGCGCCTGGCGCGGCAACGAACGCGGCGATGCTGGCGCCGGCGGCTCCGGCGACGGCGACTCGGGCGGTGTTACGGACGGCGCGATGTCGGCCCCGATAGCGGGCAGGACGCATGGAAAGATCCCTTCCTGGCGCCTACGAGGTGAGCTGACGGGTGCGGGCGGGAAGGTGCCCGGCCGGCGATTGCTCGCCGACTTAACCCCTGCGGACGGCTGCTGAGAGGCCGCGCCGCGATGGGTCCCCCGGTCCTGCCGTTACTTCAGTTCTCCCACCGCGGCCGGCAGGATTCGGCGCACCGCGGTCGGGCTCAAGCGTTTGCTGTGAGCAAGCACCACGCTAACAAGCCACGCTCAACCAAGTCACGTGGGGTTGGGTGAGATGGATCACGTGTTAGCGCACAGCAAGCGCATGAGGAGACATTTCGGACATTGACGGAGGCCCACTACCCGGCTTCCCGAGCAGTATTCACGGCAATTCGAATCGGCGGAGGATGCGGGATTCGAACCCGCGAGGGGTTGCCCCCAACACGCTTTCCAAGCGTGCGCCATAGGCCAACTAGGCGAATCCTCCGCCCGCCACTCTAGGGCGTCGGCGAGTGGTGAATCGGCGGCTCGTCGGGTCGGCGTACCGGTCTACAGTGGGCGCCGACCCCTCGTGCGGCGTCATCTCGCCCAACCCCCCCAGGGCCGGAAGGCAGCAAGGGCAAGCGGGCTCTGGCGGGTGTGCGAGGGGTCCCGAAGTTCGAGGAGGCCCGCGGCGTGACGTTGGCGCTCTACCGGAAGTACCGGCCCGGCAGCTTCGCCGAGGTGGTTGGTCAAGAGCACGTCACCGAGCCGATCTCACAGGCGCTCGACACCGGTCGGGTGCACCACGCCTATCTGTTCAGCGGCCCGCGCGGCTGCGGCAAGACCTCGAGCGCGCGGATCCTCGCCCGGTCGCTGAACTGTGAGAAGGGGCCGACCTCCACGCCGTGCGGCGTGTGCGACTCCTGCGTGGCATTGGCGCCGAACGGCCCGGGCTCGCTCGACGTGATCGAGATCGACGCGGCATCGCACGGCCTGGTCGACGACGCCCGCGACCTGCGCGAGCGCGCCTTCTTCGCCCCGGTGTCCTCGCGGTTCAAGGTCTACATCGTCGACGAGGCACACATGATCACGTCGGCGGCGTTCAACGCGTTGCTGAAGGTGGTGGAGGAACCACCGCCGCACGTGAAGTTCGTGTTCGCGACCACCGAGCCCGACAAGGTGCTGACGACGATCAAGTCGCGCACCTTCCACTACCGCTTCCGGCTGATCCCACCGCAGCTGATGCGCGAGCACCTCGCCGAGCTCTGCGGTCGCGAGGGCATCGACGTCGATCCACTCGTGCTGCCGCTGGTGGTGCGGGCGGCCGCCGGGTCGGTCCGCGACGCCCAGTCGCTGCTCGACCAGCTCGCCGGTGGCTCCGGCGGCGAGCGCATCACGTACGACCGAGCGGCGGCATTGCTCGGCTACACCGACGCCAGCCTGCTCGACGAGGTGGTCGATGCCTTCGTCGCCGCCGACGGCGCGGCGGTGTTCGGTGCGGTCGACCGAGTCATCGAGGCTGGCCTCGACCCGCGGCGGTTCGCGCAAGACCTGCTGGAGCGGTTCCGTGACCTGCTCGTGCTCGACGCCGTACCGACGGCGGCCGAGACGGGGCTGCTGGACCTGCCGGGCGATCAACTCGAGCGGATGCAGGCGCAGGCGATGCACTACGGCCGCGCCTCGCTCTCGCGCGCGGCCGACGCGATGGCGGCCGCGCTGGTCGAGATGCGGGGTACGACGTCCCCCCGGCTGGTGCTCGAGCTCGCGTGCGCCCGCATCCTGCTGCCGGCTGCCGCGACCGACGCCGCGTCGATGCTGGCGCGACTGGAACGCCTCGAGCGTCGGCTGTCCGTCACCCCGCCCGCTGAGACACCACCCGCCGACGCCCCGCCCGCCGACGCCCCGCCCGCCGACGCCCCGACTGCGCCCCCCGACCCCGCCTCCCCCGAGCCTGCCTCCCCCGATGATCATGAGCGAATTCGCACGAAATCCGGCGAAATCCGCGAAACCGCTCATGATCATCGGGAGGGTGAGAGCGCGGGGATCGCGGGGATCGCGGGGATCGCGGGGGGCGCGGGGGGCGCGGCGTCGGGGGGGCCGCTGGACCTGGCCGGGTTGCGGCGGATCTGGAACGACGTACTCGACGCGGTCAAGACCCGCAGTCGTACGGCGAACGCCTTGATGTTCTCGGCGCAGCTCGAGTCGCTGGAGAAGAACGTCGTGACGTTGTCGTTCAAGACGCCGTCGCTCGCCGCCCGGTTCGCCGGCGACGTCGAGCAGGCCGTCGCCGCGGCGCTGCACGAGGTGGCCGGCTTCGATTTGAAACTGCGCGCGACCACGAGCGAGTCGGGGTCGGCCGGCGACGCGAATCCGCGCCGGCAATCGCCGGGCCGCGGGAAGCGGGGCGCGGTTGAAGAGCTCGACGCCGCCGAAGTCGCCGAGAGCGAACCGGTCGCCGATGCGCCGGCCGACCAGCAGAAGGCGGCGCTCTCGCTGCTGCAGGAAGGTCTTGGCGCCCAAGTGATCGGCGAGATCGAAACCGACTGAGACGGGGGCAACGCCTACGCTCGTGGTGTGCCGTCGCAGCCGAACCTCCAGCAGTTGATGAAGCAGGCGCAGCAGATGCAGCAGCAGCTGCTCGCCGCGCAAGACCAGCTCGCGCAAGCCACCGTGGAAGGCACCGCCGGCGGCGGGCTCGTCACCGCCACGCTGACCGGATCGGGCGAGCTCACCGAGCTGCGGATCGATCCGAAGGCGATCGACCCCGACGATGTCGAGACCCTGCAGGACCTGATCGTCGCGGCGGTCCGCGATGCCAAGCGGGCCGCCGATGAGCTGGCCGCGCAGACCATGGGACCGCTCGCCTCGGGTGCGGCGGGGTTGCTGGGCGGGCCGGGCGGCGGGCTCGGCTTGCCGGGCATGTAGGGCTCGCGTCGCATGTACGAGGGGCCGGTCCAGGATCTGATCGACGAGCTCGGGCGGCTGCCCGGGGTCGGCCCCAAGGGCGCGCAGCGGATCGCGTTTCATCTGCTCGCCGCCGACCCGATCGACGTGCGTCGACTGGCGGATGCGCTGATCGAGGTCAAGGACAAGGTCAAGTTCTGCGCGATCTGCGGCAACGTCGCCGAAGCCGAGCAATGCCGGATCTGCCTCGACCCGCGGCGGGATGACGCGGTCATCTGCGTCGTCGAAGAGCCCAAGGACGTGGTCGCGATCGAGCGGACCCGGGAGTTCCGCGGGCGCTATCACGTGCTCGGTGGGGCGATCTCGCCGATCGAGGGCGTGGGGCCCGACGACCTGCGGATTCGCGAGCTGATGACCCGGCTGGCCGATGGAGTCGTCACCGAGTTGATCCTCGCGACCGATCCGAACCTCGAGGGCGAGGCGACGGCGACCTACCTCGCGCGACTGGTCAAGCCGATGGACATCCGGGTGACGCGGTTGGCGTCGGGGCTGCCGGTCGGTGGGGACCTCGAGTACGCCGACGAGATCACGCTGGGGCGGGCGTTCGAAGGGCGGCGTGCGCTCGAGGTGTAGGTCTTGGGGGCGTGGGTCGGGTCGTGGGTTGTGAGCTCCCGTCCCAACGAGACCTCGCAAGCTCGGCCATTAGTGTTGTGACGGGAGCTCACAACCCACTCCGGCGAACATCAGCCGCCCGTCCGTAAAGCCGGGGCCATTGGCTCGGGGGCTCCGTAGAATCTTGGTATGTCTCTCGTCGTACAGAAGTACGGCGGGTCGTCGGTTGGTGATGCCGAGCGGATCAAGCGGGTCGCCCAACGGATCGTCGACGCGCGCCGGGCGGGCAACGATGTCGTTGTCGTGGTGTCCGCGATGGGCGATACCACCGATGAGTTGATGGACTTGGCGCAGCGGGTGTCGCCGCTGCCACCGCCGCGCGAGCTCGACATGCTGCTGACCGCGGGTGAGCGGATCTCGATGGCGTTGCTGGCGATGGCGATCGCCAACCAGGGGTTCGAGGCGCGGTCGTTCACCGGGTCGCAGGCAGGTGTGATCACCGACTCGACGCATGGTCGGGCACGGATCATCGATGTGACGCCGGGGCGGATCGCGGATGCCGTCAGTGCGGGTTACATCGCGATCGTTGCGGGGTTCCAGGGGGTCTCGCAGGACACTAAGGACATCACCACATTGGGTCGCGGCGGATCGGACACGACGGCGGTTGCATTGGCGGCGGCGCTGCGGGCGGATGCGTGCGAGATCTATACCGACGTCGACGGGGTGTTCTCGGCGGATCCGCGGATCGTGCCGTCGGCGCGGCGCCTCGATCGGATCAGCTACGAGGAAATGCTGGAGATGGCGGCGTGCGGCGCCAAGGTGCTGATGCTGCGGTGCGTCGAGTACGCCCGGCGGTATCGCGTGCCGGTGCACGTGCGGTCGTCGTTCTCCGACCGCGAGGGCACCTGGGTCGTGGCCGTTTCAGAGGAGGAGACCGTGGAGCAGGCGATCATCTCGGGTGTCGCCCACGACTTGTCGGAGGCGCGGGTCACCGTGGTCGGCGTACCGGACAAGCCGGGCGAGGCGGCCGGCATCTTCCGCGTGGTCGCGGACGCCGACGTGAACATCGACATGATCGTGCAGAACGTCTCCGGGTCGACCGGGCGCACGGACGTGTCGTTCACCTTGCCGCGCAGCGACGGCGCGACGGCGATGGCGGCGCTGGAGAAGGTGCGCGAATCCATCGGGTTCGAGTCGCTGCTCTACGACGACCACATCGGCAAGGTCTCGCTGATCGGCGCCGGGATGCGCTCGCACCCGGGCGTATCCGCGACGTTCTTCGAGGCGCTGGCGTCGGCGGGTGTCAACGTGCAGAACATCTCGACCTCCGAGATCCGGATCTCCGTGGTCTGCCAGGACACCGACGTGCCGGCGGCGGTGAAGGCGGTGCACGAGGCGTTCGGCCTCGACGACCCCGACGGTGCGCCAGCGGTGGTGTACGCCGGGTCGGGTCGATGACGCCGATGGCGGGCTTGCGGGTCGGTGTGGTCGGGGCGACCGGCCAGGTCGGCGGCGTGATGCGCCGACTGCTCGCCGAGCGCAAGTTCCCGGTCGCGACCATGCGCTACTTCGCGTCGTCGCGATCCGCCGGGAAGACGCTGCCGTGGGCGGGCGAGCAGATCGTGGTCGAGGACGCCGCGACCGCAGACCCGAGCGGGCTCGACATCGCGCTGCTCTCGGCCGGCGCGGCGACCTCGCGGGAGCAGGCCCCGCGGTTCGCGGCCGCCGGCGCCGTCGTGATCGACAACTCGTCCGCCTGGCGGATGGATCCCGACGTACCGCTCGTCGTGAGCGAGGTCAACGGCGACGCGGTGGTCGCGCCGCCGAAGGGGATCATCGCGAACCCGAACTGCACCACGATGGCGGCGATGGCGCCGCTGAAGGCGTTGCACGACGCGGCCGGGTTGCAGCGACTGGTGATCAGCACCTACCAGGCGGTGTCGGGCAGTGGCGGCGCCGGGGTCGACGAGCTCGACAAGCAGGTGCGACAGGTCGTCGACCGCGCTGCCGACCTGACGCATGACGGCGACGCCGTTTCGTTCCCGGCGCCGCAGGTGTACGTCGGGCCGATCGCGTTCAACGTGCTGCCGCTGGCGGGGAGCCTGGTCGACGACGGCTCGTTCGAGACCAACGAGGAGCAGAAGCTGCGCGACGAGAGTCGCAAGATCCTGGGGCTGCCGGACCTGCGAGTGTCCGGCACCTGCGTGCGGGTGCCGGTCTTCACCGGCCACTCGCTGTCGATCAATGCCGAGTTCGAGCGGCCGCTGCCGGTCGACCGGGCCCGCGAGGTGTTGGCCGCAGCGCCTGGAGTGGAGCTCGCCGACGTGCCGACGCCGCTGCACGCGGCCGGGCGTGATCCCAGCTACGTCGGCCGGCTGCGCCAGGACCCGGGCGTGCCGGACGATCGCGGCCTGGTGCTGTTCGTCAGCAATGACAATCTGCGCAAGGGCGCGGCGCTCAACGCCGTACAGATCGCGGAGCTCGTCGCCGCCACCCGCTAGTTGTCAGCAGCACACGGTGCGATAGCACCGGCTGCTGCTGACAAGTACGCCGCGTGGTCGGGGTGGCGGGATTTGAACTCCGAAATCGGCTGTCCGCGGCTGACCGACGAGGTCAAGATGAAAGCGTTTTCGCAGGTGAGAGATCGGATCGCTGCCCGCGGTGTGCCGCGGCTGTCCGACCGTTCCCGTGGGCTCTGTGACCAGGTTCGTGACCACTCATCCACGTGACCCATCTCCGCTGACGACCCTGACGGTGCGTTCGATCCGCGTCGACGGGGCGTCTCCCTCCGGGGTCGGCCTCCTTTTGCTCGGGGCCAGCGGACCGGCGAGGGCCGATGCATCGGAGGTCCGCCGTCCGCGTCTACCGACGGCGCTGCGATTTTGGCCGTTGACCTACTGCTGATGCGAGTCGTACCGTGACCGTGCCTACGCGGGGAGGCCGAATGAGCATCGGCCAGTTGAAGGTCATCCACCGTCGTCCCGGTTCTCGGCGCAGCCGCCGATGGAAGGTTGTCGTAGTTTCCTCTTTGTTGATCGGCTCGTCTCTGATTGCGCCGTTCGTCGATACACCCTCCGCGTTCGCCGTGCCAAGCTGCCCTGGGAGTTTCCAGTATGACTACGTAGCGAATGACTGGACGCCGTCATCCAATCCTCAGGGTATTCGCTCCCCGATCGTCTTGGTCACGGACACGACTCCTTGCAATTCTGGCTCAATAGTTACGACGGGTATCGCTGCGGGATACATCGCGATCGATAATGACGCCGGTACCAAGATCTCCCAGATTGGCTTCTACAGCTACTGGGATCCGTCGCTGTCGACCACGACCTACTGCAAGTTCTGGGCGATCGATGGCGGCAGCCCGAACTTCTACGGCCCGTGCTCGCTCGACAACAACCATCAAACCTTTTTCAAGATCCACACGTACACGAGCGGCGGTAGCACCGTCTACCGACTCGATGACTGCTCCAGTGACAGCACGTATGGCACTTGCACCGTAGAGAACGCGGACGAGGCGGAATACTCCAACTCGTATGCGTTTACCGCCGAGGAGACTGACTACGGCGGCTCAAGCTGCACCGTGAAGATCATGGGCTCCTCGAGTAATCACTTCAATATCGGTACTTCCACGGATGGCGTCCAAGGACAAACCACCGAGGGCGGCGGCTGGAGCACTCAGAACTTCATCTACATTCCGCCTAATTGCAGCCATTACCAAGCGAATGCGGGCAATACCAAGATGGGAGTGTGGGATGACCGAAACTAGTCCCACCAGAATCCACATTTCGCCGCGCTTCTGGCGGAAACGCACATCCGGTGTCGCCCTTGCCGCGGTCGCAGTTATTGCGGCGACCGGAATCGGAGTGGCCGCCACCTCGCACGCGTCGGCGAGCCCGCAGGCACCGACCCAAGCCACCGCCGTCGATTCGACCACCGTTCTCGATACCTCCGACGGGCTAACGCTCGCACCGCCGACAGACGCGATCGGATCGATCTCTCCGCAACTCTCTGCGGACGCCGCCTGGGCGAAGTACGCGGCAGCCGCCGGCGTCACGGAGCCAACGGTTCCTGCCGGGCTGTCCGTTCAGCTGGGGAGTCTGACATTGCCTGTCAGCATTTACGTGCCAGCGTCCGAGCAAACGAACGTCGTCAATCACGAATTGAGCTATGCGTACTCGTTGCCCGGTGTCGGCTGTCAAACCACACTGCCGAGTCAGGCGGCGAGTGGCACAGAGTGCACTGAGTGGACGTTCCTCGACGCAAACACGGGTGAGCATGTACTGACGATGTTCCAGCCGAACCCAGGTGCCGGCACCGCCCAAGCGAGATCTGCGGTGACGGTCTCGCAATGTAGGGCAGCGCGTAATGCGACCCAGCACACACTTCTCCTGCGCCGCGGGGTCCATCGCGCGAGAACCGTGCATGTGAGCAAGGGTGATGTCGTGAGGGTGCGAGCGCGGTTGCGTGGGTACCGCATGGGCATCCCCCACGCCGTCACGCATCGCTCGGCGGTCTGCAAAATCAGGGCGCGGCGTGGCTCGCACGGCCGTGCTACAGCCTGGTTCAAAGCGCTCCACACTAAGCGCGTGCGCTTTGCCTCTGTCGCCGAAAGCCGTAGCGGGCCGCCGAACCCCCTGGCTCTCGGTTACGCGAAGATCACCAGCTAACTCTGACCCGCTGGCTTAGCTTGAGCCAGCAGTGGGCGAAGGCATGAGGTCGAGCTGTCCGCCTTGCCGCTCGTAGCGCGTTGTGAGTAGCGGCTCGTATGGAACCGACCAGGACGCGAATGGAAACAATGCTGCCTTTCTCTGGGTGGACATCGACAACACATCAGTTCACTTGTGGGGCGGGTCCGACATGAACGAGTTGATCAAGCTCGCGGAGAGTCTTGTTCCGGCCTCGACGTCGGGAGCGCCTTCTAAATCCGCGAACTAGGGGCACCCACGACGGTTTGCGGTTTGGGCTAGTGACAGAGGACCATCCGAGTTTCGTTCTGCCCTCTCTCTCGTTTTGGACGCCTGTTGTCGGGGCGGCGCCCGTCGGCCATCAGCACCTTCGAATTGAGCGACCTGCGGTGCACGTCACGCTTAGCGCCCGAGGCTGCGATCGGTGGGATGACGGCCTCGGTCGTGGCGATGAAGCCACATCACATGGTCGGGATGGCGCACATGGTCGGGATGGCGGGATTTGAACTGGCGACTGGTGCTGGCGTGGTGGTGCTGGTTATGGCGCTCTCGCCAGATTCAGCTGGACTCTCTCCGGTGCTGTCTAGCCGCGACTCGCGGTACCCGGGGGTGACCGGAGTTCTGTGACCAGTTCTGTGACCAGACCGGTTCGGATCACCGCGGCCTGGGCGTGGTGCAGCCGTCCTTGGTCCGCTGACGAGCATCTGTAGCGCCGAAGGCAACCTTTTCGACGGCTGACGCCTTTAGAGTTGGTATGCAAGCGGTCATCCCGGCTCGGAGAGGCTCAGCCGTCGGCAACGCCAGAGGTATGGATTCGCCGAGCATCACGGTCGAGGATGATTTCGCTCGGTTCGTGCTTAGCCGGTCGGCTTCTCTGCTGCGTACGGCGTGGTTCCTAACCGGGACCCCGCGAGGTAGCTGAGGACCTGGTCCAAGCGGCGCTTCTCGCGGCATGGCCTCACTGGCGACGCGTGCGATCGACATCTGACGGCTATGCCTACGTGCGGACGATCATGGTCCGCAAGGCGAGGCGCCTGAGGTGGCGAGCGGGTCAGCAAACCGCCCTGCTGACTAATGAGCTGAGCGTTTCGGACGGGTTTACGACAGCGACCGCGAATCGGATCGACCTTCGCGCGGCGCTGTTTCAACTGCCTCCGCGCCAACGCGCCACAGTGATTCTGCGGTTTATGGAGGACTGTTCAGAGAGCGAGGTTGCAGTCATCATGCGTTGCTCTAGGGGGACGGTGAAGAGTCAGGCATCGAAGGCGTTGAAGAAGTTGCAGCTCATCCTGGACGATCGCGAAGGCGAGTCGAATTCATGAGTCGCGACCTGATCGACGCCCTGAGGGACCTTCCGGCTCCTGACGACTTGCAGGCACCGAGCGCGGAGACGGTGATCGCAAGTTTTCGTCGCCGCCGCACGCATCGCCTCCTCGCGACTTGTGCCGCGTTAGCAACTCTAGTCGTCGGAGGGGGCGCATCTGTCTTGGCAACGCGCGCATTTGACGTCACTGCCAGCGGATCGGACGCGGCGACGGTGGGAATCGTGGGACCCCGCGCAGGGCTGTTCTCTGTGCGTGCTCCGGTCCTACTGACGCCCCACCAAGCCCCTCGAGCGTGCTATCTCGTCCCGGCGTCGTTTCCGGTCAACCGCTGCGATGGCATGCGGCTGCAAAACTTTCCTAAGGATTCCTTCGCCGCATCGGCGAGGGGCGGGCTCACGGCACCGCTACTGCTGCGGGGCCATTGGGCGTCGGGGACATTCATGCTGGTAGGGGTCCCGACAAAGGTCGGACGATCTTCGCAGGTCGCGCTGCCCGCATGCGCCACGGCGGAGAGGTCTGGAACGGCATCGTCAACGTCCCGTCTCCGGAAGGCGCGAAAGTCGTTGTCCGACCAGCAGATCCCGATCCTCGAATCTGACGAGTGTGGGAACTTGCTCCGAATCGTTGTGCCAACGATTGATCAAGCTACTCAGGACCTTCTAGCCCGTCGCGTTGGTGAGGTTCGTGTCATCACCTGGCTGCGACCGATGGGCAGTTCGTAGCTGATAGCAATCGTCGGCAAACGGTCCTCCGCCGCTGAGCTCCTTGTCGCGGCGGGCGATGAATCCGAACCCTTGTCTGCTCGGAAACTGGAGCGGGCTGGAAAGGCAGATCGGTACGGTGGGAGCGGCGGGAAGCGTTGGGAGACAACGGAAAACGGCGGAACGGGACGGGGAACGGGCGGAGGGAAGGAAGGTGTAACGAGGCGGGAGGAGGAGATCTCGGCGTGTCGCGACCGCAATCCGGCGTCCCCCGACGTTCCGGGGGCGTGGGTCACACGGCGATGAGGTCGAGCCGCCGGTCGACCGCCCGGGCGAGCTTCTCCAGGTCACGGCGGTCACTGGTCACCACCGCATCACCACGGCCCATCGCATTCACGACGACGGTGGCGTCGATCACGTTCGCGGATTTCGCCCGACCCAACAACGCGCCGGCTAACCGAGCCCGGCTCTCGTCCAGGTCACCAATCGCGCACCCCGCTAGCAGCAGCGACAGTAGCGGCTGCGGACCACCCCGCCAGGCCTGCGCGAGCACCCCGGCCGGCACGCTCGGTATCTGCGCCCGATCCAACGCCCGACGGTGGATCGCCCACACCCGCCGGTCGTTGGCCTCCGCAGCCAACAGCGCGCCGGCGTCGTAGGTCAGCCCGCTCACCGCCGGGCCCGGCGCCCCGCGCCGCCCGACGCCGCTACCCGACGCGACCGGCGCCCGTCCCCGCGTGGGCCAGCCGGCGGCGCGGTCAAATCGGTGACCCCGGCGGCGTCAAGCACCCGGTCGGCCTCGGCCAACTCCGCCTCGGTGAACCCGCCGTACTCCATCTCGTAGGCCGCCACCGCCGCCAGAGCCCGCTGCCGGCGCAGATAGTGCGCCAACGCGTCATTCACTAACGGCGACACCGGCGCGCCCCCGGCCGCCGCCACCAGCTCATCCCAGACGTCGGCCTCGAACGACACCGACCGCTTCACCACACCCATGAGGCGATGGTAGTACCATCGGTGCGACCACGCCAAGTCATATTAGCACTTGGTCGTCCGCCGGCTTCGCCTGCGTGCTGGTCGCGCATAGTCCGGGTCGTTGGCGTGTTCGGCGACGTAGCCGCGGATCCCGACCTGGCGGAGATGGTCGAAGAACCGGCCCATCTCCTCGGCCGCCCCGTCCAGATCGTCGCCGTGCGCGTCGAGCATCGCCAGCAGCAGCTCCTTGCGGCGGGCGGGGTAGTCGGCCAGGGTGCGTGCGGTCGGAGCGCCGTAGACCCGCGCCAACACCTGATCATCGTGGTTGGGGTCGGCGTGGCCGAGTTCGCGAAACCGGTCCCGCAGCACCTTGAGCTGGTCGGGTCGGCCGACGGTGAGTAGGTACAACTCGCTGACCAGCTCCGAGGTGCCCAGCAGCGTGCGGTGATCCTCCGGTGGCGGCAGGAAGAACCAGACCAGCGGCAGGTCGAAACCGCACGCGAACGCCAGGATCTCCTGGGCGTCGAACTCCCGCCGCTTCGCCCCTCCGAACGCGCCCTCGATCGCCGAGACCGCAGCCTGCCGCAGCCGCACCCCGAGATACGGCTCCAACCGCAGCGCCGCCTCGTCCTGGGTCCAGCCGCGCAGCTCCCGAGCTCGCCGGAAGTTGTAGGCCACGATCTGGTTCAGATTCACGCCGTCCGCTGCGGGCCGCGAGGGCGCACCGCGGTCCGCACCGGCGTGTTTGCTGCGCGCCACCCGCGCACCGTACACCCGCTACAGCCAATCCGACCACTTGTCATAGCGCATATCCGGAGTACCGTCAGAGTGCAGTGTCACCACTGTCTGCCGGTAATACCGACGGCCAACCGGAAGGAGCCGCCATGACCCTGCTGACCGTCGACGAAGCCGCCGAACGGCTCGCCACCAAACCCCGTTTCATCCGCCGGCTCATCGCCGAAAAACGCATCCCCTACATCAAACTCGGATCCCACGTCCGCATCGAAGACAGCGCCATCGACGCATTCATCGCGGCCGGCCGCGTCGACGCCCAAGCCCGGAGCTCGCGTTCGGCTATCCACAGACATCACATTCGTAGGTGCGCGGTTAGCGCTCGGCGCATCCTGATCGCGAGGAGGCGTGATGGCAGGACGAGGCGGCCGGCGAGGCAGTGTCCGGCCGGAGTCGAATGGCACTTGGTATTTCGTCGTGGACGTCCATGATGGCTCGGGACGTCGCAGGCAGACGCGCCGCCGAGGTTTCCCCACGCGACGAGCAGCGCAGTCGGCGATGACATCACTGCTTTCGGAGATGGAGCGTGGCGTATACGTGGCGCCGTCGCGGCAGTCCGTCGCGGAATTCCTTCAGGATGAATGGCTGCCGTCAGTGCGAGCAACGATTCGTCCGTCCACGTGGGACTCCTATGCACGCGTCGTCCGACTGCACGTCGTTCCGCTCGCCATCGGCCGCACGGCGATTCAGGACGTGGACGGTCCCAGGCTGAACGCGTTGTACGGACACCTCTTGCGCCCGAAACCGGACGGGGACGGACTGTCCGCGCGGAGCGTCCAATACGTGCACGTCATCCTGCACCGGGCCTTCCGGGACGCGTTGCGATGGGACCGACTCTACCGAAACCCGTGTGACGTCGCCGATCCACCACGCGGTCATCAACGGCCGAGACTCCGGGTCTGGTCTGAGGCCGAGGTCAAGCAATTCCTTGAGGTCGCCGCCAACGATCGCCTGATCGCCTTGTGGCACTTGCTCGCAACGACCGGCATGCGGCGCGGAGAGGCACTTGGTCTGCAGTGGAACGATGTCGACCTTGAAGCCGGCCGGCTCTCCATCAAGCGGACCATCGTGCAAATCGCCAACTACACGCGGAACGGGACCGACTGGGCTCTGGGAACGCCGAAGACCAGGAGCGGATACCGGCTAATCGAGCTCGACGCAAGGACGGCTGCAGTACTCCGAGCACACCGTGCTCGCCAAGCTGAAGAGCGGCTTCGTCTCGGCGAGCAGTACCTGGTGAATGACTTCGTGTTCACCCGTGAAGACGGTCGGCCATTGCACCCGAAAGCTCGTCTCGCAGCAGTTTCGGCGCCTGGTGAAGCGCTTCCAGATGCCGGCGTTGTCAGTACACGGGCTTCGACACACCTGGGCGACGCTGGCGCTGCAAGCCGGCATCCACCCGAAGGTCGTTCAAGAGCGCCTTGGACACGCCCAGATCAGCGTGACACTAGACACCTATAGCCATGTCACCCCGGCGTTGGATCGCGAAGCGGCCACGACAGTTGCTGCGCTACTGGAAACCACCTGAGCCCGGTAGTAGCCGCGACACGCCGCGGTTTCGTGACCATTCCTGTGACCCGTGGCAGAAGTCGATCTTGGTCCGTTGCGGGCGCGAAGCCCTGACCTGCAGAAACGCCGAGGTCACACAGTCGGGATGGCGGGATTTGAACCCACGACCCCCTCGTCCCGAACGAGGTGCGCTACCAAGCTGCGCTACATCCCGAAGCGTCGACGAGTCTACCGGCACCGCTCCTCGGGTCGTCCGGGCTATGCCCGCGGCACCAAGGTCAGCAGCGTCGCCTCCGGCGGGCACGCGAACCGGACCGGCGCGTAAGGCGAGGTGCCGAGCCCGGCCGAGACGTGCAACCAGGTGTCGCCGCGCCAGGTCGACAGGCCGCGCGCCCGCCGGCGGTCGAGCCCGCAGTTGGTGACCAGCGCACCGATCCCGGGGATTCGCAGTTGGCCGCCGTGGGTGTGGCCGCTGAGGACCAGGCCGAAACCGTCGTCGGCGAAGCCGTTCAGCACGCGCGGCTCCGGGCTGTGCGACAGCCCGATGCCGACGTCGGCGGTTTCGTTGATCGGACCGGCGACGCGGTCGTAGTGGTCGGCATGCAGGTGGGGATCGCTCACGCCCGCCAGCTCGACCCGCAGCCCGCCGACCTCGACCGTCGTCCGCCGATGGGTCAGGTCCAACCAGCCGGCATCGGTGAACGCCGTCCGGAGCTCGCCCCATGGCAGCGGCGGGCCGGTGACGTGGGCACCGCGGTACTTCAGCAAGTAGCGAGCCGGGTTCTTCGGCGTCGGCGCGAACCAGTCGTTCGAGCCGGGCACGAAGGCGCCCGGAAACGCCAGCAACGGTTCCAACGCTTGCAGCGCGATCGGCACGCCGCGGCGCGACGCCAGGTTGTCCCCGGTGTCGATCACCAGGTCGGGTGAGAGCTTCGCGAGTGAGCGGACCCAGGCGACCTTCCACGGCTGGTCCGGCGTGACGTGCATGTCCGACAGGTGGAGCACGCGCAGCGGGACCGCACCGCTGGCCAAGATCGGTACGTCGAAGCGCCGCAGTCGGAACGCTTTGCGCTCGTAGCCGTAGGCATAGCCCAGCGCCGCCGCCCCGGCGACGAATGCGCTGGCCGTCAGCGCCGCGATCTGGCTCACCTGTTGCAGCCTAAGGGCCTCCTAAGGTGGCAGGGTGAGCTTCAAAGAGCAGTTGCGAGCCGACATGACCGCGGCGATGAAGGCGCGGGACGAGTTGCGCACGGCGACCTTGCGGATGGTGCTGGCCGCCATCACCAACGAAGAGGTGGCCGGCAAGCAGGCGCGCGAGCTGTCGGACGACGAGGTCGTCAAGGTCGTCGCGCGCGAGGCAAAGAAGCGCCGCGAGGCGGCTGAGGCATTCGACGGTGGCGGCCGCCCGGAGTTGGCCGAGCGGGAGCGCGCCGAGGGCGAGGTGCTCGCCGCCTATCTGCCCGCGCAGCTGTCGGACGAGGAGCTGACCGGTCTGGTCAGTGTGGCGATCGCGAGTGCCGGTGAGGGGGTGGACCAGCCGCTCGGGCCCAAGCAGATGGGCGCGGTCATGAAGCTGGTGACACCGCAGGTGGCGGGCCGCGCCGAGGGCGGCCGGGTTGCCGCTGAGGTTCGCCGCCAACTCGGCGGCTGATCAGCCGGTCGGTGACGCGGAGTCGGTCGGCGAGGGCGAGGTGCCGGGCGGTGTCGGCGACTCGCTCGCGGGCGGTCCGCCGGGCTCGTCCCCGCCGCCGCCGTGCTCCGGCTGGTGCGGGGGCGGCTGGCCGTTGCTGAGGAAGATCTCGACGGTCGAGGCCTTCGGCACCGTCGATCCGGCGGCCGGCGAGGTGCGGGCGACAGCGCCGCGCGGCTCGAGCGCCGGCACCTTGTACTGCGATTCCGTGACGGTGAAGCCGGCGGCGTGCAGCCGGTCGGCCGCGGCTTGCACCGACATCCCGGCGACGTCGGGAACCTTCACCTGGGTGCCGGCTTCGAAGCCGAGGTTCGGCGCGTTGAACTGCTTGACCGGCGCACCCGCCAGCGCGGCGTTCATCGTCGCCTGCCAGATCCGCCCGGCCAGCGTCGCGCCGAACACCGAGCCGTAGTAGCGGCCGCCGATCGTCAGCCCACCCAGCGACCGGTTGGGGCTCGACGGGATGCCGGCGCAGACCGCCGAGGCGAGCTGCGGCGTGTAGCCGGCGAACCACGACCCGGCGTAGTTGTCGACCGTGCCGGTCTTGGCTGCCGCCGGTCGGCCGGACAGCACGTCCTCGGTGCCGGTGGCGCCGGGGACGGTCAGCACGCCCTGCAGGATCGAGGTCACGGTGTCTGCCAACCCGCTCGGCACCACCTGCCGGCACTGGGACGGCGGCACCGGCAGGCTGTGGCCGTGGCGATCGACGATCTTCGTGATCACGACCGGCGGGCAGTACTTCCCGTGCGCTGCCATGGTGGCGTAGGCGCCGGCGAGGTCAAGCGGGCTGAAGCCGGCGGCCGAGCCCAGGACAAACGACGGCACCTGCGGAATCGGGCCGCCGCCGGCCGGGTGGACGCCCATCGACTCGGCCAGCTTGACCGGTTCGCACACGCCGGTGCGCTGCTCGAGTTGGGCATAAAACGTGTTGACCGAGAACCACGTCCCGGTCTTCAGGTCGAACGTCCCGGACTCGCTGTCACCGGCATTGTGTAGCGGATAGCTACTCAACGGCCGGCCGGCGCAGTCCTTGTAGCCGGTGACGGTGATGCTCTGCGGCGCGTGGATCGACGTCGAGAGCGGGATGCCCTCCTTCAACGCGGCGGCCAGCACGAACAGCTTGAACGTCGACCCGGCGTGGAAGCCGTACTGGCTGCCGCCGTACTTCTGGTCGACGGCGTAGTCGATGCTGTTCTCGCCCTTTTTCTTGTTGTTGCCGTACGGCGTGCTCACCGCGAGCGCCTTGACCTCGCCGGTGCCCGGCTGCACGACCGCCTCGGCGCCGATCGCATGTGACGGCTCCCGGGCGTGCACGTAGGCGTGCACGCCTTCGTCGGCGGCGTGCTGGACCTTCGGCGACAGCGTCGTGGTGATGGTGAACCCGCCGGCGCGCAGCTCGGCCGGCGACAGCACCTGCTTGAGGGCGTGGTTGACGACGTAGTCACAGAAGTAGCCGTACTGCGAGCTGGTGCAGCCGTTGGCCTGCCGTTGGATGTGCAGCCGGATCGGCTGCGATCGGGCGTGGTCGTACTGCGCCTGCGTGATGAATTGGTAGTGCAACATCTGGGCGAGCACGGTGTCACGCCGGTCGTGCGCTGCCTTCGGGTAGAACCGCGGGTTGTAGGCCTCCGGCGACTGCACCAAGCCGGCGAGCAGGGCGCTCTGCGACAGGCTCAGCTTCTGGACCGGCTCGTTGAAGAAGTGCCGCGCGGCCGCGCCGACGCCGTAGGCACCGTCGCCGAAGTAGGCGATGTTGAGGTAGTCCTCCAGGATCTGTGACTTCGACAGCTGGTGCTCGAGCGCCAGCGCGTACCTCGCCTCCTTGACCTTGCGGGCGAGGGTGTCGGCGACCGCCGCGTCGCGCTGCTTCTTGGTGCGGGCGTCCTCGATCAGCACGTTCTTGACGTACTGCTGGGTGAGCGTCGAGCCGCCCTGCGACACCGACCCGCTCGATCCGTTGCGCAGCAGCGCACGGATCATGCCCTTGAGGTCGATGCCGCTGTGCTCGTAGAACCGGACGTCCTCGATCGCAATGATCGCCTTCTGCATCTCGACCGGGATCTTCGACAGCGGTACGACGGTGCGGTTCTGGTCGTAGAACTGTGCGATCGGGGAACCGTCCGCGGCCAGGATCCGCGAGACCTCCGGCAGTGGTGGCCGCTTCAGGTTGGACGGCAGGCTCTCGAAGTCGCTGGTGGCGTGGCGGGCGACCAGCCCGGCGGTACCGACGTACGGAAGCAGCACTGCCGCCATCACGAGCCCCGCCGCCACCGATACCGCGAACAGAACGCCGGCGCTGCGCTTAAACTGCGGGCGCTGCATCACCCCAGCGTAGAGGCGGCCACAACGCGACGTTTTCACGCAAGGCCGTAGGTATATGAACGCGCGGACCCGCCTCTGGTCGTCTGTCCCGACCGCTACAAAACGATGCGCAAAGGACCCTGGCGCATCGGTTGTCCGTTACGTACTCTCATCGCATGCCATGGCATGACGTGTGGACGGTTCGCGCCGCCTGCCGGGATCGCGCCCCGGATGAACTGTTCGTGACGGGCGCCGCGCAGCACCGTGCAAAGACGATCTGTCATGGCTGCGTTGTGCGCACTGAGTGTCTCGCCGACGCGCTCGACAACCGGGTGGAGTTCGGCGTCTGGGGCGGCATGACCGAGCGGGAGCGCCGGGCGTTGCTGCGCCGCCGGCCCGACGTGAAGTCGTGGCGCAAGTTGCTGCAAGCCGCGATGGCGGCCTACGACGCCGGTGAGCCCGAGCAGCCCGCGGCGCGGCCAAGCCGGGCTCGCCGCGCCAGCTAGCCCTAGCCCGCGACCGTAGGCGCGGCCGCGGCGCCGCCGTCGGCCAAGTCCGCACCGATCACCCGAAGCCCGTCGAGGTCGTGCACGTCCGCCGCTTGCGCGGCAACAGCGGCGATCTTGACGGTGGGATGACCGTTTTGAAACTGCAGCGCAAGCCGGTCGTCGCGGGCCGCGACCTTCATCCGGTCGGCGTGCACGCGCAACACGGCGGCGGCAACCGCGCCGCCATCTGACTCGTCGAGCGCCTCGGCCGCGGCCAGCGACCGTTCGACCGACAGCGCACCCGCGGCACTCGCGTGCATGCGGTTGAGCACGACGCCCGCTAGCGGCATGTGTTCGGTCTCCAGCCGCTCCACGAAGTACGCCGCCTCCCGCAACGCGTCGCGCTCCGGCACCGCGACCACGACGAACGCCGTTCCCGCCTCCTTGAGCAGCCGGTAGGTGTGGTCGGCGCGCTCCCGGAACCCGCCGAACATGGTCTCCAGCGAGCTGACGAACAGGCTGAGGTCCTTCAGCGCTGACGCGCCGAGAACGCGCGTGAGGACGTCGGTGAACACCCGCATGCCGATCGTGAAGACCTTCAGGTACGCGCGGCCGCCGGCCCGGGCCGGCGCCGTCAGCATCCGGATCATCCGGCCGTCGAGGAACCGGCCGAGCCGTTGCGGCGCGTCCAAAAAGTCCAGCGCCGATCGGCTCGGCGGGGTGTCGACGACGATCAGGTCCCAGTTGCCCGCGGCTTTGAGCTGGCCGAGCTTCTCCATCGCCATGTATTCCTGGGTGCCGGCGAAGCTCGACGACAGTGACATGTAGAACGGGTTCTTCAGGATCGCCTCCGCCCGCTGCGGGTCGGCGTGAGTGAGGACGATCTCGTCGAACGTCCGCTTCATGTCGAGCATCATCGCGTCGAGCCGGCCGCCGGCCGAGCCGTCGATGCCGGCCACCTCGCGAGGGGTGTTGTCCAACTCGGTCAGCCCCATCGCCTGCGCCAACCGCCGGGCCGGGTCGATGGTGAGCACGCACACCGTGCGGCCCTGCTCCGCCGCGCGCAGTGCGAGCGCCGCCGCGGTCGTCGTCTTGCCGACGCCGCCGGCGCCACAACACACGACGATCTCGGCCGAGCCGAGCAGCCGGTCGACGTCCAGCGTGCGTTCGGGTGGGAGCTGCGTCATCGGTTCACACCATCCCGGCCTGCTGCAGCCGGTCCGCGATGTCATGCAGCCCGGACAGCTCCGCCGCGTCGGGGATCAGTGGCAACTCGTACGTCGGGCGGCCGAGGTCCTGCAAAGTCGCCCGCTCCTGTCGCTCCAGCAGCACCCGCTCGGCGTGGTCGGCGGCTTCACCCGCCAGCGCGGCGAGGACGCCGCTGTCGACGTCGACGCCCGCCGACTTCAGCTCGCGCGCCAAGTCCGCGGACTCGAGCCGCCCGGCGGCGGCAGACTTGATCTGGTCGTCGGGCAGTAGCGGCGTGCGGACCATGTTGACGATCACCGCGCCGACCGGAAGGCCGGTCTCGCGCAGCTCGGCGACCCCGTCGACGGTCTCCTGCACCGGCATCTCCTCGAGCACGGTGACCAGGTGCACCGCGGTCTTGGCCGACGTCAGCAACTGCATGACGCTCGCGGCCTGGTTGCGGACCGGACCGACACGGGTCAACGCCGCCACCTCGGTGTTGACGTTGAGGAACCGCGCGATCCGCCCGGTCGGCGGTGCGTCGAGCACCACCGCGTCGTACAGCCGGCCGCCTCCGCGCCGCTCCCGGGTCGCGGCCTCCATGACCTTGCCGGTGAGCAGGACGTCGCGCAATCCGGGTGCGATGGTCGTCGCGAAGTCGATGGCTCCGACCCGCTTGAGCATCGAGCCGGCGCGACGCAGGTTGTAGAACTGCTCTAGATATTCGAGCAGCGCCGCTTCGGGGTCGATGGCGAGCGCGTAGACCTCGCCGCCGCCCCGAGCGACCGCGATCCGCCGTTCCTCATAAGGCAGCGGCGGGGTGTCAAACAGCTGGGCGATGCCCTGCCGCGCTTCGACCTCGGTGAGCAACACGGTGCGACCGCCGGCGGCGAGCGCAAGCGCCAGCCCGGCGGCCACCGTCGTCTTGCCGGTGCCGCCCTTGCCGCTGACGACGTGCAGCTTCACCGCGGGGAAGTCACTCGCCATTCCCCGAAGGCTAGGCGCTGACGAATTTCTGGCAGCGTGCAGGACATCGGTTGCGGACGCCGAATCACGCTCGGGAGTGGTCCCAGCGGAAAGGCGGGGGTTCGGAATGTACGACGAGCTGATGTGGCGGGCCGACGCCGAGTGCCAAGCGGACAACGCGACCTACTTCTACGCACCGAGCCACTTCGAGCGCAAACCGGAGAAAGACCTGCGCGAAGGCATCGCCCGCGCCCTCTGCCGTCGCTGCCAGGTTCGCGAGCAGTGCCTGGAGTACTCGCTGCGGATCTCCGAGTCGCACGGCATCTGGGGTGGGCTGAACGAACTCGAGCGCAAGCGGTTGCTGCGCGCCCGCGCCGCCCAGACCGCCAGCGCCTAGCCGACCGGCGCCGCCGGCCCGCGGCGCACTAATCTCGGGCCGTGCAGAAGTGGGAGTACGCCACCGTCCCGCTGCTGGTTCACGCGACCAAGCAGATTCTGGACAACTGGGGCGCCGACGGCTGGGAACTGGTCACCGTGATCCCCGGCCCGGGCGGCGGCGACCAGCTCGTGGCCTATCTCAAGCGACCGCTGCAGTGACGGCTGCCGAGGCCAGGCTCGCCGAGCTTGGCCTGGCGCTGCCGGACGTCGCCCCGCCGCTCGCGGCGTATGTGCCGGCCGTGCGCCACGGCGACCTGGTGTGGTCCTCCGGTCAGCTCCCGCTCGTCGACGGCAAGCTGGTTGCCGAAGGCATCGTCGGCGCGGACCTCGACGAGTCCGCGGCCGTAGAGCTGGCGCGGCTCTGCGCCCTCAATGCGCTCGCCGCGGTCAAGGCCGAGGTCGGTGATCTCGACCGGATCGCCCGCGTGGTCAAGGTCGTCGGGTACGTCGCGAGCTCGCCGTCGTTCTTCGGCCAGCCGGCGGTCGTCAACGGCGCGAGTCACCTGCTCGGCGAAGTCTTCGGCGACGCCGGCCGGCACGCCCGCAGTGCCGTCGGCGTCGCCGCGCTGCCGCTGAACGCGCCGGTCGAAATCGAGATCGTCGCCGCGGTGAGGTCATGAGCGAATTCCGCACCGACGACTGGCTCGCCAACCTGGTCGAGACGGTGAAGGCGCTGGCGAGCGGTGAGCGCGAACCGGCGGCACCGAGGCACGCCGCCACCGTGGTGCTGCTGCGCGACGGCGGTACCGGGCCCGAGGTCTACATGCTGCGCCGGATGGCCTCGATGGCATTCGCCGCCGGCGCCTTCGTGTTTCCGGGCGGGTCAGTCGACGTCCGTGACGAGGACTTCCCGGACGCGATGTGGGTTGGGCCCGCGCCGTACGAATGGGCGGCGACACTGGCCGCGTCCGACGACCGGATCGCCCGCGCCCTGGTGTGCGCCGCCGTACGCGAGACCTTTGAAGAGTCCGGCGTGCTGCTCGCCGGAGCGCACGCCAACGAAGTTGTTGCCGACACCAGCGGAGACGACTGGGAGACCGACCGGCTCGCGTTGATCGACCGCAGCCTGTCGCTCGCCGAGATGCTCACCCGGCGCGGCCTGCTGCTGCGCGCCGACCTGCTGCACGCGTGGGCGCACTGGATCACGCCGGAGATCGAGCCGCGCCGGTTCGACACCCGGTTCTTCGTCGCCGAGTTGCCCTCCGGGCAACGCACCCGTGACGTCGGCGGCGAGGCAGACCATGTGACCTGGATCCGGCCGGCCGACGCGATCGCCGCCAACGACCGCGGCGAGATCACGATGCTGCCGCCGACGATCGCGACGCTCACCGACCTGGCGGCGCTGTCGTCCACGAGTGACGTCGTCGCCGCGGCCCGCGAGCGCGAGGTTGTCACTGTGCTCCCGAAGGTCGTCCTCGGCGACAACGATCAGGTGCGGTTCCTGCTGCCGCACGACGAGGGCTACGACACCGCGGGAGCGCGTCCGTGAGTGCCCTCGAACAGGTCACCACCCGCGCACTTCGGCTGTTGGCCCCCAACCCGGGACCGATGACGTTGGACGGCACGAATTCATGGGTGCTGCGCGAGTCCGACGGCGACGGCTGTGTCGTCGTGGACCCCGGCCCGGATCACGATGGTCACCTCCAGCGGCTGGTCGAGTTCGGCCCGATCGAGCTGATCGTGCTGACCCACGGTCACGTCGACCACAGCGAAGGCGCCCCGCGGCTGCATGAGCTGACCGGCGCACCGGTGGTGGCCCGCGACGCCTCGCTGTGCATCGGCGCCGAGCCGCTGCCGGACCGGCAGGGCCGATACAGCGCCGCCGGCTTGGACTGGCTGACCGTCCTGACTCCGGGCCACAGCAGCGACTCGGTCTGCCTGTTGCTGGAAGCGGATCGTGCGCTGCTGACCGGCGACACCGTGCTGGGGCGCGGTACGACGGTGGTGGCTCATCCGGACGGCAACCTCGGCGACTACCTCGACTCGCTGCAGCGGCTGCGCGACCTCGCAACGGCTGACATCGACGTCGTGCTGCCCGGCCATGGCCCGGTCCTCGACCAGCCGGTCGCCGTACTCGACTACTACCTGGCCCACCGGCAGGAGCGGCTGCAGCAAGTCCGCGACGCGGTCGCCGCCGGCGATCCGGACGCGGCCGCGGTCGTCCGCCGGGTCTACGCCGATGTCGACCCGGTGCTCTGGCCGGCGGCCGAGATCTCGGTGCTGGCGCAACTCGAGTACTTGCAGCAGCAGGCGCAATGACGACACCGCCGCGCGCGAGTGGTCCGCTCGCTTGCCCGGTGTGCGGCACACCCGCGGTCCCAGGTGCCCGGTTCTGTTACTCCTGCGGGTCGTTGCTCGAGCACTCCGAGCAGGCCGGCGATCCCGCCGCCGAGCGCCGGGTCGTGACCGTGCTGTTCGGTGACCTCTCCGACTTCACCGCGTGGTCGGAGGACCTCGACCCCGAGCGGGTCGGTGCGGTGACCGACGAGGTGCTCGGTGCACTGACCAAGGCGGTCACCGACTTCGGTGGCACCATCGACAAGCTGACCGGCGACGGCGTGATGGCGGTCTTCGGTGCGCCGGCCGCGCACGAGGACGACACCGAACGTGCCGTGCGAGCCGCCGCGCAGATGCAGGCCGAGGTCCGTCGGCTGATGGCCGAGGAGAGCGGCGGCGGCCGGCGGATGGGCCTGCGGGTCGGACTCAACACCGGCGAGGTGCTGGCCGGGGTGCAGGCCGCGCTCTCCTACACCGTCGTCGGCGACACCGTGAACACCGCGTCCCGGCTGGCCGACGCCGCCAGCGTCGGCTCGGTGTACGCCGGCCGGGCGACCGCGCTGTCGACGATGTCGATCGCGTCGTGGCGGGCACTGTCGCCGCTGCGGCTGAAGGGCAAGCGAGAGCGGGTGCCGGCCTACGAGTTGGTAGGTCTGCGGCCAAGCGGCGCCGCCCGGCTCGACCTGGGCGAGGAGGCGCCGTTCATCGGTCGCGACGCGGAGTTCGGGCGGTTGGTTGGCCGGATGCTCGACGTGGTCGACCGCGGCAAGCCGGCATCGGTTGTCGTGACCGGCGAGGCCGGCGTCGGCAAGACCCGGCTCGCGGTCGAACTCGCGCACTTCGCCGGCGAGCTGCCCCATGTGCGGGTGCTGTGGGGACGGTGTCCGCCGTACGGCGAGAGCCGCGACCTGGCGGCGTTCGCCGACTGGGTCCGGACCGCGGTCGGCATCACCGACAGCGACGACGTCGAGGCCTCGATCAGCCGGGTGAAGCGGACGGTGACCCGGTTGGCGCACCCGGCGCTGCGGCGACCGCTGAACACGTCGACCGCGGATCGGCTGCTGGCGCTGCTCGGCCTCGTCGAGTGGGCGCCGGTCGGACCGCGCGACACCGCCACACCCGGCGGCGGTGAGACCGTCATCGATCCGCTCGCCGAGGCGGTCATCGACCTGGTCAATGCGCTCGGCTCCGAGGGCCCGTTGCTGCTGGTGGTCGACGACGCGCAGTGGGGGACGCCGTCGCTGCTGGCGGCGCTCGGCCGGTTGGCGATCGAGTTTCACGGTCCCGCGCTGTTCGTCACGGTCGGGCGCTCCGACCTGATGGCCGCCGACTGGTGGGACCAGATGCCGGACCTCGAAGTGCTGCCGGTGGTGCCGCTCGACGAGCCGGCCAGCGAGCGGCTACTGCGCGCCTACCTCGGTGGCGCGGAGCTCGACCACGAAACCCGCGAGCTGCTGCTCGACCGGGCGCAGGGCAACCCGTTCTTCCTGGCCGAGATGCTTCACCTGCTGGTCGATCGCGGCTTGCTGCGCCGTGACGGTGACGGCTGGCGGCTGACCGGGGAGCTGCCGCGCGGCGTGTTGCCGGCCGGGGTGCGCGCCGTGTTGGCCGCACGCATCGACAGCCTCGCTCCGGCGGCGCGAGCGTTGCTTCGCGATGCGTCGGTGATTGGCGAGCGGTTCACCGCGGAGATGCTGCGCTCGCTCGAGCCGGCGATGGGTGACGGCGACGACCCGGTGATCGCCGCCCTCGAGGAGCTGGTTGCTCGCGGCATCGTGCAGCCGATCGCGGACGGTGCCGAAGGCGCGCCGCAATACACCTTCACGCACGGACTGGCGCGTGACGTGGCGTACGCCGGGATCCCCAAGGCAGAGCGGGCCCGGCGGCACGCGACCGTCGCGCGTTGGGCGATCGACGGGTCGACCCGCGCGGTCGGCGAGACCGACGCGTTCGTCGCAAGCCAGGCCGAGCAGGCGGTGTTGCTCGCCACCGAGATGCGGCTGCCGCCGAAAGACCCGGCCTGGACGGTCCGCGACATCGGGTTCGGTGCCCTGGAGCGGCTCGGTCAAGCCACGCTCGCGCGCGACGACAACCTGCGGGCCGAGGCGTTGTTCGGGCGGGCGCTCGCCCTCGCGGACGGTCATCTGGACGACGCCGCGACCGCGCCCGTGCTGGTGGGTCGCGCCGCCGCGCGCGTCTCGTTGCACCGGCTGGACGAGGCCGAGTCCGACCTGGAGCGGCCGCTCGCATTGCGCGACCAACGGATGCGCGCCGCGGCTCTGGTGGTCCTTGGCGACGTACTCCGCCGGCGCGGCGAGGAAGGACCGGCGGTCGAGGCGCTGGTGCGGGCGTTGGCGACCGCGAGCGAAGCCGGCTACGACCGGGTCGCCGGGGAGGCGCTGCGGCAGCTCGGCATGATCGAGTTCCTCGGCGGCCGGTTCGCGGCGGCCGAACAACACTTCGAGCAGGCGCTCTCGCTGGCCGAGCGGGTCGGTGACCGGCGCGGCGCCGGCTGGGCGTTGCAACACCTGGCCTGGAGCGCGACCACACGAGGCGCCTACGAGATCGCGGAGCAGCGGCTCGGAACCGCCGCCGATGTCTTCTCCAGCCTGGAGGACGACGGCGGCTTGTCGTGGTGCGCCGGCACCGAGGCGTTCGTGCGGTTGCTGCAGGGCCGGCTTGAGCAGGCACGTGCGCTGGCCCAGGGTTTGCTGCCGCTCGGGCAAGCCGTGGGTGACCGCTGGGGCGTCGCCGCCTGCCTCACCATCGACGGCCTGGCCGCCGCCGAGCTCGGACAAATCCAGGCCGCCACCGAAGCCGCGACTGCGGCGTACGACGGATTCCACGACCTCGGCGATCCCTGGGGCGAGAGCATCGCGCTGCTGGCAATGGGCGCTGCGCTGCGGGCCGCCGGCCGGCAGCGACGTGCCATCCGGCGACTTGATCAGGCGGTGGCGCGGGCGACCGAAAGCCGGCAGCCGGTGCCGGCCGCGCTGGCGCTGGCGATGCTCGCCGAGTGCCGCGTCGAGCTGGGCGACCTGGCGGCGGCCGAAGCCGCCACCGACACGGCACTCGAGACACTCCGCTCGCTCGAGGTGCTGCCCGGTGCGATCGCCGGCCTGCAACTGGTGCGCGCGCAGGTGCTGCGAGCCAAGGGCGATCCGGCGGCGGCTGCTGCGCTGCTGCGCGAGACGCTGGCCATCCCGGAGGGCTCACTTGCGTTCCCGCGGCGGCGGGCACTGGCCTGTCTGACCGAGGCGCTGCTCGACCTGGACGATCCAGCCGGTGCCCTTGACTGCGCGCGGCAGTCGATGGCGGAGCCGGCGCAAGACGTGCGGTCACGCGGCGCGGCGCTGCGCGCAATGACCCGGGCGCTGCACGCCGTTGGCGACCTGCCGGCCGCCCGGTTCGCGGCCAGGCAAGCGGTTGCGCTGGCCGGGGCGACCGAAGCCCGCAACGACCTCGACGCCGCGCAGCAGTTGCTCGACGGCCTGCCCGGGTGACGCCTAGCGCGCGCGCCGCGTCAGGCGGTCTCGGTCGAGCAGGACGACGCTGCGCCCGTCGATTTGCAGCCAGCCGCGTTGCGCGAATTCCGACAGCGCCTTGTTGACCGTCTCGCGGCTCGCGCCGACAAGCTGCGCGAGTTCTTCCTGGGTCAGGTCGTGGCGCACCCGCAACCCGGCGGCCTCCTCGGTGCCGAAGCGTTCGGCGAGGTCGAGCAGCGCCTTCGCAACCCGGCCCGGGACGTCGGTGAAAACGAGGTCGGCCATTGCTTCGTTGGTGCGGCGCAGCCGCTGGGCCAGCGCCTTCAGCAGCGCGACACCGAGCCCCGGCCGTTCGTCGAGCAGCGGTCGCAGGTCGTCGTGATCCAACCCGGCCAGCGTCGTGTCGGTCACCGCCACGACCGTCGCGGTGCGGGGCCCGGGGTCGAACAGCGACAGCTCGCCGAACATCTCGGTGGCGCCGAGCACCGCGATCAGGTTTTCGCGGCCGTCGGGGGAGGTCCGCGCGATCTTCACCTTGCCGTCCAGCACGATGAACAGCCGGTCGCCGGGCTCGCCTTCGCGGAACACCACATGCCCGCGTGGGACGCGGCGGATCGAGAGGATCGACTCCAAGGTGGCGGCGGATTCGGCGTCGAGTGCAGCGAACAACGCTGCTTGCCCGAGCACGCCGTCCACGCCGACCTCCCACGCCGTTCCGGTCGGGAGTCTGCCCTACTGGAGAGGCTAGCCGCGACCGATGTGGTACGCCGACGTCATCCGGGACCACCATTCCCGTTGCTGCCAGTAGCGTCGCAGCGGTTCCTTGGTTAGCCCGGCGACCAGTTGCTCGACGTCGTCGTCGCCACCGGCGCGCAACACGTCAACGACCCGGTCGCCGAGTGACTCATCGCGCAGCGGCTGCTCGACCCGTTGCATCAGCAACGTCACCGCCATCAGCAGCAGCGGAAAGAGCAACGTCGCGAGGATCAACATCGTCAACGATTATGGCAGCCGACGGCAAGATCGCTAGCAGGCCGTACCCTCGTGTCCCGTGGCGCGTGTCAAGCCTGAGGCGGAGTCGCACACCGCCTTGGTGCGGCGAGCGCGCCGCATCGGCCGAGTGCTCGCCGAGACCTATCCCGACGCGCACTGCGAATTGGACTTCGACACCCCGCTGCAACTGTTGGTGGCAACTATCTTGTCCGCGCAGTGCACCGACAAGCGGGTCAACGAGGTCACGCCGAAGGTGTTCGCGAAATTTCCCACGGCGGCGGACTACGCGGCTGCCGACCGCGGCGAACTCGAGGAAATGATCAAGTCGACCGGATTCTTCCGGGCCAAGACGAACAGCCTGATCAAGCTCGGCGGCGAGCTGGTCGAACGCTACGACGGCGAGGTCCCGAATCGGCTCAAGGATCTGGTGACCTTGCCAGGGGTCGGGCGGAAGACGGCAAACGTCGTGCTCGGCAACGCGTTCGGCGTGCCCGGCATCACCGTCGACACCCACTTCGGCCGGCTCGCGCGTCGGTTCGGCTGGACCCGCGAGGACGACGCGGTGAAGGTCGAGCACGAGGTGGGCGCGTTGTTTCCCCGTCGCGACTGGACGCTGCTGTCGCACCGCATGATCTGGCATGGCCGGCGAATCTGCCACTCGCGCAAACCGGCGTGCGGCGCCTGCCCGGTCGCGCGCTGGTGCCCGTCGTACGGTCTCGGGCCGACCGATCCGCAGGCGGCCGAGCGACTCGTGAAGTCGGCATCGCAGGTCGCCGTCTCGCTATGAGCCAATGGTGATGTTTCGTCGGCTGGTGATGGCGGCCGCGTCGATCGCGGTGATCGCCGGTTGCTCATCGTCGTCGAGTCCGCACTCGGCAGACGTCGGCCCCGGCCCGTCGCGGTCCGAATTGGTCGCTGCTGCCAACCTGCGCGCGTGCCCGCCGTCGTCGTCCACGGCGCACGGCGGCTTGCCCGATTTGACGCTGCCCTGCCTTGGCGCTGGGCCGGCGGTGCGGTTGGCGGGTCTGGTCGGCAAGCCCACAGTCGTGAATGTCTGGGGATCGTGGTGCATCCCGTGCCAGCGCGAGACGGCGCTGCTGTCCAAGACGTACGACGCGTTGCGCCCGCAGGTGCGCTTCCTCGGTATCGACACCGCCGACTCCAGCGACAGCGCGTTGGACTTCGCCCATCACGTGCACCCGCCGATGCGATACCCATCGGTGGTCGACCCGGACAGCAAGGTGCTGCACGGCTTGGCGCTGAAGGGCTTGTCGGCGTCGCCCGGCCCGCCGGTCACGGCGTTCGTCAACCCGGCTGGGCAGGTGGTGCACGTCAAGCCGGGTCAGTACACCAGCGCTGCCGAGCTTCGTCACGACATCGCGACGTACCTGCACGTGTCGGGATGATCGAGGTCAAGGCGGATGGGCTGCCGCCCTGGCTGCAACCGCTGGTCGAAGGCCTGCAGAATGTCGAGCCGTCGGAGTTTCTGCTGGCGGGCTCGTCGGAGTACGAAGGCGCCCGGCAAGCCGCGGTGCTCGTGCTCTTCGGCGAGGGCGCGAACGGCCCGGATCTGCTGCTGCTGCAGCGCAGCGCGCATCTGCGCAACCACGCCGGCCAGCCGGCATTTCCCGGCGGCGGCGTCGACCCCGACGATGACGGTCCGGTCGCGACCGCACTGCGGGAAGCCGAAGAAGAGACCGGCGTCGACCCCGCCGGTGTCCAGGTCTTTGCGACGCTGCCGCAACTGTGGATCCCGCGCAGCGGCAATGTGGTGACGCCGGTGCTCGCCTGGTGGCGCGAACCCTGCGAGGTCTCTCCGGTGGATCCGGGTGAGGTTGCGTCGGTGGCGCGCGTGCCACTCGCCGACCTCGCCGACCCCGCCAATCGCGTGATGGTGCGGCATCGGCTCGGTTTCGTCAGCCCGGCGTTTCGGGTCGCGGACATGCTGGTGTGGGGTTTTACCGCCGGGGTAATCGACCGGCTGATGAAAATCGCCGGCTGGGAACGCGACTGGGACCGCGGCGTGATCGAAGCCCTCCCCTAATGGACCTGCTCGACTGGCTGCTGCTCGCGATCTGCCTGCTCTTCGGCGCTAGCGGCTACCGGCAAGGTTTCGTGGTGGGGGCGTTGGCCTTTATCGGCTTTCTGGGTGGCGGGGCGCTCGGCGCCAACTTCGCGCCCGATCTGCATCGCACCTGGCCGCTCGGGCTCAGCGCGCCGCTGTATGGGTTCTTGGTCGTGTTCCTGTTCGCGATCGTCGGCCAGGTGCTCGGCACGGTTGCCGGCGCTGCGATCCGCAACCGGATGCGGTGGCGACCGGTCCGGGCAGCCGACTCCTTTGGTGGTGGCGCGGTCAGCGTCCTCGCCGTACTGCTAATCGCCTGGCTGATCGGCAGCGCGTTGGCGGGCAGCGCCGCCCACGGCGTGTCCCGCGAGATCCGGCACTCGACGATCCTGCGCGCGGTCGACGGGGCGGTGCCGCAGACCGCTCGCACCTGGTTCGCGCCGTTTCGGCGGCTGCTCGACCAGAACGGTTTTACCGAGGTCTTCGGCGGCATCGGGCCCGAGAACAGCCCCCCGGTGAAGCGGGCGAATCCGGCTCTTGCCCACAGTGCCGTCGTCCGGGCGGCGCGACCCGACATCGTCAAAGTCACGGGCATCGCTAGTTCGTGCTCGCGACAGCTCGAGGGCTCGGGTTTCGTCTATGCCGCGCACCGGGTGCTGACCAACGCCCACGTGGTGGCCGGGGTGCGGTCACCACAGGTGAGTACGCCGGGTGGCCGGACGTTCCCGGCCCGAGTCGTGGTCTACGACCCCAACCGCGATGTCGCCGTGCTGTTCGTGCCCGCCCTCGACGTGGCGCCACTGTCGTTCGCCGGGCCGTTGCACCGCGGCGACGACGCGATCGTCGTCGGCTATCCGGAGAACGGGCCGTTCACCCCGGTCGCCGCGCGGGTTCGCTCGATGCAGAACGCCCGCGGGCCGACGATCTACCAGAACGCGCAGGTCACGCGCCAGATCTACTCGCTGCGCGCCAAGGTGCGGCCCGGCAACTCCGGCGGGCCGTTGCTGGCCGCCGGCGGTGACGTCGCGGGAGTGGTGTTCGCCGCGGCCCTGGACAACCCGGACACCGGCTACGCCCTCACCGCCGCGGAGGTCGCGGGCGATGCGCAGCAGGGTCGGCAGGCGAGCGTCGCGGTGTCGACGCAGGGCTGCGACTGATTCCCGCAAGGCGGGGTGAGTCTCGTCACACCCCCGGGCCGAACTTTCTATCGGGTCGGTGCGTACTCTTGCAAGCAGCGGGAAATCCCTTGTGTTGCAAGGGAAAGGTCGATGAGGAGGTCGTCGTGGTGCGCGTCGAGGTGAGGCAGCATGCCATCGCCGACCCTGCGAGCGTCGCGCTGTTGCTTGCGGGCCAGCTGCACCAGGACGGCCGCGCCATCCACGATGTCGACGACGCTGCCGCTACCCCGGATCGGGTGCATCTCGTGACGGATGCCGAGACGCCGGTGGTGTCGCCGCCGCGTCGTAACGGAGTCGGCTTCAAGGCCGAGGTCGTCGTCGCGACGCCGGCAGGCGCGCGCGCAACCGGCGAGCTGACGATCGAGCCAGCTGCCGATGCCGGTTGCGACGTGACGGTCCGGCTCGACGTTGCGGACGCCGTCGGTGCCAAGACCGCGAGCCGCCGAGTGCGCCGCTTCCTGAGTGAGGTCGCCGACCGCGCCCGTTCCCGTTCGTACGCTGCTTAGGGTCCGCTGCGGTAGTCGTAGGGGTCGATGCGGGCGGTGAGTCCGGTGGGGCTGGTCCAGGTGATGGTGTCGGTGTCGGGGTCTTTGCGGTAGGTCCAGCCGGCGTGGGTTTTGGCGCGGTGCCAGCGTCGGTCGAGTGGGGTGAGGTTGAGCGTGCTGGTGGCCCC
>DASZPL010000055.1:0-12492 GCA_035550315.1 Mycobacteriales bacterium | reverse complement strand
CCGGTGATCCACGGCGCGAGGTGCAAGCGGCGTTGGAGCGGTACGCCGGCGTGCGGCCGGTCGCGATGGTGCCGGAGGATCGCGTGTCGTTCGACGTCGCGATGGCGCGCGGGCAGACGCTCGCCGAGGCGGTGCCCGGCTCTCGGGCTCGGCTCGAGCTGCGCGAGTTGGCGGCGTGGATCGCCGGCGTCAAGCCGTCGCGGCCGCGCCGCCGGCTGTCGCTTTACCCCTCGAGGTAGCGGCCGAGCTCCTGGCGGGCGACCGACCGGACGTGCACCTCGTCCGGCCCGTCGGCCAGCCGCAGCGTGCGCGCGCCGGCGTACATCTCGGCGAGCGGGAAGTCGTCGCTGACCCCGCCACCGCCGTGCAGCTGGATGGCGCGGTCGAGCACCTCGCAGGCGACCCGCGGCGCGATCACCTTGATCGCCGCGACCTCGGTGCGAGCGCCTTTGGCGCCGACCTGGTCGATCAGCCAGGCCGTCTTCAGCGTCAGTAGCCGCGCCTGCTCGATCGCCATCCGGGCCTCGGCGATCTGCGCTTGCACGACGCCCTGCTCGGCGAGCGGCTTGCCGAACGCGACTCGCGAGGTGGCGCGCCGGCACATCAGCTCCAATGCGCGCTCGGCCATGCCGACGGCTCGCATGCAGTGGTGGATCCGGCCGGGGCCGAGCCGGGCCTGCGCGATCGCGAAGCCGCCGCCCTCCTCGCCGACCAGGTTGCTCGCCGGCACCCGGACGTCTTCGAACGTGATCTCGCAGTGACCCTGCTGGTCCACGTAGCCGAACACCGGCAGCGGCCGCACCACCGTCACGCCCGGCGTGTCCATCGGCACCAGCACCATCGACTGCTGGCGGTGCACCGGGCCGGTCGGGTCGGTCTTGCCCATCACGATCATCACGGCACAGCGCGGGTCGGCGGTGCCGGTGATCCACCACTTCCGGCCGTTGATGACGTAGTCGTCGCCGTCGCGGCGGATCTCGGTCGAGATGTTGGTCGCGTCGGATGACGCGACGGCCGGCTCGGTCATCGCGAACGCCGACCGGATCTCGCCGTCGAGCAGCGGGCGCAGCCAGCGCTCCTTCTGCTCCGGCGTACCGAACAGGTGCAGCACCTCCATGTTGCCGGTGTCCGGCGCGGCGCAGTTCGTGGCCTCCGGCGCCAGGTGGGGCGAGTGGCCCATGATCTCGGCGAGGTGCGCGTAGTCGACGTTGCTCAAGCCCGAGACGTCCGGCAAGAACAGGTTCCACAAGCCGCGGCTGCGCGCCTCCGCCTTCAGCTCCTCCACGACCGGTGGCAGCTGGTGCGGCTGCCCGCCGGCGATCAGCTCCTCGCGCTGCCGGCGGTAGACCGGCTCGGCCGGGTAGACGTGGGCGTCCATGAAATCGGTCAAGCGGCGGGAGTAATCCTGCGCAGCTGCGGACAGCGCGAAGTCCACCAAGGCCTCCGTGGGATCGGAAAGCCCACAGTCTGCTACCGGAACGTCGGCTCAATAGCATCGGGGGCCGTGACGATCCTCGGCCGCGGTGACCTGTCGCCGCCGCGGAAGCACCACCACCCCTGGCGGTGGCTGGCCGCGATCGTCGCGCTCGCGGTTTTGGCGGGCGGCGGGTACGTCGGCTACCAGCACTTCGCCGGCTCGTCCGACGACTCCGTCGTCGTCACCCAGACCACGCCGTGCCCGACGCCGACGGTGCCGAGCCAGTTCGCGACCCCGGACCAGGTGCGGATCGTGCTGCGCAACGGGTCGCTGCGCACCGGGCTGGCGGCGCGGGTCGCGCGCCAGCTCCGGCACCGCGGCATTCACGTGCGCTCGATCGGCAACGCGGTGCGGGTCGGCCACGACGTCGCCGTGGTGCGCTACAGCAGCGACCAGACGCGGCAGGCGCGGACGGTTGCCGCGCAGGTCAGCGGCGCGGCGCTGCACCCGCAGCCGGGCCAGCGCAAGCTCGAGCTCGACCTCGGCCTGCGGTTCCGGCACTTGCGGTCGGCCGCGCAGGTCCGGGCGGTCGAGCAGCAGGCGGCGGGCAGTGCCACGCCATCGCCGAGCCCGGGCTGCACATCATGAGCGAGGTGCGAGCACTCGTCGTCGATTACGGCGGGGTGCTGACCAGCCCGCTGAACGACGCCATGACGTCGTGGTGTGACGCCGACGGCATCGACGTCAAAGACTTCCGCCGGGTGATGAAGGAGTGGCTCGGCTCGCCGTACGGCGACGAAGCCGTCAGCAACCCGGTGCACGCGTTGGAGCGCGGCGAGATCGACGTACCCGACTTCGAACGCGAGTTGGCATCGCGGTTGCGGACCCGCGATGGCCAGCCGATCGAGTCAACGGGGCTGCTCACCCGGATGTTCTCCGGCTTCTACGTGGCCGATCCGCCGATCGCCCGCGCGGTGCGGCTCGCCAAGGCGGCCGGGTTCGCGACCGGCCTGCTGTCCAACTCGTGGGGGTTGGACTACCCGCGCGACGGTTGGGACGAGTTGTTCGACGCCGTCGTCATCTCCGGCGAGGTCGGGATGCGCAAGCCGGAGCCGGAGATCTACCGGCTGACCGCAGACCGGCTCGGGCTCGCGCCGCAGCAGTGCGTGTTCGTCGACGATCTGCTGCCGAACGTGCGCGGGGCGGTGGACGCCGGCATGGTGGGGGTGCACCACGTCACGCCGCAACAGACGCTCGAGGAGCTTGAGGCGTTGTTCGAGGTGCCGCTGCGATAGCGGTGCCCCGGATGCGAAACTGGGGTGTGACCGAACGGCTTTCGGCCCTCGACGTCTCCTTTCTGTATTTGGAGTCGCCGACGACCGCGATGCACGTCGGTGGCGTCGCGCGGTTCGAACCGCCGCCGGACCAAGCCTTCGACTACGAGGCGCTGTGCGCCCTGGTCGCGAAACGGATCGCGCTGGTGCCGCGCTACCGGCAGAAGGTGCGCTGGGTGCCCGGTCATCTCGCCAACCCGGTCTGGGTCGACGACGAGGACTTCGACATCACCTACCACGTGCGGCGCAGCGCGCTGCCCCGCCCGGGAAGCGACGACCAGCTGCGGGAGCTCGTCGGCCGGCTGCAGTCCCGGCCGCTCGACCGCAACCGCCCGCTCTGGGAGATCTACCTGGTCGAGGGGCTGGCCGACGGCCGGTTCGCGATCGTCACCAAGACCCACCACGCGATGGTCGACGGGATCAGCGCGATCGACATCGCCAGCCTGATCCTCGACCTCGAGCCGACGCCACGCGAGCTGCCCGAGGACGACTGGTCGCCTCACCCGGAGCCGTCGGGCCTCAGCCTCCTCGTCGGTGCGATCACCGACACGCTGCGCCGGCCGACCCAGCTGCTCGACACCGCGCGCAGCGAGCTGGCCGACGCGAAGGCGATCGCCGGTCGGCTGCTCGACACCACCGCCGGCATCGCGAGCGTGGTCCGCACCTCGATCCGGTCGGCGCCCGAGACGCCGCTGAACACCAGCATCGGCGAGCAGCGCCGGTTCGGCATGGCCGACACCTCGCTCGACGACTACAAGCGGATCCGCAAGACCCACGGCGGCACCGTGAACGACGTCGTCCTCGCGACCGTCGCCGGCGCGCTGCGGATCTGGCTGCTGACCCGAGGCGAGCCGGTCGTGCCGAGCACGACGGTGCGCGCGATGGTGCCGGTCAGCGTCCGCAGCGACCAGCAGTCGGGGGCGCTGGGCAATCGGGTCTCGTCGTACTTCGTCGACCTGCCGGTCGGTGAACCTAACCCGGTGCTGCGGCTGCACCGGATCAGCTACGCGATGAAGGGGCACAAGGACTCCGGCCAGGCGGTCGGCGCCGAGGCGTTGGTGGCGCTGTCCGGATTCGCGCCGCCGACCATCCACTCCGCGGCAGCGCGGCTGGCGTCGGGGTTGACCAGCCGGCTGTTCAACGTCGTGGTGACCAACGTGCCGGGACCGCAGTTCCCGTTGTACGCCGCCGGCGCGCGAATGCTGGATTGTTATCCCGTCGTCCCGCTGGCAAGGAATCAAGCCGTGACCATCGGGCTGACGTCGTACAACGGTGGGGTCTACTACGGCCTCAACTGCGACCGGGACTCGATGCCGGACATCGCCGTGCTCGCCGGCTGCATCGAGGAAGCGCTCGGCGATCTGTTGGAGACCGTCAAGTGAGCGAGTACCGAAGCGGAGCGAAGGTGGCTCGCTCCAATGAAATCGGCGTCTCCGCACTGGCGGACCCGACAGGGGTGCGCCAGTGAGCGGCCGCGGTGCGGTCGCTGCACGACGACAAAGGGTGGAGTGGTGGACGTGAGCATGGGGGAGCCCCGCAGGGGATTGGTACTCGGGGCGGGGGGTGTGCTCGGCGCCGCCTGGATGATGGGCGCGCTGTCCGCGGTGCGCGACGCCTACGACTGGGATCCGCGCGACGCTGAGGTCATCGTCGGGACGTCGGCCGGTTCGGTCATCGCGGCCCTGCTCGGCGCCGGCCTCAGCGTCGACACCTTGATCAACCACCAGCGCGGCGTGGTGGTGCCGGGCGACCCGAAGATCGACTTCGACCATGACACCGCCGCCGGCGGCGCGCTGCCGCCGCGCCCGCAGCTGCGGATGGGCTCGCGGGCGCTGATCGCCCGCAAGCTGCGCCACCCGAAGGACGTCTCCACGATGGCGATGCTCGCTGCGCTCGCCCCGCGCGGTCGCGGCAACCTCACGGCGATCGCCGAGCTGATCCACAACGCCAACCCGGACGGCGAGTGGCCGACCGACCCGCAGACCTGGGTGGTCGCGATGGACTACGACTCCGGGCGGCGGGTCGCATTCGGCCGAGAGGGCGAACCGCGGGCGACGCTGTCCGAAGCGGTCGTCGCCTCGTGCTCGATCCCGGCGTGGTACGCCGCGGCACAGATCAACGGCCGGCGCTACATCGACGGCGGCACGTTGTCGCCCACGTCGATCGACCTGGTCGCCGGACTCGGTCTTGACGAAGTGATCGTGCTGACGCCGATGGCGTCGTTCGACTACGACCAGCCGGCATCGGTGGTCGGCCGGCTCGAGCGCCGGTTCCGGCGGGCGATGACCCGGCGGGTACTGCTGGAAGCCGGCAAAGTACGCCGCCGCGGCACGCCGGTCACCATCCTCGGCCCGGGCCGCGAGGACCTGGAAGCGATCGGGGTCAACCTGATGGACCACCGCCGTCGTACCACCGTGCTCGAGACCGCGCTGCGCACCAGCGCGGCCGCGCTCGCCGGCCCGGACGCCACGCTGCCGGCCGCCGGCTAAGAGACACGTCCGCCGTCTACATCACGGTGAACGAGCCGGCGATGGCGCGTTCGGCGTCGGCGTAGTGCGTGCCGGCCTGCGCCAGCAGGGTGCTGATCCCGGTGAGCGCTTCGTGCAGGGCGCGGGCGCTCTTCTGCCATTCGGCCCACAGCTGCTCGAACCGCTGCTGCGCCACGCCCGCCCAGTCGCTGCCCAGCGGGGCGAGGGTGCCGGCCAGCCCGGTCAGCTCGGCTTCGATCTGACCCGCGCCGGCCGCGACTCGGCCGGACGTCGCCTGCAGCTGCTCGGGGGTGACCCGGATACCGCTCATCTGGTCTCCTCTGCCGTCGATCGGTGAGGTGCACGGTAGGGAAACCGCGCGCCGGCGTGCGGCCGTCGTCCACAGCCGCCGCCCGGCACCGGCGGTGTGCAATCGGCCGGATCGGGCGTATTGTCCGGCTCACCGTTCTCCCCACGGAGCGAAGGAGACGCATGCAGCGAGGGTTCAGGGGGATTGCAGCGGGCGCAGCAGTCGCGCTCATCGGGGCAGGGGCATCAATCGGTTCGGTCGCCACGGCGACGTCCGCCACCGCCGGGCCATCGGGGGCCGGGCAAGGGGTCCACAAACTGGTCTCGTCGGTGATCGACATCCTGCGCAGTTGCGCGCTGCCGGCTCCCGGTCGCGCCGCCTGCATGGCGTTGGTCAGGGCGCACAAGCTGACCTACTCCGATGGGACTGTGAAGGTGAAGGCGGCGGCCGCGACCCCGACCGGTTATGGACCGTCGGATCTGCGATCGGCGTACAACCTGTCGGCCAGTGGTGGCAGCGGGCAAACGGTCGCGATCGTTGATGCGTTTGACGACCCCACGGCCGAAGCCGACCTGGCGACCTACCGCTCGCAGTTCGGGCTGCCGGCGTGTACGACGGCCAACGGCTGTTTCCGCAAGGTGAACCAGACCGGCGGCAGCACGCCGCCATCGGTCGACACCGGTTGGGCGCAGGAGATCTCCCTCGACCTCGACATGGTCTCGGCGATCTGCCCGAACTGCCACATCCTGCTCGTCGAGGCCAACTCCGCGTCGATCAGCAACCTCGCGGCCGCGGTCAACGAAGCGGTCGCCCTTGGGGCGACCGAGGTGTCGAACTCCTACGGCGGCAGCGAGACGTCGAGCGAGACGGCGACGAACAGCGCCTACAACCACGCCGGCGTCGCGATCACGGCCTCAGCCGGCGACAGCGGATACGGCGTGTCGTTCCCGGCGGCGTCACCGAACGTGACCGCGGTCGGCGGCACGTCGTTGTCGCGCGCGAGCAATTCCCGTGGCTGGTCCGAGACGGTCTGGGGCAGCAGTGGCTTCCTCGGCCTGTTCGGAGCGAGCGGCACCGGCAGCGGCTGCTCGAGCTATGAGCCGAAGCCGACCTGGCAGCACGACGCGCAGTGCGCCAAGCGCACCGTCGCTGACGTGTCAGCGGTGGCCGACCCCAACACCGGCGTCGCGGTGTACGACTCGACGCCGAACTCCGGGCAGTCCGGCTGGCTCGAGTTCGGCGGCACGAGCGTGTCGTCGCCGATCATCGCGAGCGTCTACGCCCTCGCGGGCAACGCCGCATCGGTCGACGGCGCGTCGTTCGCCTACTCGCACACGTCGTCACTGAACGACGTGACCAGCGGTTCGAACGGCTCGTGCACCGGCGGCCTGCTGGGCCTGTTCGGCAACGCCGCGAAGGCCTACCTCTGCACGGGCGAGGTGGGGTACGACGGTCCGACCGGTCTCGGTACGCCGAACGGCACCGGCGCGTTCTAAAGCCGTTGTCGAGTTGACGGGGCGAATCTTGCGATTTCGCCACGTCAACTCGACAACCCCCTGCCTAGGCTGCAGGCGTGACCGCCAAGTTGTCCGAGCCCGAGCCGACCTTGGCTGCTCGCCTCGGGCGGCTGGACGCGCGGCTGCGCGAGCTGGGGAGCGTTCTCGTCGCGTTCAGTGGCGGCGCCGACTCGGCGTTCCTGCTCGCGGCCGCGGTCCGCGCGTTGGGTGCGGACGCGGTGGCGGCGGCCACCGCGGTCTCACCGAGCCTGCCGGCGCACGAGCTGGCCGCGGCGGGTGAGTTCGCCGCGTCGCTCGGCGTGCGGCACCTGACGCCGACGACCGACGAGCTGGCAAGCGACGGCTACCGCGCCAACGCCGGCGACCGGTGCTTTTTCTGCAAGGCCGAGCTGCTCGACGTCCTCGACCCGCTGGCGCGCAACCTCGGCCTCGCGCACGTCGCCACCGGCACGAACGCCGACGACGCGCGGGCCGGCTTCCGACCCGGCATCCGCGCCGCCGCCGAGCGTGGTGCCGTCACGCCGCTGCTCGACGCCGGCCTAACCAAGGCGGACGTGCGGGCCGCGAGCCGGCGCTGGTCGTTGCCGACCTGGGACAAGCCGGCGGCGGCGTGCCTGTCCAGCCGGATCGCCTACGGCGTGACGATCACCTCGCACCGGCTGGCCCGGGTCGAGCACGCTGAGGTGGCGTTGCGACAGGCGCTCGCCGCGGCCGGCATCGAGGTGCGGGACCTGCGCGTCCGGGATCTCGGCGACCGGGCCCGGATCGAAGTCGATCCGCAGCTGGTCGACACCGTTGCCGCGCGCCCGGATCTGCTCGCCGCGGTGGCTGGCTTCCCGGCGGTCGAGGTCGACCGGCGCGGCTTCCGCTCGGGCTCGATGAACGAGCTGCTGCCCGACCAGGCCCGCTGGCGGTAGCGGCGCGCGCCAGTCGTAACACGTAGCCTGTGCGAGACGCACGGCGCGTGCACCTCATGGATCGAGCGGAGAAATTGGCGTGCCCACCGGCAGGGTGAAGTGGTTCGACGCAGAGAAGGGCTTCGGCTTCCTCGCCCGCGACGACGGCGGCAGCGACGTCTACGTCCACGCGACGTCACTGCCCGAGGGCGTCACTCTGAAGCCCGGAGCCCGGGTCGAGTTCGGAGTCGCCGAGGGTCGTCGCGGCGAGCAGGCGCTGTCGGTGCGGGTGCTCGACCCGTTGCCGTCGGTCGCGGCCGCAACCCGGCGCCCGGCCGAGGAGCTCCACGGCCTGATCGACGACCTGATCAAGCTGATCGAAGCTCGCGTGCAGCCCGGCCTGCGACGCGGCCGGTACCCGGAGAAGCAGCTTGCCGGCCGGGTGGCGCAGATGCTGCGCGCCGTCGCGGGCGAGCTCGAGGAGTAGCCGCCGCCCCGCGCACTAGCGCGCGGGGTCCGGCCCGGCGCTCGACGGCGCCACGTCTCGGCGGCTGAACCCCCGGTCGCCGAACGAGGTCAACACCGAGGCGCCGAGCACCGCGGCGGCCACCAAAAAGCCGGCGGTCGGTTGCGTCGGCAGCGCGATGCCGATGCCCGCACCGACCACCCACGCCAACTGAAGCGTCGTCTCCGAGCGGGCGAAGGTCGCGGTCTGCACGACCTCGTCGACCCGGCGCTGGATGGTGGCGTCCAGCGCCAGCTTCGAGACCGCGGCCGCCGCCGCTCCGATCGAGACCACCAAGAAGAAGGTCAGTAACCCGAAGTTCAGCGCCGCGAACACGGCTAGCGCCGTCGTCGCCGCGACCAGCACGATCGACAACCGCCGCGCGGCGACCGACGCCGTACGTGGGCCCACGGTCGTCCCGAGCAGGTTGCCGGCGCCGATGCCGACCGCCAGCACGCCCAGCGACAGGTTGGTCGACAACCCGCCGATCGGATGGTCCTTGACCACGAACGCGCCGAACAGCAGCAGGAAACCCGACAACCAGCGCAGCGTCGCCGCGGCCCACAGCGCGCTGCGGACGTCGCCGCCGATGGCCGGCAACCGCAGCCGTCCCGTTGTCCGCGGCGCCGAGCCGCGGCCACCGTCGGCCTGTCGCGGCAGCCGCAGCGCCCAGAACGCGCCGACGCAGTAGATCGCGGCGGCCAGGATGAGCTCTGGGCCGTGGCCCAGCACTTTGAGTACGGCGATGCCGACCCCGCCGCCGATTGCCGGGGCGGCGACACCGGCCAGCGTCAGCCGCGAGTTCGCTTGCACGAGCGTCATCCCCTCCGGCACCAGCCTCGGCACCGCGGCGCTGCGGGCGACGCCGTACGCCTTGCCGGCGACCAGCAGGCCGAGCGCGGCGGGATAGAGCGTGAACGCGTGATGGGCGCTGAGCGCATGGCTGATCACCAGCGCGAGCACGGCGCGGGCGATCATCGTCGCCGCGAGGGCCAACCGGCGGCCGTGGCGCAGCCGGTCCAGTAGCGGGCCGAGCACCGGCGCGATCACCGCGAACGGCGCCATCGTGATCACCAGGTAAAGCGCGATCCGGCTGCGCGCCGCGTGCGTCGGCACCGAGAAGAACAGCGACCCGGCGAGCGTCACGGTCACGGCGGCGTCGCCGATCGCCTGCAGCGCGTGGGTCTCGACGAGGGCCGCCAGCCCGGTCCCGCCCGCGCCGCCGCGGCGGTTCCACTCCCGCAGCCAGCGGAACCCGTCGCGACTGCGGGCGGCGAGCAGCACGAGCAGGCGCCAGAACACGGACGACAGCGAGTCGTTGTCGCGCGCCGGCCGCGTCACCGGGCCCTCGCGTTCGATCTCGGCGGCGGCCATGAGCGACACTAACTGTGTGAGCGCAACCACGTCCGCAGCAACGCTCGACAGCGTGGCCGCGGCCGCCGCCGACGTCGCGCGAGCCGCGGCGGAGGAGGCGGCGCCGGGCTTGGTGGGGGAATACGTCGGCGCGTCGTACGACGACGAGCGGGTCGTCACCCACCGGTTCGCGACGCTCGACCCGTCCTACCGGGGCTGGTGCTGGGCCGTCACCGTGGCCCGGGCGCCGCGCGCCAAGTCGGTGACGGTTGACGACATCGTGCTGCTGCCCGGCGACGACGCCCTGCTGGCGCCGGAGTGGGTGCCGTGGAGCGAGCGGTTGCGCCCGGGCGACCTGCGTGCCGGTGACCTGTTGCCGACCGCGCCGGACGACAGCCGACTGGTGCCGACGTTCTTCAGCACCGACGACGAGGACGAGCACGCGGTCGTCTTCGAGCTCGGCCTCGGGCGCACGCGGGTGCTGTCCTATGACGGCCAGTGGGCCGCGGTCGAGCGCTGGTACTCCGGCGACCCGGGTCCGCAGTCGGCGGTGGCGCGCGCGGCGCCGGCCGGCTGCGCGAGCTGCGGGTTCTTCGTGCCGCTGGCCGGCGGGTTGCGGCAGGCGTTCGGCGTCTGCGCCAATGAGCTGGCACCTGACGACGGCAAAGTCGTCTCGGTCGACCACGGCTGCGGCGCGCACTCCGAAGCCGCCGTGGTGCCGGCGTCGGAACCGCCGCCGCCACCGCTCGTCGACGACGTCGGCTACGACGTCGTACCGGTCACTCCCGGCGAGGACGCCGACATCGCCGAGGTGGAGGTCGCCGACATCGAGACCGGGGGCGTCCATCTGCGGCGCACCCCGCACGGCCCCGAAGTGATCGACGTCGAGGAGTCCGAGCCGGAGCTCGACGACGAAGCCGAGCCCGACCTGTCAGCACCAGCGGGCGCTATAGCACCGCCAGGCGCTGACAAGTCGGAGCAATGACGGACGACGAGCGCGAGGGGGTCCGGCTGCGGCGCACCCGGACCCGGACGGTGTGGATCGTCATCGTCATCGCGGTGGTGTTCCTGGCGCTGCTGATCGACTTCATCGTGCAGAACGACCAGCGAATCACGATCCACTTCTTGGGTGCATCCGGGCGGATCTCCGAGGCACTCGCACTCGTGATCGCGGCACTAGCCGGCGCGATCGTGGTGCTGCTGATCAGCGCGGCGCGGATCGTGCAGTTACGACTCGCCGTCCGTCGGCACAACCGCGCGTTGCGCCGCGGCGCGGCGGCGGATGGTCGCGCGAAGCCCGTAGAGACCGAGGACCAGCCCTAGCCCGCAGGCCCACAGCCACCATCCGGCGTGGTGGTCGTCGAGGTCGTGCCGGAAGAACACTGCCAGCACGACGAGCGCGACCGCCCACAGCGCCATGCCGATCGCGATCACCCGCACCTCGTTGACGCGAACCGGCTCGAGGTCGCTCATGCCGGCAACGCTATATCCGCGTAGGGTGCGGGCCATGCGCCCTGGGCGGTTGGTCGCACCCGTCGCCGCGATTGGGTTGCTAGCCGGTTGCGCGGCAACTGCGGATCGGCCCGCCGCTGTCGGTGTGAGAGCCGCAACACCGACCGTGTTGACCGGCGATGCGTCCATCCTGCGGGGCCACGGCGAGCTCGCCATGGTCTGGAGCCGGACGCCGACCGCGCCGCAGCGGCTGGCGTTGCTCGGCGGGCCGGCCAGCACGTTGCGGCACGTCTCGGTTCCCGGCGCAGCGTCGCAGCCGAGCTGGTCGCCGGACGGGCGATGGCTCGCGGTCCACGTAGCCGAGCGGACGCCTGCCGTCCGGCGAGCCGAGACGCTCTGGTTGGTCGGCGACGACGGCACACCTGTGCGGCGCCTGACGCCACGGACCGCCGACGTGCAGAGCGCGAGGTGGTCGCCGCGCGCCGACCGGCTCGCGGTCGTGACGCATCGCCCCGGAGCGCATGTCGATCGGCTGTCGCTGGTGCACCGCAACGGCTCGTCGCGAGTGTTGGCCAAGGCACAGGCGATCGAGAACGTGGCGTGGTCGCCCAGCGGCCGGCGGCTTGCGGTGTCGCTGAACGCCTTCCGGCACCAGCAGTGGCACAGCCGGCTGGTGGTCATCCCGGCCGGATCCGGCGGACATCGCCGGACCGTGACCGCGGTCGACGGCATCCTCGACCTGGCCGCCTGGTGGCCGGACGGGAGCCGGCTGCTGGTCTGGGATGGGGCGGTCGGCTCGTCGCTCGGTGCCGACGGGTTGCCGCTGGACGTCGTCACGATGTCCGGCCACCGCCACCAGATCGCCAACCCGGTGCTGGGCTACGGCTCCTGGATCGCGCTGTCGCGCGCCAAGAACGAAATCGCGGTCATCGAAGGCGGCGACCGCGAGCTGACCGCCGGCCACAAGGCGGTCGCGATCTGTACGCCGCAACGCTGCCAGCGGGTGCGGCAGCCGGCGCATCAGATCTCGATCGACCCGTCGTGGTCGGCCAGCGGCCGGCTCGCGGTGGTGCGCGACCGCGCAATCTCACCGAGCCGCGGTTTCGGCCCGCTCTACGTCAAGCGCGTGCAGGACAGCGGCGACATCACGATCGTGACCAAGTCGACCGCGCGTCGCCTCACCGTCGCCGGTCACGGGGCGACCGCACCGCAGTGGGGACGCGACGGGTCACTCCTGGTG
>DASZPL010000054.1:0-3499 GCA_035550315.1 Mycobacteriales bacterium | reverse complement strand
ATGGCGTTAGTGACGCCTTCCCGCGGTGATCATGGCGTAAGTGACGCACTAACGCCATGATCGGCGCCAAGATCGGTCACTAACGCCATGATCGGCGTCAAGGTGGGTGGGTCACAAACGCCATGATCATGGCGGGGTGGGCGTGGGTAGGGTCGGTGCGTGCTCGCCGCCTATGCCGCACGCCTGTCCTCCGACGATCCGCTCTCCGCGCTCGAGGTTGGTGACATCGATCCGCCGCCAGCGCCCGAAGGCTGGGTGACGGTCAACGTCAAGGCGGCGGCGCTCAACCACCACGACCTGTGGTCGCTGCGCGGCGTCGGGCTCGGCGAGGACAAGCTGCCGATGATCCTGGGCTGCGACGCCGCCGGCACGACTTCGGACGGCCGCGACGTCGTCGTGCACGCCGTCATCGGCGACCCGGCGAAGGGCTACGGCGACGAGACGCTGGACCCGAAGCGGTCACTGCTCTCGGAGGTCTATCCCGGCACGTTGGCCGAGCAGGTCGCGGTGCCCGCCGGCAACGTCGTCGCCAAGCCGGCGGAGCTGTCGTGGGCGGAGGCCGGCTCGGTGTCGACCGCGTGGCTTACGGCGTACCGGATGTTGTTCACGAAGGCCGCGGTCCAGCCGGGCCAGACGGTGCTCGTGCAAGGTGCCAGCGGCGGCGTCGCGACCGCGGCGATCGCGCTCGCCCACGCCGCCGGCGCGCGGGTCTGGGCCACCTCCCGCACCGACGACAAGCGCGCCAAGGCGGTCGAGCTTGGCGCCGACGAAGCCTTCGAGTCCGGCGCTCGGCTGCCCGAACGCGTTGATGCCGTCATCGAATCCGTCGGCGAAGCGACCTTCGGACACTCGCTCAAGTCAGTGCGCCCGGGCGGTCGAGTCGTCGTCTGCGGCGCCACCAGTGGCGGCGTGGCGCAAATCGAGCTCGCCCGCGTCTACTTCCTGCAGGTCGACGTACTCGGCTCAACCATGGGCACCAAGACCGAGTTGGAGTCGCTTCTGACCTTCCTGGTCGACCACGACCTGCGCCCCGTGATCGACAGCACGTTTCCGCTGGCCGACGCCGGCGACGCGTTTGCCAAGCTCGCCGACGGCAACGCCTTCGGCAAGCTCGTCCTCACCACCACCTGATCTTCGCGCACCTGCCCGCTTTCACGGCGTGTCGCCGTGAATACCGTGCAGTTGCGCGAAGATCTGCGGTCAGTCGTCGTCGTCGTCGGAGCGGGCGAGCCAGGTCGCGAACCGGTCGGCGGCGGTCTCGAACTCCGGGTTGAGATCGACGAAAACCTGCAGCCGCTCGGCCAACCACGCCAGCGTCACGCTCTCCTCGCCGCGGCGCTGCTCGAGTTCCTCGATGCCGCGATCGGTGAAGTACACCGGCCTAACGCAGCGCTTCGGCGATGAGCGCGTCCTGCTCCGCCTGATGCGCCGTCTGCGATCCCGTCGCCGGCGCCGCCGCCGCCGGCCGCGACACCCGCCGCAGCTGCCGCCCGTCGGGCAGGTAGTCGGGCAGGTTCAGCGCCATGAACGGCCAGGCGCCCTGGTTGGCCGGCTCCTCCTGCACCCACACCAGATCGGTCGCCGCCGGATAGCCGGCGAGCGCGTCGGCTATCTCCTCGCCGGGCAGCGGATACAGCTGCTCGACCCGGAGCAGTGCGGTGTCCGTGACGCCGGCCTTGTCCCGCTCCTTGAGCAACTCGTAGAAGACCTTGCCGGTGCAGAGGATCACCTTGCGTACGCCGGCCGGCTCCGGTGCCGCCGAGTCGCCCAGCACCGGCTCGAACCGGCCCGACGTGAAGTCGCCGGGCTGCGAGGCCGCGGCCCGCAGTCGGAGCATCGACTTCGGCGTGAACACCACCAGCGGCTGCCGGCGTCCCGACAACGTGTGCCGGCGGAGCAGGTGAAAGTAGCTCGCCGGCGTGCTCGGCATCGCGATCGTCCAGTTGTCGTCGGCCGACATCGCCAGGTAGCGCTCGACCCGGCCGGACGAGTGGTCCGGTCCCTGTCCCTCGTAGCCGTGGGGCAGCAGCAGTACGACGCCGGAGGTCTGCCCCCACTTGGCCTCGCTGGCCGAGATGAACTCGTCGATAACTTCCTGCGCGCCGTTCGCGAAGTCGCCGAACTGCGCCTCCCAGGCGACCAGCGCCTCGGGCCGGGCCAGCGAGTAACCGTACTCGAAGCCCATCGCGGCGTACTCGCTGAGCAGCGAGTCGTAGACGTACAACGGCGCCTGGTCGTCGGAAAGATTCGCCAGTGGCGTGTACTCCGCGCCGGTGCGCCGGTCGACGATGACCGAGTGCCGTTGGCCGAACGTGCCGCGACGTGAGTCCTGGCCGGCGAGCCGGACCGGTCGGCCTTCCAGCAGCAGCGAGCCGAACGCGAGCGCCTCGCCCATCGCCCAGTCGATGCCGCCTTCGGTGACCATCTGCGCGCGGCGCTCCAACTGCGGCAGCAGCCGCGGATGGACGGTGAAGCCCTCCGGCACCGAGACCTGGCTGTCGCCGACCGCCTTCAGCACTTCCTGGGTGATCGCCGTCTCCGGCTCGGTGTCGACCGCCGCCTCCGGCTCGATCGTCATCGGCGCGACCGAGAGGTCACGGCTTTCGGAGAACACCCGCTCGAGCTGCGCCTGGTAGTCCTGCAGCGCCGCCTCGGCCTCCTCCATCGTGATGTCGCCGCGGCCGATCAGCGACTCGGTGTAGAGCTTGCGGACGCTGCGCTTCGCGTCGATCAGGTCGTACATCAGCGGCTGGGTGAAGCTCGGCTCGTCGACCTCGCTGTGACCGCGGCGCCGGTAGCAGAGCATGTCGATGACGACGTCCTTCTTGAACGCCTGGCGAAACTCGTAGGCCAGTTCGGCGACCCGTACGACGGCTTCCGGGTCGTCGCCGTTGACGTGGAAGATCGGCGCTTGGATCATCCGCGCCACGTCGCTGGAGTAGACGCTCGACCGCGCGCTTTCCGGCGACGTCGTGAAGCCGACCTGGTTGTTGACGATGACGTGGACGGTGCCGCCGGTGCGGTAGCCGCGCAGCTGCGAGAGATTCAGCGTCTCGGCGACCACGCCCTGTCCGGCGAAGGCCGCGTCGCCGTGGATCAGCAGCGGCAGCACCGTGAACCCGGTCTCGCCGCGGTTGATGATGTCCTGCTTCGCGCGGGCGATGCCTTCCAGGACCGGGTCGACGGTTTCGAGGTGCGACGGGTTCGACGTCAGCGTCACCTTGATCGTCTCGCCGTCGAGTGCGGTGTAGGTCCCTTCGGCGCCGAGGTGGTACTTCACGTCACCGGAGCCGTGAGCCGTCCGCGGGTCGAGGTTGCCCTCGAACTCCGAGAAGATCTGGCCGAACGACTTGCCGACGATGTTGGCCAGCACGTTGAGCCGGCCGCGGTGAGCCATCCCGATGACGACCTCGTCCATGTCGTCGTGCGCGGCCTTCGACACGACCGCGTCGAGCAGCGGGATGACCGACTCGCCGCCCTCGAGCGAGAACCGCTTCTG
>DASZPL010000053.1:0-13327 GCA_035550315.1 Mycobacteriales bacterium | reverse complement strand
GCGGCCGGCCGCCGGCGGCGGTGACTTCGCGGTGGCGCCGGTCACCGCGCCGACGGCGATCAGCAGCACCAGCGCGCCGACCGCCGCGATCGGTGCCACCAGGACGGCGAGCGGCTCCGCCCGCCCTTCGCCGCTCACGTCCGCCACCCCGCCCACCGCCCTACAGCGGTCGGAGGCAAGGCTCCGCCTCGCCTCCGGCTCATTCTGATTCCTCCCGGCGCCAGGCCGGCAGGGCCAGCACGAGCAGGGCGGCGATGACGATCAGCTCGACGGCGAGCCACCAGGGCCGGCTGCCACCGCTGAAGCCGACGGTGAGCCGACCGCCAGAGGTGGGCAGCAGGAACCCCTGCGCCCAGCCGTACGCCGTGACCCGCGGCAGCGACTCGCCGTTGAGCTCGGCATGCCAGCGGTGGTCAGCCGGCTCGGCGAGCACCACCATCCGGCCCGGGCTGCCGCCACCGATCTGGGTGTCGGCGCTCGCGCCCGACGCCGGCACGACGTGCAGCGCACCGGTCGTCAGCTGACCGGCGCGGGCCCGGGCCGCGTCTGCCGGGTCGAGCAACGCCAGCTCGCCCGCCGGCAGCGACGACTTCCAGACCGTGACGCCGGGCGCGGGCTCAACGGTCAACGTCGTTGCCTTGCCGAGTGCCGGGCTGACCACCGAGGCGCTAGGCGCGGCCGCGGCGACGTACTGGATGCCGAACTGCGGCAGCGCGGCAGCCGCGCCGGGACGGCCGGCGACCAGGTCGCGGACCACGCCCGCCAGCCGCTGTGCCACCGCGCCGCGCGGGTGGGGCGCCACCGCACGGTCGCCGAGGGTCGGTCCGGTCGGACGCCGGACCAATGCATAGGTGATGGTGGGACCGGTCGCGTTGAGGACCAGGACGCGCGGCGACGCGGGCTGCGCCACCTCGGCCTGGGCGAAGGCCGGCAGCAGCGCGGGGTTCGCGCCGGTCAGTGGCCCGCCGGCACCACGCACCAGCCAACCGACGGCGACGGTGACGGTGGCCACCAACGCAAATCCCGCCAGCGCGATCGCGGTGGGCTGCCGCCAGCCGAAGGCATAGCTGCGCAGCGCCTGCCGCCCACCGGTCAGGGCCACCGCCGCCGCCAGCAGGACGCCGGCTCCGGCGACCACCATCCAGACGCCGGGCCAGTGCCGGCTGTCGGGTACGCCGGTCACGACGCCTACCGAGCGCGTCACCACGACACCGGCGACGACGCCGAGCACCAGCAGCACGCCGCCGATGCGGGCGATCGGCGCCGACCTCCGCCGGCGCAACCCGACGATCGCCGCCGCGACCAACGGAATGCCGATCCACACCGGTGGCTGCGCCGCACCGCCGGCGCGCAATAACACCAGGGACAAGCCAACCGGCGCATCGTGCCCGCCGTACGTCGCGGGCACCGCACCGAGCAGCCAGCTGGGATGCGCCAGCACTTGTCCGCTCCACGGGACCAGCGCCAGCGCCGCGGCCGCGAGGATGACGGCGACGGCGCGCATCCGGCGGCCGATCTCGTCACCGACCACCGGAAACGACAGGGCACCGACGAGCAACACGACGGCGGCGGTCAGCCAGAGCGCCGGAACGAATGCCGTCACGACGGCGAGCAGCAAACCGGTGCCGACACTGCGGTGCCAGTCGCCGCGGACCGGGTCGGTGCGCAACGCCGCCGCGGCTGCGCGCAGCAACAACGGCAACAGGATCGCGATCAGCGCCACGTCGACGTGCCCGGCCGCCACAGCGCCGGTCACCGCCGGCAGCAGCGCGTAGCCGACGGCGACCCACAGCCGGACGAGGACGTTCGGCGTGACCGCGCGCAGCGACCAGTAGGCGGTCATCGCCGCGAGCGGCACCGCGCCGAGCAGGATCACGTCGATCGCGAACCAGACCTTGCCGAACGACAGCGTCGACAGCAGGGCGAGGACGGCAACCGACGTCGGTGCGGGGTTGGCCGATCCGACGGACACCGGGTGGAAGGCCGACAGGTAAATCGACCACAGGTCGCTGGCGCCGCCGGGCACCGGCAACAGCTGGCCGCCGTGCAACGTGGTGCTGAGTACGCCGCGCTCCGCCACCAAGGCGATTAGCGTCATGCCCAGGAACAGCAGGGTCCCGGGCCGCCGGAAGAAGCGGGCAACCGCTCCGATGTCGGTGGCCAACGACTCCACGTCTTCGGAGACCGGCCCGGACTCGACCGCGGCCGTCGACCTGGTCGCTTCATGGTCGCGGCCGAACCCGCCGAAGCTCACCGACACCTGGCGCCAGCGACTGCCGGGTGGCGGCCGCAGATGTCGCAGCTCGCCGTGGCTCACCGTCCGTTGCTGGTCGCGTTGCCGGCGGGCCGCGCTGACCACGTTGTAGTGCGTCACCAGCCGGGCCGCGGCCGACAGCTCGGCGCGCGCGGCTTGGAAGCGGCGTGCGAACAGGTGCTGTCCGACCGCCCGGGACAGCGCCGCCGCGACCAACCGCAGCAACAGCAGCGGCACCGTCCACCGCCTGGCGTTGGCGAGCACGACCTGCATGCCATGCAGCCGTCGGGTCGCGAGGTCACCGTCACCGCCGCCGTGGTGACGGTCGCCGTCATGGGCAGCGGCGTGCCGGACGATGGCCCGGGATGCGACGACGACCCGGCCGTCGGCGGCGTTCACCCGCCAGCCCAGGTCGACGTCGCCGGCCTCGGTCGGCCACTGTGGCGGCAGCCCGCCCAGCCGATCCCAGACATCGCGACGGATCAGCGCGCCGGCGCTGCCGACCGCCAGCACCTCGTCGACGTCATCGCGCTGGCCCTGGTCGACCTCCCGGCCGTCGAGGCCGGTGTCGATGTGACCGCCGCCGTCGATGGTGAGGCCGGCTTGCACCAATCGCTGTCCGTCCCAGTCGAGCACCTTGGGCCCGACCATCCAGATCGACGGCGCGTGCTCGACCCGGGCAAGCAGCTCCTCCAGCGCGGTCGGGTCCGGCGCGCTGTCGTCGTGCAGCAGCCACACCCATTCGGTTTGCGCGACCGGGTCGAAGCCGGCCAGGCCGCGCTGCACGGCGTCGGCGAACCCGGCGTCGGCCGCCACCAGCACCGCGCTCTCACCGCAGATCTCGCTGACCAGCTGCACCGACTCGTCGCGGCTGCCGGTGTCGACCGCGACGAAGCGCTCGACCGCCCGGGTCTGCGCCGCCACCGCCGACAGCACGGCGGGCAACCAGGCGGCGCCGTCGCGACAGACCAGGACGGCGGTGACAACACTGCCGTGGGCGCGAGGGCGGGCGGCTGAAAACGACATGGCTGGCGGCCGGCGTTGCGCGGCGGCGTCAGCCTACCGGCACCAGTAGGTGCGTTATACGGCCTGCCGCTTCAACCGACGGCGCTCCCGCTCCGACAACCCGCCCCAGATGCCGAACCGCTCGTCGTGCGCCAACGCGTAAGTCAGGCAGTCGCCCCGCACGTCGCACCGGCTGCACACCCGCTTGGCCTCCCGGGTCGAGCCGCCCTTCTCCGGGAAGAACGCCTCCGGGTCGGTCTGCGCGCACAGCGCTTGCTCCTGCCACGGCAGCGGGACCAGTTCCTCCCCCGGTGCGAGCAGGACCTCGTCGGTCGGCGCGGCACTCACGCTCGGCTCGGTGACTGCGAGGTTTGTCATCTGCGACTCCACGTCACTCGGGCTGCCGTGCCAACGGCGCGACAGCGTCGGTTGCGGAGTGTCCTGGCCGGCGAACCGGTGCTCGCCGTCCGCGGCCATGGGGAATGACACGAGTGAAATTACATGCGCGTGGCTGCCAGAAAGTCAAGAGGGGTAGTGGTATTAGGTCCAGTCGGGTAGCCGGCTGGATCAGCCGGTGGTGCCGGTGGAGCGACCGCTCGACCGTGAGCTCGCCCGCTTCGCGGTCGTCTTGGCAGCGGTCTTCGAGGTCGACTTCGTCACCTTCTTCGCGGTCGACTTGGCCGCCGACTTCGAGGCGGTCTTGGCCGTCCGTTTGGCCGCCGCGGGCTGCCGCGATGACGCGCTGCGACGCGCGGGCCCGGAGCGCACGGCTTGCAGCGCCGGTTGCAGTGCCGGCGGCGCGTCCAGCGCCGGGATCGGCTCACCCAGCGCGGCGAGGTCGTCGGGCATCGGCGGCTCCACCAGGTCCGGCTGAGCCCGCCGCCAGCGGTCGGCGTCGCGTGCGTCGCGGCGGCGATCCAACGCTGCGGTGACCCGTGAGGACACCGCCTTCGCCTCACGGGCGGTGAGGCCCTGCCCGAACTCGTCGAGCAACTCGTGCAGCACCCGGTCGCGCTCGCGTTCCAGCCACCGGTCGCGTTCGGCGAGGTAGGCGAGCAACGACTTGCCGGCCGCGATGAACCGGTCGGTGCCGGTGTCGAGGGTCGCGGTCACCTGGCGCACAGTCGCCAGCTGCCCGGCCAACGCGCCGGTAATGTCCGCGAGCGCCGTGTCGACCTTCGCTTCGAAGTCGACCAGTGCGCCCTGCGCCGCGGCGCGGCCCTCGGCGATCACCGCGTCGGTGCGCGGCCGCCAGTCCTCGTGCAGCTCGCGCAGCGTCGCGGTGACTTGGTTCGACACCTCTTCCAATGCGTCCGCCAGGTCGCTGCGTAACGCCGCGACCTCTTCGTCGACGGTCGCGCTCAGGTCGTTGATCATGGCGTCGAGGTGCCGCCGGTCGGCTTCCCGGGACGCTGCCGCGGCGTCGCTGAGCGAGGCGCCGAGCGACGACAGCGTGGCGCCGGTGCTGTCGCCGACTTCTTCCAAGGCGCCGCGCACCGCTTCGGCCCATTCGTCGAACGCCACCGCCTGGTCCTGCAGCGTCAGCGCCGTACGGTCCCGGTGCTGCGCCGCGGCGGCGCGCTCCGCCTGCAGTGACTGCGACAGCGCGGTCAGCCGGTCGTCGAGCGACGCCAGCCGCTCGCCGGCATCGCTGGCGCTGGTGCGCGCCAACGCCTCCAGCCGTTCGGCCAGGCCGTCGAGGGTGTCCTCGATGGCGGCCAGCCGCGCCTCGAGCGCCTCCTCCACGGCCGAGCCGCGGACCCCGTCGACCAGGGTCTGCAGCCGGCTGGCCAGCGTCGTCCGGGCGCCGTTGGCTGCTGCGGGCTGGTTGTCCACGGTCGAGACCCTACGCCGGGGTGACGGTTCCTGCCCGTCGTTCCGCGGCAATGCCGTAGAGCGTGGTGCGCTGCCGAGCCGGGCGCCCGGCCGCGGCCGCGATCTCCTCGAGCTCTTCCGGCGTCCGCCGCGAACCGTGCTGCGAGCCGGCCATCCTGCTGATCGTCTCCTCCATCAGCGTGCCGCCGAGGTCGTCGACGCCGCCGCGGAGCATCTGCACGCAGCCCTCCGTGCCGAGCTTGACCCACGAGGTCTGCACGTGGTCGATCCGGCCGTGCAGCAGGATCCGCGCCATCGCGTGCACCGCCCGGTCCTCCAACCGGGTGGAGCCGGGTCGCGCCAACCCGGCGAGATAAAGCGGGGCGTTGTGGTGGACGAACGGCAGTGGCACGAACTCGGTGAAGCCGCCGGTCTCGGCCTGGATCCGGGCCAGCAGCTTCAGGTGCGCCACCCAGTGCGCCGGCGTGTCGACGTGGCCGTACATCATCGTCGACGTCGTTGGGATGCCGAGCCGGTGCGCGGTTGTGATCACCTCGACCCAGCTGGCCGCCGGCAGCTTGCCCTTGGTCAGCACCCAGCGGACGTCGTCGTCGAGGATCTCGGCAGCGGTGCCGGGCAACGAGTCGACGCCGGCCTCGCGAGCCGCAACCAGCCAGTCGGCGATCGACATCCCGGTGCGGGCCGCGCCGTTGACGACCTCCATCGGGCTGAACGCGTGCAGGTGCAGATCCGGCTGGCGTCGCTTCACCTCGCGCGCCAGGTCGAAGTACGCCGTGCCCGGCAGCTCCGGCGAGATGCCGCCCTGCATGCAGATCTCGGTCGCGCCGGCGGCGACCGCCTCGTCGGCGCGGCTCCCGACCTCGTCGAGCGACAGCGTGTACGCGTCGGCGTCGGACCGCCGTTGCGCGAACGCGCAGAACCGGCAACCGGTGTAACAGACATTGGTGAAGTTGATGTTGCGGTTGACGACGTAGGTGACCGTGTCGCCCACAGTGTCGCGGCGGATGTCGTCGGCCAGCCGCGCCAACGCCTCGATCTCCGCGCCCGGCTGGGCGTCGAACAGCACCAAGGCGTCAGTGTCGGACAGTCCCGCCGGGTCCGCCTCGGCATGCCGCAACGCAGTGACGAACTCCGGCCGCAACCGGCCGTCCGGCGCCGGCTCCGCCACCGCACTGCCGCGCTGCCGGGCGGCGGCCGAGACGGTGAGCGCCTCCCAGGCGCCGTACGCCGTGTCGACATCCGACCGGCTCTCCGTGCGCCGGCCTTCGACGTCGATCGAGGTCGCCAGGTCGACCCGGCCCGCGTCGTCCCATCCACCGTCCGGCTCCTGCCACGGCAGACCGATCGGCAGCGCGCCGGCCCGCGCGAGGCCGCGATCGTCGCGGAGCGCGTCGACGTGCGGCCGCAACCGCGGGTCCAGCCACGGCTCGGCGAGGTACGGCGGATGTGCGGTGAGCCGCTCCGTCAACCGGTAGCCGGCGGCGTCGCTGACCGCCGCCAGGTCGTCGAGGTGCGGCCAGGGCCGCTCCGGGTTGACGTGGTCAGGGGTGACCGGCGACACGCCGCCCCAGTCGTCGATGCCGGCGGCCAGCAGCCGGCGGCACTCGTCGAGGTCCACCAGGTTCGGCGGCGCCTGCACCCGCACCTGAGTGCCGAGCACGAGCCGCGCGACCGCGACGGTGGCGACGTACTCATCGACCGCGAGGTCGGCGGCCGAGCGCATCGCGGTGTCCGGCTTGGCGCGGAAGTTCTGCACGATGACTTCCTGCACGTGGCCGTACTGCCGGGCCAGCCCGCGCAACGCGAACAGCGACTCAATCCGGTCGGCGTAGCTCTCGCCGATGCCGATCAGCAGGCCGGTCGTGAACGCAATGTTGGACCGACCGGCGTCGGTGATCGTCCGCAGCCGCACCGCGGGGACCTTGTCCGGCGAGCCGCGATGCGCGGGGACGTCGGCGGTGGTCTCCAGCATCAGGCCCATTGACGGCGCGACCGGCTTCAGCCGCTGCAGCTGCTCCCAGCTCATGACACCCGGGTTGAGGTGCGGCAGCAGGCCGGTCTCCTCCAGCACCCGGATCGCCATCGCCCGCACGTAGCCGAGTGTCGAGTCGAAGCCGTGGGCCTCGAGCCAGTCGCGGGCGGCGGACCACCGTGCCTCGGGCTGGTCACCGAGGGTGAACAACGCCTCCTTGCAACCGACGGCGGCGCCGCGCCGCGCGATGTCGAGCACCTCGTCCGGGGACAGGTACGCCGCGGGCAGCCGCGCCGGCGTCGTGGCGAACGTGCAGTAATGACAACGGTCGCGGCACAACCGGGTCAGCGGGATGAAGACCTTGCGGCTGTAGGTGACCGTGCCGGGACGCCCGAGCGCGGCCAGGCCGGCGTCGCGCACCTGCCCGGCCGCAGCGCACAACCGGTCGAGGTCGGCGCCGCGCGCGTGCAGCAGGATCTCGGCTTCGGCGCGGTCCAGTGATTTGCCGTCATCGGCTCGGCGCAGCGCCCGACGGAGCGCGGTCGCGTCCGGCTGCACCACACGTCGACCCTACGCTGGCGCCCGTGCGGGTCACGGTGCTGTCCGGCGGGATCGGCGGAGCCCGGTTCCTGCTCGGGCTGCGCACCCTCGGTCACGACGTCACCGTCATCGGCAACACCGGCGACGACGTGACCTTCCTGGGCCTGCGGATCTGCCCCGACCTGGACACCGTGATGTACACCCTCGGCGGCGGAATCTCGGGCGAGCGAGGGTGGGGCCGCGAGGGCGAGACCTTCCGCGTGCGCGGCGAGCTGACCGACTACGCCGAGGTCGTCGACGACGCCGGCGTGCCGTCGTGGTTCGGCTTGGGCGACCTCGACCTGGCCACGCACTTGTTGCGGAGCAACTGGCTGGCCGCCGGCGTACCGCTCTCCGAAGTGACCCGCCGGCTGTGCCAACGCTGGCAGCCCGGAGTCCGGCTGCTGCCGGCGACCGATACGCCGGTCGAGACGCACGTCGGCTTGGTCGACGGCCACACCGTGCACTTCCAGGAGTGGTGGGTGCGGTTGCACGCGCAGGTCGCGGCGACGGGGTTCACCGTGCAAGGTGCGGCCGCCGCGCTACCGGCGCCCGGCGTGGTCGACGCGCTGTCGGACGCCGACGTCGTGCTGCTGCCGCCGAGCAACCCGGTGGTGTCGATCGGCGCCATCCTCGCCATCCCCGGCATCGCCGATGCGCTGCGCGAGACCGCGGCTCCGGTCGTCGGTCTCTCACCAATCGTGGGTGGCGCGCCGGTGCGAGGGATGGCGGACGCGTGCCTCACCGCGATCGGCGTCGACACCTCCGCCGAGGCGGTGGCGCGACACTACGGCCCGCGCGCGACCGGCGGGCTGATCGACGGCTGGCTGGTCGACGACGCCGACGCCGGTGCCGTCGATCCGCTGGTCGCCGCCGGCATTCCGACGGTCGCGGTGCCGTTGCTGATGACCGACGTCGACGCCACGGCCGCGATGGCGGCGGCGGCGCTCGACCTTGCCGGCCGGCTGCGCGGATGAGCCGATGACCAGGCTGGAGATCTGGCCGGTCGAAGGGCTGCCGGATATCGCGTCCGGCGACGACCTCAGCGAGCTGATCGTCGCGCGGGAACCCGGGTTGGCCGACGGCGACGTTCTCGTGGTCACCAGCAAGGTGGTGTCGAAGGCGGAAGGCCGGCTGGTGCCAGGCAGTCGCGAGGAGCACGTCGCCGGGCAGACCGTCCGACTGGTCGCGCAACGCGGGTCGACGCGGATCGTCGAGACGCCGCAGGGACTGGTGCTCGCCGCCGCCGGCGTCGACGCGTCCAACGTGCCCGCCGGCACGGTCGCGCTGCTGCCGGAAGACCCCGACGCGTCGGCGCGGCGGATCCGCGACGGCGTGCAACGCCTGGCGGGCGTGGCCGTCGGTGTGCTGGTCAGCGACACCCTGGGCCGGCCGTGGCGGGAGGGCGTCACCGACGTCGCGATCGGCGCCGCGGGGATCGAGGTGCTCGACGACCTGCGGGGCCAGCGGGACGCCGCCGGCCATCTGCTGGAGGCGACGGTGGTGGCCATCGCGGATGAGATCGCGGCGGCGGCCGATCTGGTCAAGCGCAAGCTAGCCGCGACGCCGGTCGCCGTGGTTCGCGGCTTCCCGGTGCAAGTGCCCGACGTCGACCGCGGCGCGCGGCCGATGGTGCGGGCGGCGGCCGACGACCTGTTCCGGTTGGGCACGCGCGAGGCGCAGCTCGACGTCGTACGCCGAAGCCGGGTCGCCGCCGGACCGGGCGCGTCACCCGGCGAGGCGGCCGTGCGCCGCGCCGTCGACCTGATCCGCGCCGACCACCCCGACGTCGAGTGGCAGGTCGCCGACGCCGGCAGTCGGCTGACCGTGACCGGCGAGCCGCTGGCCGCCGGCGTCGCGATCGGACGGCTGCTGGTCGCGCTCGCCGCGGAAGGCATCAGCGCGACGGCGCCGGTCCCGCTCGATGCCGGCGTCGTGCAACTGCAACTATTCGGTGCGGCTGAACTCCAGGATCGCGACGGCGAGCATGACCAGGCCTAGGCCCGCGACGACCGCAACCTCCAACCCGGTTGGCACGTGCCAGCCGCCCCAGGTGACGCCGGGGTCGAGCCGGACCCGCGCGAGTGGGCTGAGGTGCAGGTGGGAGAACACCAGCCGGCGCATCGGGTCGACGGCGTAGGTCAACGGGTCGACCCGGTTCAGCACGGTGAGCCAGGTGGGCAGGTTGCCGGCGGGGAACATCGCCCCCGACAGGAAGTACAACGGCATGATCAGCATCTGCATCAGCGCCATGAATGACTGCATCTGCCGGATCCGCGCCGCGAGCATCACGCCGAACGCCGTGATGGTGAAAGCCAGCAATAGCTGGATGCCGAAGACCGCGAGCATCAGCGTCGGCGAGTAGGGCACCCCGGCGCCGCCGGCGATCGCGATCACGATCAGTCCTTGGAAGCCGGCGACGGTCGCGCCGCCGATGCACTTGCCGACCACGATCGAGCTGCGACTGACCGGCGCGACCAGCATCTCGCGGAGGAAGCCGAACTCGCGGTCCCAGACGATCGACGCGGCGGCGAACATGGCGGTGAACATCACCGCCATCGCCAGGATGCCGGGATAGAGGAAGGTGCGGAGCGACAGCCCGCCCGCGGCGTTCGACGTCAGCCGCGACAGCCCGGTGCCGAGCACGAACAGGAAGAGGAACGGTTGGACCAGCGACGTCAGGATCCGCAGCCAGTCGCTGAAGAACCGCACCACCTCGCGTTCCCAGACGATCTTCACCGCCCGGAACTCGCCGCGCGCGGTGCGGCTCGCGATCCGCACGGCGACCGGCGCCGGCTGCTGCACGGTCGCGGTCATCGCCCACCTCTGCGGAACATCGCCATCGCCTGCCGGCCGCGGTCGGCGGCGGTGGTCTCGGCGTCGCGGATCGTGCTGCCGGTGTAGGACATGAACACGTCATCCAAACTCGGCCGCGACACGCTCACCGACCGGATCGGCAGCGGGAACTCCGCGAACAGCCGCGGCACGAACTGCTCGCCGCCCTCGACCGCGAAGGTCACGGCGCCTTCCACGACCTTTGCCTCCAAGCCGAACCCGTCGGCCAGTGCGCTGATCGCGGCGCCGGCGTCGTCGGTGTGGATCTGCACCCGGTCCTTGCCGACGCTCGCCTTCAACGCCGCCGGCGTGTCGAGCGCGATGATCCGGCCGTGGTCGATGATCGCGATCCGGTCGCAGTACTCCGCCTCGTCCATGTAGTGCGTGGTCATGAAGATCGTGATGTCCTCGGCCCGCTTCAGCTCGCCGATGTAGGACCAGATCGAGGAACGGGTCTGTGGGTCGAGACCGACCGTCGGCTCGTCCAGGAACAGCACCCGCGGTGAATGCAGCAGGCCGCGGGCGATCTCCAGTCGCCGCTTCATCCCGCCGGAGAACTGCAGCACTCGGCTGTTGCGCCGATCCCACAGCCCGACCATGTCGAGCAGCTGCTCGATCCGGTCGTCGAGGCCGCCGCGAGGTACGCCGTACAGCTCGGCGTGCAAGCGCAGGTTGCGGTACGCCGACAGGTAGCTGTCCAGCGTCGGGTCTTGAAAGACCAGGCCGATGTTGCGCCGGACCTGGTCGCGCTGGCGGACGACGTCGAACCCGGCGACCGTCGCAACCCCCGCGGTGGGCATCGCGAGCGTGCACAGCATGGCGATGGTCGTCGACTTGCCGGCGCCGTTCGGCCCGAGGAACCCGAAGGTCTCGCCGGAGTTGACCTCGAGGTCGATGCCACGGACCGCCTCGACATCTTTGTAGGTCTTCGTCAGCCCACTGGCGGCAACCGCCGGCAGCGTCACGCGCATCTCCTCATCGATCGCGACGAGTCTAGATCGCGCGGATGTCGGCGACCGGTGCGCGCGGCCCGAACCGCGGCTTGCGAATGCCGGACAGCTCGATCAATCGCACCGCGCGCTGCCGATGACCGGCGTACGGCGCCAGCAGCTCAAGCATCCCGTCGTCGTCGACCGGACGGCCGGCCAGCGCCCAGCCGACCAGCGCGGGGATGTGGAAGTCGCCGACCGAGACCTCGTCGGGATCGCCCCACGCCCGCTGCGCGACCTCGGCCGCGGTCCACCGGCCGATGCCGGGCACCGCGCGCAACCGCCGCAGCCGGTCCGCGCGCGGCAACCCGATCGACTCGTCCAGCCGATGCGCCACCTGCGCTGCGGCGACCACGGTGCGGGCGCGGCCCGGGTCGACGCCCGCCCGGTGCCAGTCCCAGGAAGGGATCCGCCGCCAGACCGCGGCGGGGGGCACGACGCGCATGCCGGCGGGCGCCGGGCCGGGCGCCGGCTCGCCGAACCGGCGCAGCAGCTCCCGCCACGACCGACGCGCGTCGACACCGGTGACGCGTTGTTCGAGGACGGCGGGAACCACCAGCTCGAAGACCAGTCCGAGGCTCGGCAGCCGCAACGCCGACAGCCGCCGCCATGCCCGGGCGATGACGTCGTGTCGTGGCTCGAACCCGGTGACGTCGTCGTCGCCGCCGAGCATCGCCGGTGCCTGGTGGACCAGCCACTGCGCACCCGGGCCCCAGGCGGCGGCGTCAAGCCAGCCGCTGGCGGCCGACAGTCGCAGCGTGCCGGGCCCGGCCGGAGTCTGCGCGGTGCGCCAGACGCTGCCGTCGGCGGCAACGCGTTGCGTCGGATCGCCGCGGCCGCGATGCAGCGCGGAGAGGGTGAGCCACGGGTCGCAGCGCAGCGGCCGCCGCCACCGGGTTATGGCGTCCGGCGCCGTCATACGTCGCTCGAGAACCGGACCGCGCCGTCGGCGAGCGCAACCTCGGGCCACACCCGCGCGCCGTACGCCAGCTCGATGCCGGCACCCAGCCGCGCTTCGTCACCGATGACCGCGTCGCGCACGACCGTCCCGGGGCCGACGACCGCGCCGTCGCCGATCACCGAACGGACGACGACGGCACCGGGCTCGATCCGCGCGTTGTCGCCGACAACCGCGCCGTCTACCTCGGCCTCCCGGCCGACCCGAGCGCCGGCACCGACCACTGCCCCGCCGTGCACCACTGCCGCCGCATCCACCACCGCGTCGCCCAGGATCAACGCGTCGCCCGGCGCACCGGGCATCGCCGGTGACGGCAGCACACCGCGCACCACGTCGGCACTGCCCTGCACGAACGCTGCCGGGGTCCCGACGTCGAGCCAGTACGCCGTCTCGACGTACCCGAGGACCGTCGCGCCGCTGTCCAGCAGACCCGGGAAGGTCTCGCGTTCGACCGACACCGGCCGGCCGGCCGGGATGGCGTCGATCACCCGCCGGGCGAAGACGTAACACCCGGCATTGATGCGGTTGGTGACCGGCTGGTCCGACTTCTCGATGAAGGCCGTGACGCGCTGCTCGTCATCGACCGGCACGCAGCCGAACGCGCGCGGGTCCTCGACCTCGACCAGGTGCAACGTGACGTCGGCCGCTCGGTTGGCGTGCAGGTCGAGCTGGCCGGTCAGGTCGTGGCCGGACAGCACGTCACCATTGAAGATGAGCACCGGGTCGTCCGGCTTCGACTCGAGCCGCTCCGCGACGTTGCGGATCCCGCCACCGGTGCCCATCGGCTGGGTCTCGGTGACGTAGTCGATCCGCAGCCCGAGGTCGGCGCCGTCACCGAAGTACGCCTCGAACACCTCCGCGCGGTAGGACGTCGCCAGCACGACGTGCTCGACGCCGGC
>DASZPL010000052.1:0-5933 GCA_035550315.1 Mycobacteriales bacterium | reverse complement strand
CCGGACCCGGCTGGCCGGCCCGATGCGGTGGTTAGGTGCCGCGACCGGCGAGGCGCGTGCCGGACCCGACCCAAAGCGGGAGATTCAGCATCGACCGGTTGTGCCGACATCGCCGGATTTCGGGCGATCTGGCCTGCGGATTTCCCGCCGCGTCGTACCCTGAGAACACATCGGCTCGTTGAGCTGTCGTCACATTCGGGTCTCGAGAGGGGCCGTTCGCCATGTCGAGCGCACCGCCGCCGACGCCGTCGTTCCTGCCGGGACCGGCGGCGGATGAGCCGCGCCCAATGCGGGGGCTGCTCGGGCTGGCGATGCGGCGACCGGGGGGACGTCGAGCAGTCTCGGCGGTCACCGCCCTGCTCTTCCTGGGGGGCGTGTCGATGTTCGCGTTCCCTGCCGTCACCGACCTGATCGGCGCGGCTCGCCAGGTGCACGTGAAGGAAGAGTTCAACAACCCGCAGTTCCAGACGCTCTACCGCGCCGGCGCAGTCAAGGTCGGTCAGGGCCTGACCCGGCTGGTGATCGACAACCCGCGGGTGAAGGTCGACGTGCTAGTGGTCGAAGGCACCACGTTCGATGCGCTGCGCGCCGGCGCCGGTCACTACGTCTTTACGCCGTACCCGTGCCAGCGGGGCAACGTCGCGATTGCCGGCCACCGCACTACGTACGGCCGACCGTTCAACCGGATCGACCAGATGCGTCCCGGCGACACGGTCACATTGATCACGCCGTTCAAGCGGTGCGTCTATCAAGTCGTGCCCGGCTTCGACCATCACTCCAATCCGTGGATCACCTATCCGACCGACGACAGCGTCGTCAGTCAGGACGGCGATCTCGGCACCGGGCACTGGCTCACGCTGACCAGTTGCAACCCGAAGGGTTCCGACGCGCAGCGCATCATCCTGCGCGCGCAGCTGGTCAGCGAGAGCAAGATCGCGTCATCGACGAGGGGGAGTTCGTGAACCGGCTGAAGCACGGCGCGCGGCTGCTGGCTGCCGCCGGACTGGTCGGCGCCGGCTGGTTGGCGGCATCGCCGGCCGCGGGTGCGAGCGGTGACGAGGTCACGATCGCTAACAGCTCGAACCTCACCATCACCTCCAGCCCGGGCCAGCAACTGCAGGTGGATGCAACCGCGGCGGCGACCTGCAAGCTCGACCTCGGTGTCTCGTCTCGCACCGTCACGTTGTCGCTCGACGGTCCGTCCGGTGGCGATAGCTCGAGCACGACCCTGGCATCCGTGCACCGCAGCTGCTCCCGCGCGGTCACCGACAGCGACCTGCGCCAGTTGATCAGCGTGCCGTCGCGCAACGGCCGCTACAACGTGATCCTGTCCAACGGCGGCAGCACGACCTCGGCCGGCTTGTCGGTGCTCATCCCGCCGCGCGCGCCGGCTGGTTTCTCAGTCGCGACCGACGGCACCACGGCCACCTTCAGCTGGCAGGCCAACCCCGAGCCGGACGTGGTCGCTTATGACATTTCGAGTACGTCGGGCTCGGTCGGCGAGGTGGATGCCGGCGCCGCCTGCAACGGCTCGACCTGCTCGGCCAGCCGCGACTTCGGCTCCTCGGTCGCCGGCGAGCACGAGACGTTCTCGGTGCATGCGGTGCGTTGCGGCTCTTCCTGTAGCTCGAGCAGCCTGCTCAGCGGTCCGGCGAGCTCGGCAGCCGCGAGCTTCCCGGCCGCGCCAAGCTCGGATCCCTCCCCGTCGCAGGGCGGTGGTGGCGGCGGCCACGGTGGCTCGGGCGGCAACGGCGGCTCCGGCGGTTCGGGCGGCTCGGGCGGCGGCGGTAACGGCGGCGGCGCGCTGCCGCCGGTCTCCGGCGGTCATGGTGGCGGCGGGCTGGCACCGCTCGGCGGCGGCGGCGGTCTCACCGCCGGCGGTGGCGGCGGCGGAGGCGGCGGCCGGTTGGGTGCCGTGCACGCCGGCGGCGACGTGCCGACCATCGACCTGCCCTCGTCGTTGCCGGGCGCGAAGTTCAAGCGGCTGACCGGCGGCACCAGCAAGCCGGCCGTGGCGTCACCGAACGGTCAGGGCAAGACGTCGGCAACGATCACGACATCGACCAGCTTCGGATGGATGTCGCTGTGGCGGGCGCTCGCGGCGGCCGCGGTGCTGTGCCTGCTGGGCGCGCACTTGCGGGCGTGGGCGTCGCAAAGCGTGGTGCGCTAACCCGTCGCGCTTGTTGCGTCGGCCGGCCAGCCGGCGCTGATGACCGCGGCGAGCAGCCGGCGGGCACCGGCCTTGTCCAACGGCTCGTTGCCGTTACCGCACTTCGGCGACTGCACGCAGGACGGGCAGCCGGTTTCGCAGTTGCACGCGGTGATCGCGTCGTGCGTCGCGGTCAGCCACTGCTCGGCGCGGGTGAACGCGCGCTCGGCGAATCCGGCCCCGCCGGCGTAACCGTCGTACACGAAAACCGTCGGCAGCCCGGTATCCGGATGGCACGCCGTCGACAGACCGCCGACGTCCCACCGGTCGCAGGTCGCGATCAGCGGCAGCAGCCCGATCGACGCGTGCTCGGCGGCGTGCGCCGCGCCGGGAAGCGCCGCCGCGTCGACGCCGGCGGCGTCGAGCAGGCCCGGCTCGACGGTCCACCAGGTCGACGAGGTGCGCAGCTGTCGCGCCGGCAGCTCCAACGGCTGCTCGCCGAGCGGCTCGCCGGTCACGACATGACGCCGTACGAAGGACACGACCTGCCGGGTGACGTCGACCGACCCGAGCGAGAGCGTCAGACCCGGACGTCGCATCGTGTGGTCGACCTCGACGATCGAGATGTCCGTGACTTCGCGCGCCGAGGTCGTCCAGTCGGGCGCGTCCGGGTCGACCAGTGCGATCGAGTCGTCCAGCCGCAGCTCCCGGACGACGAAGCTCTCGCCCTGGTGCAGGTAGACCGCGCCGGTGTGGACCGCGGCGTGCGCCGCATTGGCGTCGACGGTGCCCAGCAGCCGGCCGGTGTCGGCTTCGCAGATCCGCACCGGCGGCCCGCCCGCGCCCCGCAGATCGGCCAGGTCGGTCGCACGCTCTCGCTTGGTCCAGTACCAGCCCGTGGGCCTGCGCCGCAGCCAGCCATCCGCGACTAACCGGTCGACCACCTCGGACGCCGCGGGCCAGAACGCCGAGAACTCGTGGTCGGTGAGCGGCAGCTCGGCCGCCGCGGCGGCCAGGTGCGGCGCCATCACGTGCGGGTTGTGCGGATCGAGCACGGTCGCCTCGATCGGCCGGCCGAAGATCGCCTCCGGGTGGTGGACCAGATAGGTGTCAAGCGGGTCGTCGCGGGCGATGAGGACCGCCAACGCGGGTGCGCCGGCTCGCCCGGCGCGGCCCGCTTGCTGCCAGAACGACACCCGGGTCCCCGGCCAGCCGGCGATGACCACCGCGTCGAGGCCGCTGATGTCGACGCCCAGCTCGAGGGCGTTGGTGCTGGCCACGCCCAACAGCTCGCCGCGCTCCAGCGCCTGCTCGATGGCGCGCCGGTCCTCGGCCAGGTAGCCGGCGCGATACGCCCCGACCCGGTTCGCCAACTCCGGCGCGGCCTCGAGCAACATCCGCTGGGCGTTGAGCGCGACCGCCTCCGCTCCCTTGCGGGACCGCACGAACGCGACGCTGCGGACTCCGGCAACCACCAGGTCGGTGAGCAGGTCGGCGGTTTCGGCGGTCGCCGTCCGGCGCACCGGCGCACCATGCTCGCCGACCTGGTCGAGCAGCGGCGGCTCCCAGAGCACCATGTCGACCGGTCCGCGGGGCGAGCCGTCGTCGATCACCGCCTCGACCGGCGACCCGAGCAGCGTCCGGGCCGTCGCCGCCGGCTCGGCGACCGTCGCGGACGCCAAGATGGCGACCGGATCGGCGCCGTAGTGCTGCGCCAGCCGGCGGAGCCGGCGCAGCACGTGTGCGACATGCGCACCGAAGACGCCGCGATAGCCGTGGCACTCGTCCACGACGAGGAACCGCAGCCGGCGCAGGAAGCCCGACCAGCGCTGGTGGCTCGGCAGCAGCGCGTGGTGGAGCATGTCGGGATTGCTGAGCACGAAGTTGGCGTGCCGGCGGGCCCAGTCGCGCTCCTCCCGCGGGGTGTCCCCGTCGTACGCCGCGGCCCGCACGCCCGGCAGCGCGAGCCCGTCGAGCACCCGCCGCTGGTCGGCGGCCAGCGCCTTGGTCGGCGACAGATAGAGCGTGGTGCCGTCGTCCGCAGCGGCGGCGGTGAGCGCGGGCAGCAGGTAGCAGAGCGACTTGCCGGACGCGGTCCCCGTCGCGACGATCACCGAGCGGCCGCCCCAGGCGAGGTCCGCCGCGGCGGCCTGATGCACCCACGGCCGCTCGATGCCGGCCGCGTGCAGCCGTTCGAGCAGAGCCGGGCCGACCCATCCCGGCCAGTCGGCCGTGCGCCCGGCGCGTGCCGGCAGCGGCTCCACGTGGGTCACCCGCTCGCGACGCCGCGGGTCACCCAACACGACGGCGGTCGGAGCCATGGAGTAAGCCTCATCAGGCGGGGGTACAGGCGCTCGACGAATGTAAACGGCGAGGTGCTCCGAGGGCGCCGTGATTGGATGGCGAGGCAGGCGTATGACCCAGCCGCAGGAGGAGCACGTGGATCTCACGCTCTCGACGAAGACCGAAGGTGACCGCGCCGTCGTCGCCGTGGGAGGCGAGATTGACGTCTACACCGCGCCGAAGCTGCGTGAGCAGCTCGTCGACCTGGTGGGCAACGGCCACTATCACCTCATCGTGGACATGGAGAAGGTCGAGTTCCTCGACTCGACCGGACTGGGTGTGCTGGTCGGTGGCCTGAAGCGGGTGCGCGCCCATGACGGCTCGCTGCGGCTGGTCTGCACCCAGGACCGAATCTTGAAGATCTTCCGGATCACCGGGCTCACAAAGGTTTTCCCGATCCATGACACGGTCGACGAGGCGGCGGCCGCGACAGACTGAACCGCGGTCGATGCCTACTGTCGAGATCACGTTTACGCCCTCGCCGGCTCACGTGCGGACTGCGCGCCTCGTCGCGCTGACCGTGGCGCGGCGAAGTGGAGTGCCGGACGAGCTGTTGGACGAAGTGCGGCTGGCCGTCGGCGAGGCCTGCACGCGGGCGGTCGGCGTGCATGCGGCGGCGGCACCCGAGGTGCCGGTGCGGCTGCGGCTGTCGGACGACCGCGACTCCTTCATCGTCGAGGTCAGCGACGTCGGCGAGGCAGCCGGTTCGGATGCGGACGCGGCGCTGGCCGACATCGAGCAGCTGGTCGGAGGCGAGCCGGGCGATCCGCCCGGCGCGTTGCCCCCCGGATTCGGGCTGGCCGTGATCGCCGGCCTGGTCGAAGACATGGCCGTCCTGCGGGCGGACGGCGGGACGACGGTGCGGATGAGTTGGCCCGCCGGCGTGGGAGCGAGCGCCGAGGCCTGACCGCCGGGGCGCATGCTCCCCGCTAGCGCCGGGCTACTACACTCTGCGCGGCCGCGCACCGCTTGGCGGGGGGCGGCGTTGCCTGCTGCCGACCTGAAGGACCAGCCGATGTCCCCGCTTGCCTCCACCGACCTGGCGCACGTCTCCGGCGGTGACTATGGCATCGTCGCCGTCATCGCCGCGATCGCGGTCTGCGCGCTGTTCGCCTCGGCGTACTTCGCCCGTGAGGTGCTCGCCGCCGACCAGGGATCGCCGCGCATGCGCGAGATCGCGACGGCGGTTCAGGAAGGCGCGGCGGCGTACCTGCGCCGGCAGTTCACGACGCTGGCGCCGTTCGCTGCGATCATCTTCGCGCTGCTGTTCATCCTGCCGGCCGACACCACCGGCGCCCGCGTCGGGCGCTCCTTGTTCTTCCTCGTCGGCGCGGCGTTCTCGGCGTTCGTCGGATTCGCCGGCATGACGCTCGCCACCCGCGCCAACGTCCGCACCGCGGCAGCGGCCCAGGCATCCGGCGCGCGCCCGGCGATGCGGGTC
>DASZPL010000051.1:0-19005 GCA_035550315.1 Mycobacteriales bacterium | reverse complement strand
CTGGAGACACTGGACGCGGCTGCGGGCAGCCGCCGCACCGGCGGGGTGAAGCTCCACCTCGACGGCGACACGGCCACCGCCTGGCTGCACGCGCTGGCGGACCTGCGACTAGCGCTCGGGACACGGCTCGACGTCGGTGAGGACATCGACGCCGAACGGTCCGCGGTCCCCGTCGGCTCGCCGCGCCATGCCGAGCTCAGCGTCTACGACTGGCTGTCGTGGTTGCAGGACGCGCTGGTCCGCGCGGTGTGGGGCGACTGAGCGGCTGAGCGCCGACATAGGGTGCAGCGTGCTTCGGATCTCCCGCGAGCTGCACGACGCGATCGTCGCGCACGCCCGCCGCGACCACCCGGACGAGGCGTGCGGCGTGGTCGCGGGGCCGGCGGGCAGCGACCGGCCGGAGCGGTTCATCCCGATGATGAACGCCGAGCGGTCGCCGACGTTCTACCGGTTCGACTCGATGGAGCAACTGCGGGTGTGGCGCGACATGGACGACCGCGACGAGGAGCCGGTCGTCATCTACCACTCGCACACCGCGACCGAGGCCTACCCGTCACGCACCGACGTCGGGCTGGCGATGGAGCCCGGCGCTCACTACGTGCTGGTGTCTACCCGGGAGCCGGAGACGAGCGAGTTCCGCAGCTACCGGATCGTCGACGGCGACGTGACCGAGGAGCCGGTCGAAGTCGAGCCCTGATGCCCGGAATCTAGGCTGGAGGACGGCTGTTGAGGAGGGCATGACGATGGCGATTGAGGCGAGGATCCCGACGATCCTGCGCAGCTACACCGACGGCGAGAAGTCGGTCGACGGCAAGGGCGACACGCTCGCCGAGCTGTTCGCCGACCTGGACTCGCGGCACGCCGGACTGCGCGCGCGGCTGGTCGGCGACGACGGATCCCTCAACCGGTTCGTCAACGTCTACCTGAACGACGAAGACGTGCGCTTCCTCGGCGGCATCGAGACGCCGCTGTCCGACGGTGACGTGGTCACCATCCTGCCGGCAGTCGCCGGCGGCTGAGCCGCTCGATGACCCGCTACGACTCGCTGCTCGACTCGGTCGGGCGGACGCCGCTGGTCGGCCTGCCGCGGCTGTCACCCAGCGCTGACGTCCGGATTTGGGCGAAGCTCGAAGACCGGAACCCGACCGGGTCGGTCAAGGACCGGCCGGCGATCGCGATGGTCGAACGAGCCGAAGCCGAAGGCCGGCTCACACCCGGCTGCACGGTGTTGGAGCCGACCAGCGGCAACACCGGGATCTCGCTCGCCATGGTGTGCGCGCTGAAGGGCTACCGGCTGATCTGCGTGATGCCCGAGAACACCTCCGCGGAGCGTCGGCAGCTGCTCGAGATGTACGGCGCCGAGATCCGGCTCTCACCCGCCGCCGGCGGCTCCAACCAGGCCGTGGCCGTCGCGAAGCAGCTCTCGGCTGAGCACCCCGACTGGGTGATGCTCTACCAGTACGGCAACCCGGCGAACGCGCAGTCGCACTACGACACCACCGGGCCCGAGTTGCTCGCCGACCTGCCGACGATCACGCATTTCGTCGCCGGCCTTGGCACGACCGGCACGCTGATGGGCGTCGGGCGGTTCCTGCGCGAGAAGGCGCCCGGCGTGAAGATCGTCGCGGCGGAGCCGAGGTACGGGGAGCTGGTCTACGGCCTGCGCAACCTGGATGAAGGTTTCGTGCCGGAGCTCTACGACGAGACGGTGCTGGACGCGCGGTTCTCGGTCGGGCCGGAGGACGCGTTGCGGCGTACCCGGCAGCTGGTCGAGGAGGAGGGCATCTTCGCCGGCATCTCCTCCGGTGCGGTGTTGCACGCCGCGCTCGGCCAGGCCGACCGCGCGGTCGCCGCCGGCGAGCGCGCCGACATCGCGTTCGTCGTCGCAGATGCGGGTTGGAAGTATCTGTCGACCGGCGCGTACGCCGGCACGTTGGACGAAGCCGCCGCCCGTCTCGAGGGCCAGCTTTGGGCCTGACCGCCCCAACCAGTTTGTGAACTGTGGTCTACCGCTGGCGGTAGCCGGCAGTGCACAAATCGGGCATCCACAATTTGCTCGCCTGAGCGTCGGCGCGTGGCGACGACGTGAATCGTGTGGGCATGCTCAATCCACAACGCGACGACAACCTGCTGTGGCTTGGTGCGGTGACCGACGGCGCAGTTTCATTGGATGAATGTCGCGCGGCGGGGCTGTCCGAGCGTCGTGTGTTCCGGCTTGTCGAGATCGGGCGATGGCAGGCGCTCTGGCCGCGGACCTACGTCGCGTTCAGCGGCCCGATTCCCGCGGTGACGCTTCGCCATGCTGCGCTGCTGTACGCCGGCCGCGACGCGACGTTGAGTTTCGAGTCCGCGGGCTTCAGTTGGGGGTTGTGTCGAGAGCCTGAAGCGATCCACGTGACGGTTCCATATGCCCGGGAGGTGGACGCTCAGCCGGGTCTGGTCGTCCACCGATCCCGGACGCTGACCCACGCCGACTGTGACCTGGTCGCCTCGCCGCGGCGAACCAACGTGGAGCGCACGGTGCTCGACCTGCTCGCGCATCGGCGAACGGCTGATGGCGCGCTTGGTTTGGTAGCCGCTGCCATCCGCCAACGCCGGACGACGCCGGACCGGCTGCGGGCCGCGCTGGAACCTCGGAAGCGGACCCGTTGGCGCCGTGTCGTGCTCGACGCGTTGCCCGATATTCGGCGCGGAGCCCAATCGCCCCTCGAACTACGCGATGCGCAGATCCGCCGTCTCCACGGCTTGCCGAAAGGCACTCGCCAGGTCCGGCGTACTAGCGATGGCACGGAGTATCTCGACGTTGTCATCGAGGACTACGGAGTGCACATCGAACTCGACGGTCGGCTCGGCCATGATGAGGCGACGCAGATCTGGCGTGACTTCCGGCGCGACAACCGCAGCGAGGTACAGCGCCTCCGGCACCTTCGCTATGGATGGGCCGATGTCGTCGATCGGCCGTGCCAAGTCGCCGCACAACAGGCCGAGGTCCTGCGACAGCAGGGTTGGTTGGGACCGTTTCGGCGCTGCCCCGACTGCCCGCCCGATCTGTGAAGCAGCGGCTACCGCCCGTGGTATGGCGTAGTTCACAAATCGGAAGTAGCAGTCGGGATACATTGCGCGGATGGACGCAGCGATCGGGGTGTTCGATAGCGGCGTCGGCGGGCTGACCGTCGCGCGCGCGATCCTCGATCAGTTGCCGACCGAGGCAGTCGTCTACGTCGGTGACACCGCTAACGGCCCGTACGGCCCGCGCCGAATCGCCGACGTCCGCCGGCTCGCCCTCGAAGTCATGGACTCGCTGGTCGAGCACCACGGCGTGAAGCTGCTGGTGATCGCCTGCAACTCGGCAAGCGCCGCCTGCCTGCGCGACGCCCGCGAGCGCTACGACATCCCCGTCGTCGAGGTGATCCAGCCCGCCGTCCGGCGCGCCGTCGCCGCCACCCGCAATGGCCGGATCGGCGTGATCGGCACCCAGGCGACGATCGGCAGCAAGGCGTACGACGACGCGTTTGCCGCTGCGCCCCACGTCGAGCTGACGAGCGTCGCGTGCCCGCAGTTCGTCGAGTTCGTCGAGGCCGGCGAGACCAACGGGCCGCGCCTGATGGCGGTCGCGGAGTCCTACCTCGAGCCGATCGTGACCGCCGGCTGCGACACCGTCGTCCTCGGCTGCACCCACTATCCGCTGCTCACCGGCGTCATTTCCTACGTCGTCGGCGACGGCGTCACCCTGGTGTCCAGCGCCGAGGAGACCGCGAAGGACGTCTACCGGGAGCTCGCCCGCACCGGCTCGTTCCGCGACGAGGCGCTGCCGCCGCCCCGGCACCGGTTCCTGGCCACCGGCGACCCCGAGCCGTTCGCCCGGCTCGGCCATCGCTTTCTCGGCCCCGAGATCGGCGAGGTCAGCCCGGCGCAGGTCGTGTCGGTATGAAGCTCACCGTCGTCGGCATGTCCGGGACGTTCCCGGGACCGCACTCGGGGTGCTCGTCGTACCTCGTTGAGCACGACGGCTTCCGGTTGCTGCTCGACGTCGGCAACGGATCGACCGGCGCGCTGCAAGACATCTGCGGCCTGCTGGGACCGGACGCGGTCATGGTCAGTCACCTGCACGGCGACCACTTCCTGGACCTCATCACCTATACCTACGCCCGCCGCTACCACCCCGACGGCCAGCCGCCGTTGCTGCCGGTTTTCGGCCCGAGCGACCTGCGCGAGCACGTGCTCGGTGCGTACGGCCGCGACGTCAACGAGCTGCTGGACTCGGTCTACGACTTCCGGCCGGTCAAGGACGGCAGCCACGTCAGCATCGGCCCGTTCGAGGTGGACCTCCAGCTGGTGGTCCACCCGGTGGAGACCTACGCGATGCGGGTCGCGACCGACGGCCGCACCCTCACCTACAGCGCCGACTGCGGGCCGTGCGGCTCACTGGTCGACATCGCCCGCGGCGCCGACGTGTTCCTGTGCGAGGCGTCGTACCTCGACGGCGACGACAACCCGCCCGACATCCACCTCACCGGGCGCGAGGCCGCGGAGCACGCGATGCGCGCCGGGGTGGGCCGGCTGCTGTTGACCCACCTGGTGCCGTGGGGCGACGAGACCCGCACGATGACAGAGGCGACAGCGGGGTACGACGGCGACGTCGCGATCGCTCGGGTCCGCGACGTCCACGACGTCTGACAGGAGACGCTTCCGGTATGGCCCCACGTCCCGACGGGCGGGCGAACGACGCGCTGCGCCCCGTCACCATCACCCGGCAGTGGCTCGACCACGCCGAAGGCTCGGTGCTTGTCGAGTTCGGCCGCACCCGCGTGCTCTGCGCCGCCTCCGTCACCGAGGGCGTGCCCCGCTGGCGCAAGGGCAGCGGGCTGGGCTGGGTGACCGCGGAGTACGCGATGCTGCCCCGCGCGACCCACACCCGCAGCGACCGCGAGTCGGTCAAGGGACGGATCGGCGGTCGCACCCACGAGATCTCGCGGCTGGTCGGGCGGTCGCTGCGCGCCGCCATCGACTACACCGCGCTTGGCGAGAACACCGTGATGATCGACTGCGACGTGCTGCAGGCCGACGGCGGCACCCGGACGGCGGCGATCACCGGCGCGTACGTCGCCCTCGCCGATGCCGTCGTCTGGCTGCGCGAGCGCGGCGGCCTGGCCGGTGAGCCGCTGACCGGATCGGTGGCGGCGGTCAGCGTCGGCATCATCGCCGGCGAGCCGCGGCTCGACCTCTGCTACGAGGAGGACGTCGCGGCGGAGACCGACATGAACGTCGTCTGCACTGGCGACGGCCGGTTCGTCGAAGTGCAGGGCACGGCCGAGGCGGCACCGTTCGACCGGGGCGAGCTCGACCGGCTGTTGGATCTGGCGGCCGACGGCTGCCGGCAGCTGGCGGCGCTCCAGCAGCAGGCGTTGCAGGCCTGACCGTGGCGTCGCGCGCCGGCGACGTCGTGCTCGCCACCCGCAACCCGGCGAAACTGACCGAGCTCCGCCGGATCCTCGCGGCGTACGACATCACGCTGCACGGTCGGGCCGAGTTTCCCGAGGCTCCCGACGTCGCCGAGACCGGCGCGACGTTCGCCGAGAACGCGCTGCTGAAGGCTCGGGCGGTTGCGGCGGCGACCGGCATGGTCGCGGTGGCGGACGACAGCGGCCTCACCGTCGAAGCGCTCGGCGGCATGCCCGGTGTGCTCTCGGCGCGCTGGTCCGGACGCCACGGCGACGATGCCGCGAACTTGCAGCTGGTGCTCGATCAGCTGGTCGACGTGCCGGACGAGCGCCGGGGTGCGGCGTTCGTCTGCGCCGCCGCCGCCGTCGCTCCGGACGGCGCGGAGCTGGTCGTCGTCGAACGTGTCGACGGCGTCGTGATCCGCGACCCGCGAGGCAGCAACGGGTTCGGCTACGACCCGATCTTTCGGCCGCTCGGCGAGCAGCGAACGACCGCCGAGATGTCGGCGGCGGAGAAGGACGCGATCAGCCATCGCGGCAAGGCGTTTCGGGCGCTGGCGCCGCGATTGGCCGAGTTGCTCCGCTAGCCCGCGAACAGTTCGAGGTTCTCGCGGAAGTACGCGATGGTGCGCATCAACCCGTCCTCGAGATCGACCTTCGGCTCCCACCCGAGCTCGGCACGCGCCAGCGCGATGTCGGGCTGGCGGATCGTTGGGTCGTCCTCCGGCCGCGGGATGAACGTGATCTCCGCGGTCGAACCACATAGCTCGCGAATCTTCGTGGCCAGGTCCAGCATCGAGATCTCGTGCGGGTTGCCGATGTTCATCGGGCCCGGATGACCGGACCGGAGCAGTCGCATGACGCCCTCGACCAGGTCGTCGACGTACTGGATGGAACGCGTCTGGCTGCCGTCACCCGCGACCGTGATCGGCTCACCGCGCAACGCCTGGCCGACGAAGTTCGGAATCGCCCGCCCGTCGTTCGCTCTCATAAATGGTCCGTGAGTGTTAAAGATCCGGACGATGGCGGTGTCGACGTCGTGGTAGCGCCGGTACGCCATCGTGAGCGCTTCGCCGAATCGCTTCGCCTCGTCGTACACGCCGCGCGGTCCGACCGGGTTGACGTGCCCCCAGTAGGACTCCGGCTGCGGATGGATCTGCGGGTCGCCGTACACCTCCGACGTCGACGCCAGCAGGTATCGCGCGCCCTTTTCCTTTGCCAAGCCGAGGGTGTGCAACGTGCCGATCGATCCGACCTTCAGCGTCTCGATCGGCACCTGCAGGTAGTCGATCGGCGAGGCCGGCGAGGCGAAGTGCAGCACGTAGTCGACCGGGCCGACGACGTGGACGAAGTCGGTGACGTCGGTCCGGATCAGCCGGAACCCGTCGCGTTCCAACAGCCGCTCGACGTTGCGCGGCCGCCCGGTGAGGAAGTTGTCGAGGCAGATCACCTCCTCGCCGTCGTCGAGCAGTCGCTCGCACAGGTGCGAGCCGAGGAAGCCCGCACCGCCGGTGACGACCGCTCGTCCCATCTCGCCCCGCTCTCACGATTGCTGACACGATGGTCGCACGCACCACAGCGCAGGGGTCGTAGCCCAACGGCAGAGGCACGTGCCTTAGGAGCACGCCAGTGCGGGTTCGAATCCCGCCGACCCCACCAACCCGTGACAGGCTTGCGCCGTGGCGAATCTCCGCGAGCTGGCGACGGCCGAACGTCGCGACTTGGCGGACTACCTCGAGACCCTCACCGAGGCCGAGTGGGAGCAGCCGTCGTTGTGTTCCGGATGGACGGTGCGTGACGTCGTGGGGCACCTGCCGGCGTACGACGAGCTCGGCTGGCCCGCTGTGCTGGCGCTGTTCGCCCGGTCGAGGTTCTCGTTGGCTCGCTGCAACCAGGTTGGGGTCGAGCGCAGCCGTCGGCTCAACACCGCCCAGCTCGTGTCCAGGCTGCGCACTCATGCCGTCCCCCGCGGCATCACCGCGGCGTTCGGCAGCGCCGTCGCGCTCACCGACGGGCTGATCCATCACCAGGACATTCGCCGGGCACTGAACCAACCACGCGCCGTGCCGGAGGAACGCCTGATCGCGGCCCTGACGTTCATGCCTCGCGCACGGGTCCTGCCGGCTCCGGCGAACCTGCGCGGGCTTCGGTTGGTCGCAACCGACGTCCCCTGGACCCATGGGAGCGGCCCCGAGGTAACCGGCCCAGGGGAGGCGCTGCTGGTCGCGCTCGCCGGACGCCCGCAAGGACTGGCCGAGCTCGGCGGTCCCGGCCTTCCCGCACTGGCAGCCCGGGTCGCCGGTGGCGGCGGCGTGAGGCAATAGGACCGCGCCGCGCGGCTACCAGATCGTCGGGAACGGCTGCTCGGCCTCGAGGAGATAGGCCAGCTCGAGCAGCGTGCGCTCATCGCCGTACGCCGCGGACAGATGCACCGCCGTAGGCACGCCCTGCGCCGCGACGCCGACCGGCAGCGAGATCGCCGGCGTCCCCGCGATGTTGTTCAGCGGCGTGTACGCGACGTACTGCATCAGCCGCTCGAGCAGCGTGTCGAACGGCACCCGCGGACTGATGAAGCCGAGCGGTGGCGGGACGTGAGCCAGCACCGGAGACAGCACCACTTCGCGCCGCGCGAACATCTCGGCGTAGGTCGCATCCGCCTTGCGCAACCGCAGCAGCGCGCCGGCGGTCCGGCGGAGGTGGGAGCGGTGGTAGGCCCGCAGCCCGCGGGTCAGTCCGTCCGTCTTCGACGGGTCGAATGACCGGTCGAGGATCAGCTTCCCGGTCGCCATCGACAGGTCCGCCAGCAGGCCCCAGTACTGCAGGAAGTCGTCGGCGAACTGCTGGCCCAGCGGCAGCGCCATCGGCTCGACGACATGACCGGCCTTCTCGAGCACGGCGGCGGTCTGCTCGACGGCGGCCCGGGTCGGCTCGTCGATGGGAGCGCCGTTCACGGTCTCCAGGACGACGCCGACCCGCAGCCGGCGCTCGGCCGGGCCGCGCACCAGCCCGATCGGCGGCAGCGCCGGGTTGCGCCAGACGTCCTCGGCCGCTGCGACGAAGGTTGCCGTGTCGCGCACCGTCCGGGTCACGACGCCCTCGGAGATCATGTTGATCGGCAGGTGCTTGGCCTGCTCGCCGTCGACGTGGCGACCCCGGCTCGGCTTCAGCCCGACGAGACCGGCGCACGCCGCCGGGATCCGGATCGACCCGCCGCCGTCGTTGGCGTGAGCGATCGGGACCACGCCGGCGGCGACGAACGCCGCCGAGCCGCCCGACGACGCACCGACCGAGTGGTCGGTGTTCCACGGGTTGCAGACCGGGTCCTCGGTCATGTACTCGGTCGTCGCGTTGAAGCCGAACTCCGGCAGCCGGGTCTTCCCGACCAGCGTCAGCCCGGTGGCGAGGAACTGCCTGGCGTAGGCGCCGTCGCGCTTCGCCGGACGGGCGGTGAACGCCTCGCTGCCGTGGTTCGTCGGCAGGCCCCGGATGTCGGTGTTGTCCTTGACGAACGTCGGTACGCCGTACAGCGGCAGGCTGACGTCACCGGCGAACCGGGGGCGGTCGAACAGCGGCTCGATCAGCCCGTGCAACCGCGGATCCACCTCGGCGGCGCGGGCGGCGGCCGCGCCGGCCAGCTCCGCCGGGCTGACGCTGCCGTCCTTGACCTGGGCCGCCAGGGCCACCGCGTCATGTCGGCCGAGCGCGTCGTCGTCCCGAAACGCGTGCACCCGCTTGTCGGCCACTCGTTGCCCTCCCGTCACGGTCGGGCGAACCCTACGCTGGGCGCGATGAGCGGCGCCGCGCAGGTCGATGCAGTCGTCGTCGGCGGCGGTCCCGCCGGCCTGGCGGCCGCCGCCGAGGCGGCGAAGGGCGGACTGCGAGTCGTCGTCCTCGAGCGTGGCCACGCGATCGGCGAGCCGGTGCGCACCAGCGGTGGCAGTTTCATCAAGCCGTTGCAAGCGCTCGGCGTGCCCGCGCGCTGCTACCACCCGATCCACCGGATCCGGGTGCTCGGCCCGACCACCGCCGCGACCAAGACCTACCGCCGCGCGGTCGGCTGCGTCCTGGACGTGCGGCGCACCTATCAATGGCTCGGTCAGCAGGCGGTCGAAGCCGGCGCCGAGCTGCGGCTGAAGGCGCACGTCGAAGGCGTGCTGCCGGGCGCTTCCGCCACCGCGGTGCGCGGCGTCACGGTCCGCGACCCGTTCCGCGGCCGCTACGACCTGCCCAGCCGCGTCGTCGTGGACGCGAGCGGGCACACCGGCTTCCTGGCCCGCGCGGCCGGGCTGCGGCCGGCCAACGAGCGCGCCGCGGTCGGCATGGAGCTCGAGTTGCATGCGCCGGGCTACGACCAGGACGAGGTCGTGTTCTGGCTGGGTGACGCGGTCGCGCCGGGCGGCTACGGCTGGGCGTTCCCGTGCGGCGACGACCGGGTGCGACTCGGCGTCGGCGTGGTGCGCCCCGACAGCGACGCCGAGCCCCGTGTGCTGCTGGACAAGTTGCAGTCCGAGTTCGCGCTGCTGGCCGGACCGGCGACCGGCTTCGGCGCCTTGGAGATGCACAGCGGCCTGATGCCGGTGCTGCCGCCGGACGCGACCCGGCTGGTCGGCGACGGGCTCGTGGTCACCGGCGACGCCGCCGGGCAGGGCTCGACGTTGCTCGGTGAGGGGATCCGCTACGCCATCGTCGCCGGGCGGGCCGCCGGCGCGGCGATCGTGGCGGCGGGCGGTGACTACTCGGCGCGCGGGCTGGCGGCGTACCCCGCGCAGTGGAAGCGGTACGCCGGCCGCAACCTGCGGATCTCGTACGCCGTCAACGAGCGGATCTGCCGCTTCGGTGACGCGGACTGGGATCGGGTGATCCGCCGGATGGACAAGTTGACCGCGCGGCAGGCGGCGGCGGTGTTCGCCAGCTCGTTCAGCCCGGCGTGGGCGATGTCAGTGCTGTGGACCGATCCGTCACTGGTGCGGTCGGTCTGGCGCAGCCTGCGCAGCCGCCGCGGCTGAGGTCAGGCCGCCAGGTCGAGGTCGCGCAGCAGCTTCGCGACGTGACCGGTCGCCTTGACGTTGTAGAACGCGGCCGCGACCTTGCCCTCGGGGTCGACGACGACGGTCGAGCGGATCACACCGGTGACCTTCTTGCCGTACATCGTCTTCTCGCCCCAGGCGCCGTACGCCTCCAGCACCCGCTTGTCGCCGTCGGACAGCAGCGGGAACGGCAGGTCGTACTTGTCGCGGAACTTCGCCAGCTTCGCCGGCTGGTCGGGCGAGATCCCGACGACCGCGTAGTCGGCGCCGGCAAGCACCTTCAGGTTGTCGCGGAAGTCGCACGCCTGCGTCGTGCAGCCGGGCGTGAGCGCCGCCGGATAGAAGTAGATCACCAGGTGCTTGCCGCGAAACTCGCTCAGCGTGTGCTGGGTTTCGTCGGCGTCGAGCAATGCGAAGTCCGGAGCCAGGTCACCGGGAGACAGCCGCATGCGCTGACGGTAGCGCGCCGGCTCTGGCCGGCGCCGTGGGAGGTTGGGTGGGGGGTAGTGGGCGGGTACCCTGGTGCCGTGGCACGGGATCCGGACGTCATCCAGCGCGAGATCGAGCAGACCCGCACCGAGCTGGCGGAGACGGTGGACGCGATCACCGAGCGGATCAGCCCGAAGCGCGCCGCGAGCCGGTTCGCCGCGGCGGTGGTGACGGCGGGCTCGCCGCGCCGGTCGCTGCGCACCGACCGGGTGCTGCTGGTGGTCGGCGCCGCCGCCGCAGTTGCGGCGGTCTTCGTGTTGCGCCGCTCCCGCTGATCCGTTACGAGGTCAGCTCAGCAGCGCGCTGAGCTCGGCGTCGAGATCGACGTGGTCGAGCTCGCAGCCGGTCGGCACCCGCATGTAGGTGTCGACCAGGAACTCGACGACGCGGTCGCGGGGCGCCAGCATGGTCGCCAGGCAGTCGGTCGCGAGCGTGATCCGCACCCAGCGGCCGTGCTCGTCGTCGGCCGGCTCGATCGTGATGTCACCCTCGCCGGAGCCTTCCTGGGTGCCGGCATACAGCAAGTCGCGGGCGAACACCCAGACGACCGGCTCGGCGAAGTCGACGCCCATCGCCAGGGTGACGGCGAACGGGTCCGACGGGTCGTAGCGGAGCTCGCCGGCGATCTCGGCGTCGCCGGTGTCGGCACTGACGACGAGCGGGAGCGGCGCCGTGATGGTGCTCGGCGAGTGCAGCATCGGGACCTCCGGCGGGCGGGCGCTGGTTGTTCGACGGCTCAACGAGCCAGCGTCGGCGGGGTGACGGCTGCTCCCGGACCGGCCGGAGCGATTTGCGAGGATCGTCCTATGACCGAGATCACCGTCACCAGTAGCCAGTTCGCCGACGGCGAGCCGATTCCTGCCGCGGCCGCTCACACCGCCGCCGGCGGCGACAACATCAGCCCGGACCTGTCGTGGTCCGGCGTGCCCGAAGGCACGAAGAGCATCGCGGTCACCTGCTACGACCCGGATGCGCCCACGACGGTTGGCTTCAGCCACTGGGTGTTGTTCGACCTGGACCCGTCGACGACGTCGCTGCCGGTCGGCGCCGGCGCTGCCGGCAAGAACCCGAAGGGCAGCGTGCTGGGCTTCACCGACTGGGGTGAGTCGCAGTACGGCGGGATGGCGCCGCCGCCGGACGACCCACCGCACCACTACCACTTCACGGTGCGCGCCCTGGACCTTGAGTCGCTCGGCGTCGACGAGACGACGACGTACGCGAAGTTCAACTTCGTGATCCGCGGCCACGTGCTGGCTGAGGGCACGTTGACCGGCTTGTTCAGCGCTGGATAGTTGGGGTCCGGCCGACCGGCAATAGCTCGATCCAGGTCCGGCCGGGTGCGAGCGCGATCGGGTGGCCGCGGCGGTCCAGCAGGCTCAGTTGGCTGCCCAGCGTCGGTCGGCGCCAGCTGCCCTTGACGACCTTGCCGTTGCGCAGCACCCAGGCCTGGTTGTGGCCGACGGTCACGACCAGCGGTGACGGGCTGCCGGCGACGTCGCGCAACCCGGTGCTGGCAATCGGCACGTTGAGGATCACCACGTTGCTGGCGCTGACCCGCGAGCCGTTGGCGAGGTTGTCGGCCACACCACCTTGGGTGCGCAGCCACTCGGTCTTCGACCAAGTCCAGCCGGCGCTGGCCGCCGGCCAGGTCATTGAGACGCTGTGGGCTCGCTTCGCCGGGTTGCTCAGCGGGCCGTAGCGGAACCACGGCTTGGGGGCGTGCAGGTGCGGCCGCAGCCCGAGGCCGGTCTTCAGCAGCGTCTGCGTCGACGCGAACACGTTGTGCGGCGCGTAGCGCGACGTCGACCGGGTGAACGCCAGTGGATGGCTGGCCTCTGAGACGAGTGCGGCGTCGCCGTGCGCGACGATCGGCGGCATGTCCTTCGGGTTCGCGCCCGAGTAGGCGAACACGCTGCCGTGGAACAGCGCGAGCAGGTCGGCGTCGGACTCCCGCGCGGAGCGGATCGGCCCGACGGTCGGGGCGCTGTCGCACTGGAACACCGCGAACAGCCGGGTCAGGCCGCCTTCGACGAGTTCCTCGGCGACCAGGTCGGCTCGGTTGAGCCCTGCCTGCGGCAGCGCTTGCGCGATGTTGTCTATCTTCACGGCCACGGCCGGCCGATGCCGGTTCTCGGCGCGCGTGACCGGCTTGCCGGTGAGCGGACAGGTCGGCGGCTGGTGCTGCGCATGCGGCCCGAGTGAGCGGGCCGCGAGCGGCGAGCCGTGGTCCTTGCCGCCGCAGCCGGCCGCCGTGCCGATGAGGGTCAGGGCCGCCGCCACGCCGATGGCGCGCCGCGCGCCGTTCAACTGCATGGGTTGGTAGCCCCCGTCCGAACGGTGGTTGTGCCAGAGGAGATATGGACCGGTTTCACACCTTCGTAGCTCGACCCCACGAGCACTCTCACGGTAGCGCCGATCGACTGATTCTCGTGGAGCACCGCGCCGGTAATCGCGGCCGCGACGGTGCGGGCCGAGTCGGCGCGCGTCGGGCCGTACTCGACCACCGTGGTGGTCGGGCTGGAGCCGCTCGGGGCGTTGCCGGTGCCGGAGATCCCGAAGCCGAGGCCGCTGAGATCACTGGCCGCCTGCGCCGCCAATCCGTTCTGGGACGTGGCGTTCAGCACTTTCAGCGAGATCGAGCTCGGCGGCACGGTCAGCCGGTGGGGCGGCACCACGTTCGTGATCGGCCGATCTTCCCGGAAGTCCGTGAACAGTCGCTTGGATAGCACCGGATCCCACAGCACGGCGGACCCGACCGGTGTGGCGTACGCCGTGTTCGATAGCGGGACGGTCAGCAGGTCGACGTTCTTCGGTGACAGCGAATGCAGCCGGCGCGCCAGGCTGATCACCTGCCCCGCGCCGAAGCCGTTGTCGACGGTCAACGAGCTCGCGGTCGTGTCGAGGAAGTGCAGCAGCTTCGGCGTATTGAGGATCAGCCCCAGGCTCTTGGCCTTGTTCATCACCGCGGCCATGAACTTTTGCTGCCGCTGGATCCGGCCGAGGTCGCCCTGCGCCGGGTCGAACTCACGGGCGCGGACGTATTCCAGCGCCCGGGTGCCGTTGAGCGTGCTGGTCCCCTTCGGCAGCTCCAGCCCGCTGCCGACGTACCCGCTGCCCTCCCGGCGGACCGGGTCGTGGATGGCAGTCGCTGAACAGATGGAGATGCCGCCGAGCGCGTTGACGATGTTGACGAAGCCTTCGAAGTTGATCTCGATGTAGTGGTTCAGCCGGACGCCGGTGTTGTACTCAACGGTTCGCACCGTGAGCCGCGGTCCGCCGAGCGAGTAGGCGGCGTTCAGCTTGTTCTTCTGGGCCGGCACTTCCTGACCGTGCGAGCGGTGCGCCGGGATCGTGACGTAGGAGTCGCGCGGCAGGCTGAGCAGCGTCGGCTTCCCGCTGGCCGGAAGGTGCAGCAGGATCATCGTGTCGGAGCGACGGCCGCTGTCGTGCCCGACGTGCAGGTGCTGCTGCTGCCGCTTGGTCAAGCCGGCCCGGCTGTCCGACCCGACGATCAGGATGTTGTCGTCGCCGGAGGCGCCTTCCGGCGGTCGGTGGCAGGAGTTGCAGAACACGTCGACGTGGTGCAAGTGGCCGACGAAGCTCAGTACGCCGGCGGCGAAGGTGCTCACATAGAAGATGACGACTGCGGCGACCACCGCGATGACACTCATCACGATTTTTCGCCGCCGGGACCAGCCGCGCCAGCGGCGGAAGTGCACCTTCTTGCCGCTCGGCGGTGGCGCCGAATCGGCCGGCCGAGCCGCTCGGGCCGCCCGCCGGGTCGGTGGTTGCCGCGGATCGAGTTCGGGTGGCAGCCGCCGGGCGGGCGTCTCGCCGCCCTCGGGCGGGCCGTCGTCCGGGCCCGTCATAGCGCGATGCTAGGTGAGCGATGCGCCGGCCCTCCGGATGCCACGCGGTAGCGTCGCGCGCTGTGACATCCGGCAGCGATCGCAGTTGGCCCGGCGTCGCGGTCGTGCTGCCGGTGATCAACGAGGAGAAGCATCTGCGGCCGGCGGTGCAGTCGGTGCTCGACCAGGACTACCCCGGCACGCTGCGGATCGTGCTTGCCCTCGGCCCGTCGAAGGACCGCACCGACAAGGTCGCCGAAGAACTGGCCGCCGACGCCCGGGTGCGGCTGGTGCGCAGCCCGACCGGCCGGACGCCGGACAGCCTCAACCTGGCGATCGCGGCGTCGGACGAGCCGATCGTCGCCCGCGTCGACGGCCACTCCGTGTTGCCGCAGAGCTACCTGACGACCGCGGTCGAGCTGCTCGAGCGGACCGGTGCCGACAACGTCGGCGGGCTGATGTCGGCCCGGGGCGCCAACGACTTTGAGCGCGCGGTCGCCGCCGCGATGACCAGCAAGCTCGGGGTCGGGAACGCGCCGTTTCACGTCGGCGGCGCGGAGGGGCCGGCGGACACCGTCTACCTCGGGGTGTTCCGGCGCTCGGCGCTCGACCGGGTCGGCGGCTACGACACCCGGTTCAGCCGCGCCCAGGACTGGGAGATGAACTACCGCATCCGCTCGACGGGTGGCGAGGTCTGGTTCTCGCCGGACCTGTCGGTCTCGTACCGGCCACGGGGCACGGTGTCGGCACTGGCGCGGCAGTACTTCCACTACGGCCGGTGGCGACGTCAGGTGATGCGACACCATCCCTCGTCGGTGAACTTCCGCTACTTGGCGCCGCCGGCAACGGTGCTCGGCGTGCTTGCGGGCATCGGTGCCGCCGCGGCCGGCCAATTGGTCGGCCTGGTGCTGCCGGGCGGCTACCTGCTGCTGGTCACCGCCGGGTCGGTCGGCGTGGGCCGGGGCTTGCCGGCTCGCAGCCGGCTGATGCTTCCTGGGGTGTTGCTGACGATGCATATGAGCTGGGGGGTCGGCTTTCTCTCGTCGTGGCGCGCGGGCGGCTGAGGTCCTACTGCAAGCAGCCCTCGTGGCTTGCCGATGTCGAGGGGATCGACGGTGTGGCCGTTGGCGTCGGCGACGTGGTGCCGCTGCTGCTGCTGATCGTCACCGGTTGGGTCTTCGTGAAGTTGCGGCCGACGATCACGGTGATCGTGGTGCCTGCGGTCGGATCGGCTTGCCGGACGGCGCCCGGGATGGCGGCGGCAACGGTCTGCGACGACTGAACTTTTGTGCTGCCGTACTCCACCAGCGTCGTCGCGTGGTCGGTCGTCGCGGCGTCACCGACGCTGACCACGTGGAAGCCGAGGGCGGTCAGCTGTCCGGCCACCTTGTGCGCGATCCCCTGCTCACCGGTGCCGTTCTGTACGGCGACGTTGATGCTGCTTGGCGGCACGATCAGCTTCGGCCCGGACGGCGTGGGGGAGGCCGACGGTGACGGTGAGGTGGTCGGCTTGGTGCCAGGGATCGGCCGGTCGTGGCGGATCGCGTTCCACAGCGCCGGCGCGAGTGTCGGATCCCACTCGACGTCGCCGTACGGCAGGCCGGGCTGGTCGGTCAGTGTCGGCACGGTGAGCAGCCGTACCCCCCCGGGGCCGACGTCGTGCACCGCGTCGGCCAGTTTCTTCATCTGGCCGATGCCGAACCCGTCAGTCGTGAGCGACTTGGTGGCGGCGTTGATCACGCCGTAGAGCTTCGGCAAGTCGACCAGCAGACCGGTGCTGAACGCCTTGCGGATCACGGCGCCGATGAACTGCTGTTGCCGTTTGATCCGAGGGAGGTCGCCGCCGCCGTCGAGGTTGTAGCGGGCGCGCATCAGGGCCAGTGCCTGGTCGCCGTTGATCTCGACGTGCTTGCCGGCCGGCAGGTTCAATCCGCTGCCCTGCCAGTGTCCGGCGACGAACTGCACCGGGTCGTCGAGTGGCTTCGCGACACACATCTGGACGCCGCCGAGCGCCTTCACGACGTTGACGAACCCGTTGAAGTCGATCACCGCGTAGTGATCGATCGGCACGTGCGTCAACTGCTCGACCGTCGACACGGTGCAGCTCGGTCCGCCGATGGAGTACGCCGCGTTGAACTTGCTCATCTGCGGGGTGGAGTCCTGCCCGTCGGGCAGCTTGCATGCCGGGATCTGCACCCACGAGTCGCGCGGGATGCTGATCATCGTCGCGCTGCGCGCGCCCGCCGACAGGTGCACCAGGATCGTCGTGTCCGAGCAGTTGCAGCCGCTGTGCTCGCCGAACCGGGCATCGCCCTTGCCGCGCAGGTCGGAGCCCATCAGCAGGAAGTTCTCGGCGTTCTTGACCAGGTGCTCCGGCTCCTTGTTGACCCGTTCGATCGGCTTGACCGTGATCTGACCCCATAGGTGCCGATACGGGATGTAGACGCCGAGCCCGATCAACACGCCGACGATCGCGACGATGACGGGGACGGCGGTGAGCGATCGGTCGCGGACGACGAGGGCGGCCAGCCCGCCGACGAGGATCAGCCCGCCGGCGACGGAGATCGCCCACACGGCGCCGGTCGAACTGTGCCGGGCGACGAACAGGAAGTAGCCGTCGGCGGCCAGCACCACGATGATGATGAGGATCGCGGCCAGTGACCAGCCAGTGACCCGCGCCCAGCGGGGGGTCGTCACGAGTGGCTCCTTATTCGGCAACGGGTGACTCGCCCGATCCACCGTCAATCATAGGTCGCGCCGATCATCGGCCCCTACCCTTGAGCTGGTTGTGACGGCTGTGATGCGAGGTCTGTGCCGGGTTGCCGGATTCGCCGTGGTGCTCGCCGGCCTCGCCGGGCCCGCGGTCGCGGCGCCGGCGTCGCCGCCGGTCGAGCGCTACCCGGTGCCGCCTGGGGGTGTGTTCACCATCGCCGGTCACGGCTACGGCCACGGCCACGGCATGTCGCAGTGGGGTGCGTACGGCGCCGCGAGGCGCGGCCTGTCGGCACACCAGATCGTGCGCTTCTACTACCCGCACACCACGTTGCAGACCGAGCCGGCCAGCAGGCCGATCCGGGTGCTGCTGTCGGCTGCCGACGCCCCGCACCTGGGGTACGTGCAGGTCCTGCCCGCGCCGGACCTGAAGCTGGGGGATGGCGGCAAGCGCACCAAGCTGCCGACGCAGTCACCGAAGCACGGCTACCCGATCACGTCGTACCGGCTGCAGCTGGTCGACACCGCCTTGGCGTTGAAGGAGCGGTGGAACGGCCACTGGCACCAGGCGGCAACCGAGGACACGTCGGCGGTGTTCCGGGCACCCGGCGGACTGGTGACCGTCGACCAGCCCAACGGGCCGGTCAGCTACCGGGGCATCCTGCTGGTCCAGGTCCGCGGCGGCCAGGTCGAGCTGGTCAACCAGCTGCCGCTGGAGAGCTACCTGGGCGGTGTCGTGCCGTCCGAGATGCCCGCGTCGTGGCCGGTCGCGGCGTTGCGGGCGCAGGCCATCGCTGCCCGCACGTATGCCGCCCGCGGGATGCAGCACCCGAAGACGCATTGGTTTGACGTGTTCGGTGACACCCGGGACCAGGCATACGGCGGCGAGTCACATGAGGTCGCGCGTGCCACGGCGGCGGTGGCAGCCACCGCGGGCCAAATCCTGGTCGACGATTCGGACGCGCCGGTGTTGGCGCAGTACAGCGCGGCCGACGGGGGCTGGACGGTGTCCGGCGGGCAGCCCTACCTGCCCGCGCAGAAGGATCCGTACGACGGCGTCGTACCGAACCAGGCCCACAGCTGGACGACCAGTCGCTCGGCCAGCACCATCGCCGCCGCCTACCCGCAGATCGGGACGTTGCGCGCGATCCTCGTCACCGCGCGCGACGGCAACGGCTCCTGGGGCGGCCGCGTGACGGAGTTGACGCTGCGCGGGTCGGCCGGATCGACGACGACCAGCGGCGGCCAGTTCGCGGCCGCGCTTGGCCTGATGAGCGACTGGTTCCGGCCGACACCGACACCGGCCGCGCCCCGACACCTCACCGCGACGGTGCACTCAGCGGGCAAGAAGCACCCGCACCGCAACGTCACAGTGACGTGGCGGCCGTCGGTCGCGACGAAGGGCGCCGCCGCGGTCACCGGTTATCGGGTTGTCCTGACGCCGGCGAGTGGCTCGCCGCAGCACGTGTCGGTGGATGCCGCGACGGC
>DASZPL010000050.1:0-29673 GCA_035550315.1 Mycobacteriales bacterium | reverse complement strand
GCGATCACGATGTAGGCGCCGTGGCTGGCGGCGGTCAGGTGCGAGCCGATCACGTTGCCGGTGCCGGAGTTGACGATCGACCCGATGATCGCGACCCCCAGCGACATCCCGGTCTGCCGGCTGGTCGACGCGACCGCCGCGGCCGTGCCGGCCTGCGACAGCGGCATGCCGGAGACGGCGGTGTTCGTGATCGGCGCGTTCACCGTGCCGAAGCCGATGCCGAAGATGACGTACGACGCGGCAACCCACACCAGGCTGGTGGTGTCCGACAGGCCGATCAGCAATGCCGCGCCCAGGCACAACGCCGTACCGGCAATCAGCAGCGACGGCCGCGGCCCGCGTATGGCGACCCGGCGACCGGACAGCGGCGCGGAGACCAGAACGGCTCCGGCCAGCGGCAACGTGAACAGGCCGGCATGCAGCGCACTGAAGCCGCGGACTTCCTGGAGATACAGCGTGTTCAGGAACAGGAAGCCGGCGAACGCGCTGAGCGAGCAGACCGCGATCACGGTCGCGCCCGAGAACGGCACGCTGCGGAAGAACCGCAGGTCGATCAGCGGCTCCGAATGGCGACGTTCGTAGAGCACGAAGCCGAGCAACGCCGCGGCGCTGATCAGGAAGCAGCCACCACAGCCGACCGAGAGCAGGCCGGCGCGCGGCGCGTCGATGATCGCGTAGATCAGGTCGGCGAGCACCACCAGGATCAGCGCCTGGCCGACCGGGTCGACCGCGCGGGCCCGGAGCGCCCGCGACTCAGGGATGTAGCGCGCCGCCAGCAGCAGCGCGACGATGCCGACCGGCACGTTGACCCAGAAGATGGCACGCCAGCCGAGGCTGTCGGTCAGTGCCCCGCCGACCAGCGGTCCCAGGCCGATGCTCAGGCCGGACATCGCGCCCCAGACGCCGATGGCGCGGGCGCGCTCCTTCGGATCGGTGAAGACGTTGGTGATGATCGACATCGCCACCGGGTTGAGCATCGAGCCGCCGACCGCCTGCACCATCCGGAACGCGACCAGCCAGCCGAGGCTGGGCGCCAGGCTGCAGAGCAGCGAGCCGGTCACGAAGACCACGAGCCCGGTCTGGAACGTCCGCCGCCGGCCGAGCCGGTCGGCGGTCGATCCCGCCAGCAGCAGCAGGCTGCCGAGCACCAATGTGTAGGCGTCGACCGTCCACTGCAGGCCGGAGACCGAGGCGTGCAACTGGCGGTGGATCGAGGGCAGCGCAACGTTGACGATGCTGTTGTCCATGCCGACGATCAGCAGGCTCATGCAGCAGATGGCGAGCACGCGGAGCCGGCCTGCGCGCGTCAGCTCGTCCACTCCGCGGTCTCCGTTCGCGCCCTGCGAAATGCCGTGCCGGAGCACTTGCGGGCATTGGGTATTCAGTATACAGTCGCCCTCGAAGCCGGTACACGCGCGAGATTACGGGAGTACTGATGGCTGAGATGCTGAGCGAGCTCGACTTCCGAGTGGCCCTCGAAGACGCGATGAAGGGCACGATGGCGCGCGACGCGTCGTTCTCCCGCGCGTGGGCGACCGGCAAGCTGCAGCGCCCGCACTTCGTGAAGTGGGCGATCAACCACTACCACTACGTCGGACCGTTCGGCGACTATCTCGGGCTGATGTACGCGAAGACGCCCGACGCGGCCCGCGACGCCAAGGACTTCCTGCTGCAGAACCTCTACGAGGAGGAGCTCAGCGACGACCGCCACACCGACCTGCTGATCCGGTTCGCCGAGGCCTGCGGCGGCACCCGCGCCGAGGTGCAGGACCGCAAGAACGCGATGCCGTTCACGCTCGGCATCCAGGGCTGGCTCTACTACATCTCGGCCAACGAGCACTTCGCGGTGTCGACCGCCGCCACGATCGTCGGCCTCGAGTCGCAGGTGCCGAGCATCTACCGCACGCAGTACCCCGCGCTGATCGACCCGGAGCGCTACGGCTTCAGCGAGTGGGAGTGCGAGTTCTTCGACCTGCACATCACCTCCGACGAGGTGCACGGTGAGCGCGGCTACCAGATCGTGCTGAAGTACGCCGACACCCCCGAGCTGCAGCAGCGGTGCATCGAGATCGTGAAGGAAGCGGCCAACATGCGCTTCCACTACACGAAGTCGCTGTACGACACCTACGTCAAGCCCGACCTCGGCGACTGGTCCGAGGTCGAGACGGAGGTGAATCAGCCCGCGCTTGCCGCCGGCTGACCTCGCTTCTCGACGTACCTCTCGACCAGGGCGAGGACCGTGCCTGAGATCTACTTTCAGACCAGCGATCGCCGGGTCAGTTTCCCCGAGGGCGAAGAGGTCAACATCCTCCGAACCTCCATGCGGATGAACTGCGGCGTGCCGTGGAAGTGCGCGAGCGGCAACTGCGGGACTGATCGGCTGAAGGTCCTCGAAGGCGCCGAGAACCTCAGCCCGATGCGGCGCCGCGAGCGGGATCGGCTGGGCGAGCTCGCCGAGCAGGGATACCGGCTGGGCTGCCAGACCTACGCATCGGGCGACGTCACTGTCGCGTGGGATCCCAACCAGCGCGGGCTGGACGAGGACTCGGCCGCCGGGAAGCGGCTGAAGGAGCGTTGGCTCGCCGCGGATCAAGCGCGATGACCGTCGACTCCGAGCCGACCTGGGAGCAGGTCGCCAACGCCGACGACCTGGCGAGCGCCGGTCGGCTCGTGGTCACGGTGCGCGACGTCCCGGTGCTGTTGCTGTGGATCGACGGCGCGCCGGCCGCGATGAACGACACCTGCATCCACCGCGGCCGGTCGCTGTCCGAAGGCGCGCGGCTCGGCCGCCGGTTGGTCTGCGCCGGCCACCAGTGGGCCTTCGACCTGACCACCGGCTACTGCCAGGCGCGCGACCGCTACCAGCCGGTGCATCAGGTCCGGGTGCGTGACGACGTCGTCGAGATCGACAGCTCGACGGTTACCCCGACGGTTCAAGTCGGCCCGATCGCACCGCCGACCGACGGCGCTCGGCTGGCCCCCACAAGCTCGGCCGGTTGACTGTGTTTCCCTTCCGGTCAACCGGCCGACACCACTTGGTGTCCTTCCGGCCGCACCCGGCTCGCTAGTCCTCGAGCAGGCTGAGGGCCGACACCGGGCACGCCTGCACGGCCCGCTCGACGTCCTCGCGCTCCGCCTCGGTGATCGTCTCCTTCAGTACGACGACCAGGCCTTCGTCGTCGAGGTCGAACACCTCGCCGGCTTCCACGATGCAGTTCGCGTGGCCTTCACAGAGGCCGGCGTCCGCTTTGACCCTTGGCATTTGTCGTGTCCTGTCCTGTCGTGTGGTCGGCGGGTTATCCGATGGCCTGGATGGCGGGGAGCGCTTCGCCCAGCCAGTCACGGGTGTGGTCGTCCATCGGGCGGATGTGCAGCCGGTCGACGCCCAGCCCGGACAGCGTCTCCAGTCGCTGCATGACGCCGTCCGCGACGTCGACGATGCGCAGCAGCTCGTCGTCGAGGGCGGCTGGTTCGCAGTCGGATGCGGTGGCGAGCGCGGTCCGTTGGTCGTCACGAGCCGCCGCCGACTCGGCGGCGACGACGTTGACGGTGGCCGAGAACCGCAGCGTCACGTCGCGCTGCGCAGCGACCTCCCGCGCCATCGCGATGCGATCGGCGAGATTGGCGGCGCTGTTCACGTGCTTGGGCGTGAAGTCGGGTCGGCCGCCGACCAATGACTCGACCAGATCGACCCGGTCGGCGATGCTCGCCGCGGCGCGGATCATCGCCGGACCATGCGCACCCATCTGGATCTCCGGCACGTGCGGGGTTGCCGGCCAGGCCGCCTCGCTCTTCGCCGTGAAGAACCGGCCGGCGAAATCGACGCACCCCGAGTTGTGGAACATCTCCCGGCAGATGGTCGCGGCTTCGAGCGCCCGGGCGACCCGGTCGCGGGGCGGCCCGAGGGTGAGGTTCATCTGGTCGTGCTCGGACGGCAGCCACGCCGTTCCGATGCCGAGCTCGGCTCGCCCGTCGCTGATCCGGTCCAGACAGGCCACCGCTTGGGCGACCTCGAACGGGTGCCGCAGGGTCGGCGCGACCATCGTCTGGGTGATCAGCACCCGGTTCGTCACGGCCGCCGCGGCAGCGAGCGTGACGAAGCAGTGCGGGACCGCCTCGGGGCGCGCCGGCGGGATCCCGCTGAAGAAGTGGTCGATCGCGCGGACGCCGTCGTACCCCGCTTCCTCTGCCCGGCGGGCGTCGCCGACCGCGTCGAAGCCGAGTGACTTGCCGATGACGAACACTCAGTCACCTCTCTGCGGCAGCACCGCTGGGATTGGCTTGGCCGCGCCGGCGGCGACCGGAGTCCGGATGACGAACTGCTCCCGGGAAGCGCGGATGTGTTCCTGTGCCAGCCGTGAGGCGAGGGCGGAGTCGCGCCGCACGATCGCGTCGACGATCTCCGCGTGCTCGTGCCACGCCTGCCCGCCGCGCTGCTGCGCGGACCTGGCGAACATCCACGTGATCCGGGTCGAGAACTGCCGCATCAGGGCGAGCAGCTCGCTGTTGCCGGAGGCGATCGCGAGCGCGGCGTGAAACTCGGCGTTGAGCTGGCTCAGCTGATCCCAGCGCTTCTTCGCCAGCAGCGCGTCGCCGTCGCTGAGGATGGTTTGCAACCGCTCGATGTCCGCTTCGGTGCGCCGCTCGGTCGCCAGCCGGGCAGCCAGTCCCTCGAGCACGGTCCGGATCTCGTAGCACTCCAACGCCTCGGTCGCGGTGATCGTCGCGACCGAAGCGCCGCGCCGTGGGGCGAGCACGACGAAGCCCTCGATCTCCAGCTGCCGGATGGCGGCGCGGACCGGCCCGCGCGAGACACCGAGCTCGTCGGCGATCGACGACTCGATCAGCCGGGCGCCGGGGGCGAGTGCCCCCGACATGATCCGGTGCAGGATCTCGTCGCGGACGACATCGTCGAGCGACTGGTGCTGCGCGCCGATCGGCGCGGCACTGCCGGGGGGCCCGACGATCACGCGCTCTGCCTCCTCGTCGGGGTGCTGGGTAACGATCGTGCTACATCCATCACAGAATGTGTACTGCCTATTGTAAACAATCGCCAGTCTCGGTAGGTTCCACGGAACCTCGGGAAGTGGAGTGGCCTTGGCGACCGTGCGACGGCGACTACTCGCCGGCGACCTGCGTCTCGAACTGGTCGACCACCTCGTCGAGATGGGCGTTCATCAGGGTCGCGGACAGCTCGATGTTGCGGTGGGCGATCGCGTCCCGGATCGCCTCGTGGTCGTCCCAGGCGACCGGCCCCCGGTGGTGCACCATGATCGCGAACACCAGCTCCGCCCGGGCGCGCAGCGCGTTCATCGCCAAGGTCGCGTAGGGGTTCTTGGTCGCGGTCTCGATCGCCAGGTGGAACGCGCGATGCTGTTCCGCCGCGCGCACGATGTCGCCCGCCTCGGAGGCTTGCCGGCCGAGCGCGATGCATTCGTCGATGGCACGCAGGTCGGCGCCGTCGTGGCGCAGCGCGGCCGCCTGCACGATCCAGCGGTCGAGCACCAGTCGGACTTCCTGCATCAGCCGGACGTCGGACGGGTCGAGCTGCGCGACGTAGGCCCCGCGACGGCGGACCACCTCGATCATCCCGATCGCCTCGAGCGAACGAATCGCTTCGCGGATCGGGTTGCGGGAGACGCCCAGCCGCTCGGCGAGCCGCTCCTCGACCAGCCGTTCGCCCGGCGCGAGCTCGCCGTCGATGATCAGCTGTCGCAGTTCGTCGGCAACGACCTCACGCAAGGGTCGGTGCTCGAGCGGCAACGAAGGCTCCTGCGACTCAGGTTTCTCACGTGGCGTCCGGAATTCGCTCGCCAAAGCGTACTCGTCGGCTATCCGAGTCGACGTGACCAACAGACCCAGGTATGCACCGCATCGACATCAGCCGATTCATCACAGACAGGGATGTGACATGACCGGTCCGAGTCGCCCTTGGCGAACGACCATTGCCGCTGTTAGTACCTGCGGGCTAGTGGTCGGCCTTGCGGCATGTGGCAGTGGCAGCAGTGGGGGCGGCGGCAACACGTCCTCGTCATCGAAGAACATCGTCATCGCGCTGCAGGACGAGCCGTCGACGCTCGACCCGCAGACCGCGGAAGACGGCCAGCAGTTCGACGTCACCGACAACATCAACCAGACGCTGCTGGACCGCCGAAACGACACCAACAACACGATCTATCCGTTGCTGGCGGCGTCGATGCCGAAGCAGCTGAGCTCGACCGTCTGGCAGTTCAAGCTGCGCACCGGCATCTCCTTCACCGACGGCGAGCCGTTCAACGCGCAGGCCGCGGCATACTCGATCAACCGGATCCTGGACCCGAAGCTGAACTCCGCCCAGCTCAGCCGGTACGACGGCATCAAGAGCGCGAAGGCGATCAACGCGACGACGCTCAACGTCACCACCGACGGATTCGATCCGACGTTCGAGTCGCAGATCGCGCTGATCAACATGGTGCCGCCGAACGCCGCGTCGAAGAAGAGCTTCGCCTCCCATCCGATCGGCACCGGGCCGTACGAGTTCGTCCGCTGGGACCGCGGGACGGACGTTGTCATCAAGGCCAACCCGAACTACTGGGGCACCCCGAAGCCGACGATTCCGCAGGCGACGTTCCGCTTCATCAGTCAGTCGAACTCTGCGGTCGCCGCGCTCAAGACCGGCGAGATCCAGCTGGCGACCAACATCCCGCCGGAACTGGCCTCGAGCGTGCCGCAGGTGCTGAGCCGAAGCGGCCTTGAGTTCCCGGTGGTGCGGTTGAAGAACTACGCCGGGCCGTTGAAGGACCCGCGGGTCCGGCAGGCGATCAACTACGCCGTCGACAAGGAGGCGCTGGCGAAGAACCTGTTCAGTGGCTATGCCACCGTGGCGCAGTGCCAGACGCTGGACTCGCACGACGCCGGCTTCGACCCGAGCCTGCAGCCCTACCCGTATGACCCGGCCAAGGCGAAGGCGCTGTTGAAGGCCGCCGGCTACAACGGTCAGCCGATCACCTTCCTCGGTGTCACCGGCCGGTGGCTGAAGGACAACGAGATGGAGCAGGCAATCCTCGGCTACCTCAAGGACGTCGGGCTGAACATCAAGCCGAAGATCTTCCCGTTCAACTCCTACATCCCGCAGTTCGTCAAGACGGTCGGCCAGAACCAGCCGGACATGGCGTTCGTGTCGGCCTCGAACGAGCTGTCGGACGCGTCCCAGATCAGCTCGTACTACGCGAAGGACGGGTCGTTGTCGAGCTACGTCAACAACACGGTCACCAACGCGTTGAAGGCGGCGTCGACCGACAAGGACACGACGACCCGCAACGCCGACCTGGCGAAGGCACTGCAGATCGGGTGCCAGACCGACCCGGTCGACCTGTTCACGGTGAACCTCAAGGACATCTACGGTGCGTCGAGTGACCTGCACTTCGCGCCGTGGCTGGACGGGGGCCTCCGGGTCGACGACATGTCCTTCGGCAGCTGAACCTCGGGTGGGTGCCGGCGTGCGGGTCACGCCGGCACCCACCGGTTCTCCACCACCAGCCCAGCGGAAGGTGACCTGACAGTCAGATGGTGACGTTCATCATCAAGCGGCTGCTGCAAGGCGTGATCGTCATGCTGCTCGTGGCGAGCGCCGTGTTCCTGATCACCCGGATCGTCACCGACCCGGCGCTCGCCTTCCTGCCGCTCAACGCCTCGAAGCAACAGCGGATCGACACGCTCGCCTACCTCGGCTTGAACCACCCGCTGCTCTCGCAGTACGGGCACTACCTCTGGCAGTTGCTCCACCTCAACTTCGGCGACTCCTTCTTCTTGCAGGGTCAGAGCGCCATTGGCTTGGTCTGGAGTCACGTGCCGGCCACACTGCTGCTCGACTCCGTGGCGATCGTCGTGGCGCTGCTGATCGCGATGCCGCTCGGGATCATCGCGGCGCTGCGGCCCGGGTCGCGGCTCGACCGCGCCACGACCACGGTCTCGTTGCTCGGCCTGAGCGCGCCGCAGTTCTGGCTCGGCTTCATGCTGGTGCTGATCTTCGGGGTGAAACTCAACTGGTTCCCGACGTCCGGCAACTTACAAGCCACCTCGATCGTGTTGCCGGCGCTGGCGCTTGCGCTTCCGACCGCCGGCAAGATCGCCCAGCTGATGCGCAGTTCGATGATCGACGAGCTTGACCAGCCCTACATCCTCACCGCGCGGTCGAAGGGGATGGGTGGCTTCCACCGGATCTTCCATCACGCACTACGTCACTGCCTGGTGACCGTGATGACGCAGGCCAGCTTCGAATACGCCCGGATGCTGGCCGGCTACACGGTCGTGGTCGAGGTGGTCTTCGCCTGGCCCGGCCTCGGGTTCCTGACCGTCGATGCACTGAACGAGCAGGACCTCGTCGTGCTGCAGGCGATCGTCATCGTCACGGCGGCACTGATCGTGCTCGTCAACCTGATCACCGACATCCTCTACGCCGTGATCGATCCGCGGATCGAGGCGACGGCATGACCGAGGTCGAAGCGCTGCTACAGCCGGCGGCCGTCGACGTCACCCCGTCGGCCGCCGCCAAGGGCCGCAACTTCCTGCGCGAGCTGGCGCACTCGGGCACCGGGCTGGCGGGCGCGCTCTTCCTGCTGATCGTCGTACTGTGCGCGATCTTCGCGGGGCTGATCGCTCCGCATGACCCGAATTCCCAGGACCTCGCCAACCGGTTGGCGCGGCCGGTCTTCTTCGGTGGCCATTGGAACCACCCACTGGGCACCGACCAGCTCGGCCGCGATCTGTTCAGCCGGATGCTCTTCGGTGCCCGGGTGACGATGATCGTCGCGTGCTCGGTCGTCGCCCTGGCCGGCAGTCTCGGTGTCTTCATGGGCCTGATCTCGGGGTACTTCGGCGGCTGGGCCGACCGGATCATCATGCGGTTCGCCGACACCCAGCTCGCGTTCCCCGGCTTGCTGCTGGCGCTGATCATCCTCTACACCATCGGCCCGAGCGTGAAGTTGCTGGTGATCGTGCTCGCCATCAACGGCTGGCTGGTCTACGCGCGAATCGTGCGCGGCCTCGTGCTCGGCGTGAAATCCAGCGAGTACATCGAGGCCGCCGAGATCTCCGGGGTCAAGTCGTTCCGCATCATGATCCGGCACATCATCCCGAACATCGCCTCGCCGGTGCTGACGCTGCTCGTCCTGGAGTTCGCCCGCATCATCCTGGCGGAAGCATCGCTGTCGTTCCTCGGCTACGGCGTGCAGCCGCCCGAGTCGTCGTGGGGGCTGATCATCGGCCAGGGACAGGACTACCTGACGACCGACGGCTGGCTGGTCGCGATCCCCGGCATCACGATCTGCCTCACCGTGCTGAGCGCGAACCTGCTGGCCAGCTGGCTGCGGATCTACGCCGACCCGAAGCAACGCGAGCGTCGGTTCGGCAAGCAACTCGACGAGCTGGCAAAGGTGGCGGGATGACCACGGCTGCTGCGCAGGCGACCGGCGGCGTCGAGCCGACCGGCCGCCCCGACCGCCTGCTCGAGATCGACAACCTGTCGGTCGCCTTCCCGACCCGCGGCGGTCCGATCTACGGCGTCAAAGGCGTGACCATGAACGTCGGCGCCCGCGAGCGGATCGGCGTGGTGGGGGAGTCCGGCTCAGGCAAGAGCGTGACGGCGCTTGCGGCGATGGGGCTCGTGCAGGCACCCGGGCGGATCGTCGGCGGCACCGTCCGCTGGTGTGGTCGCGACCTCGCCGAGCCAGGCGTCGCGGAGTCGGTCCGTGGCCGGGAGATCGCGATGATCTTCCAGGACCCGATGTCGTCGCTGACCGCGCTGATGACCGTCGAGCGGCAGATCTGCGAGGTGCTCACCAAGCGGCTCGGCAAGACCCGGGCCGAGGCCAAGCTGCGCGCACTCGAGCTGCTCGAGCTAGTCGGCATCCCGTCGCCACAGGAACGGCTGAAGCAGTTCCCGTTCGAGTTCTCCGGCGGCATGCGGCAGCGCGTCATGATCGCCATCGCGCTGGCGGCCGAGCCGAAGCTGCTGATCGCCGACGAGCCGACGACCGCCCTCGACGTCACCATCCAGGCGCAGATCCTGCAGCTGCTGAGCAACCTGTCCAAAGAGCTCGACGTCGCGGTCATGATGATTACGCACGACCTCGGCGTGGTCGCCGAGTTCTGCGACCGGGTGCAGGTGATGTACGCCGGGCGGATCGTCGAGCGGTCGCCGGTGGAGTCGATGTTCGCCGATCCGCTGCATCCCTACAGTGCCGGCCTGATCGCGTCGTCGCCGCGGGTCGACACGGTCCGCGACCGGCTGTCGTCGATCGCCGGCGATCCGGCGCCGCACGCCGACGCCGTCCCGGGCTGCCCGTTCAGCCCGCGGTGCAGTGAGGCCGGTGACCGCTGCACCCACGAGGTGCCCGAGCTGTTGCAAGTCGGAGACCGCCGCTGGGTGGCGTGTTGGAAGCGCACGGGGGACACACGATGAGTGTGGTGCAGCCGGTGTCCTCCGGCGGAGTGTCGACCAGCGGTGCGCCGATGCCGCGCGGCGCCGCTCCGCTGTTGCAGGGTCGCGATCTGAGCGTCCAGTACCAGGTGCGCAGCCGCACCAAGGGGACGACGAAGAAGCGCACCGTGAGCGCGGTCGACCACGTCGACCTCGACATCTGGACCGGCGAGACGCTCGGCCTGGTCGGCGAGTCCGGCTGCGGCAAGACGACGCTCGGCCGCGCGCTGCTCGGCCGGGTGCCACTGGCCGGCGGCACGCTCGCCTTCGACGGCGCCGACATCACCAACTCGTCGACCCGCCGGTGGCGCGAGCTGCACCGCGACATGCAGCTGATCTTTCAGGACCCCTACAGCTCGATGAACCCGCGCTGGCAGGTGCGCGAGATCATCGCCGAGCCGCTGCGGGTGCACCACGTCGCCAAGGGCCCCGAGCTGCGGAAGGCCGTCGACGAGCTGCTCGAGATGGTGCGGCTGCCCCGCGCCGCCGGCGACCGCTACCCGCATGCCTTCTCCGGCGGGCAGCGGCAGCGCATCGTGATCGCGCGCGCGCTCGCGCTCCGACCGAAGTTCGTCGTCGCCGACGAGCCGGTCTCGGCGCTGGACGTCTCGATCCAGGCGCAGGTCGTCAGCCTGATGCAGGAGCTGCAGGCCGAGCTCGGGCTCTCCTATCTGTTCATCGCGCACAACCTGGCGGTCGTGAAGCACATCGCGCACCGGGTCGCGGTGATGTATCTCGGCCACGTCGTCGAGATCGGCACCAAAGAGAGCCTCTACAGCGACCCGCGGCACCCCTACACGCAGGCCCTGCTCAGCGCCGTACCGATCCCGGACCCGACGGTGCAGCGACCGGAGCGGGTGCTGCTGCACGGCGACCCGCCGAGCGCGATCTCGCCGCCGTCGGGCTGCCGGTTCCACACCCGCTGCCCGCTCGCGGTCGAGCGGTGCAAGGTCGAGCGGCCGCCGCTGGTCGAGCTGACTCCCGGTCACCAGGTGGCGTGCTGGGTGGCGCAAGGCGCCACGGAGCCGGTCGCCGCGGCCGCGCCATCCGACGGAGGAACGACATGACTCTCCTCGAGACGATCTCGGTCGATCAGCCGCCGGAGTACGGCATCCTGCTGGCCGGCGAGCCGGTCGGTGGCGGCGGCCCGACGTTGGAGCTGACCTCCCGGCAGAACGCCGCCGTCATCGGTCGGGTGGCGAGCGCGTCCGCAGCCGACGTGACGACGGCGTTCGACCGGGCGAGCGCCGCGCTGCCGGCCTGGAAGGCGATGCTGCCCTCGGAGCGCGCCGGCATCCTGCAGCGCGCGGCCACGTTGTTCCGGGAACGTGCCGAGGAGATCGGCGCGATCATCTCCGACGAGATGGGCAAGCCGCGCGGCGAGGCGGCGACCGAGGTCGGCAAGGGCGCCGCGATCCTCGACTACTTCGCGCAAGCGCCGTACCGCAAGACCGGCGACGCGTGGTTGACGGACACCGGCGAGGATGTCTTCACCATCGTCGAACCGCTCGGCGTTGTCGCGCTGATCACGCCGTGGAACTTCCCGTTCACGCTGCCGATGCGCAAGATTGCCGCGGCGCTGTCGACCGGCAATACCGTGCTGTTCAAGCCGGCGACCAACGCCGGGCTGTGCGGGCTCGCGATCGGCCGGACGCTCGCCGACGCGGGCCTGCCGGACGGCGTGATGAGCGTCATCCTTGGCCAGAGCAGCGTCATCCAGGAGGCGCTGTTCCGCGACCCCCGGCTGGGCGGCGTCAGCCTCACCGGTTCCTACCCGACCGCCGAAGTGATCCGCCAGCTGCTGCCGGTCGAGGTGCCGTTCCAAGCCGAGCTCGGCGGCAAGAACGCGCTGGTCGTCTGGGCGGACGCCGACCTCGACCTGGCGACCGACGTCGTGTGGGCCTCGTCGTTCCGCAACAACGGCCAGATCTGCACCTCCTGCGGCCGGCTGCTGGTGCACGAGTCGATCGCGCCGCGGCTGCTCGACCGGCTGCGCGAGCGGATCGACAGTGCACCGGCCGGGGAGTACGGCATCCTGTCGTCCACCAGCGAGTTCGACAAGATCCGCGACACCATCGCCCGCAACCGCGACCAGGTCAGCGAGGTCGTCGACGCCGACTGGGGCGACGGCCGGATGTCGCCGACGCTGCTGGTCAATCCGGCTGGCGGCGAGCTGATCGAAGAGGAGATCTTCGGTCCGGTCATCACGATCGAGACCGTCGGCTCGATCGAGGAAGCGATCGACCAGGCGAACGCCACCGCCTACGGCCTGACCGCCGGCATCGTGACCAACGACCTCGAGGTCGCCAAGACGTTCTGGTCGCGGGCCAACGCCGGCCTGGTGAAGGTCAACGTCCCGCTGACCGGGACGCCGTTCCACATCCCGCTGCGGGGATGGGGGCACTCCGGCGTCGGCCCGGGCGAGGGCGGCGAGGTGTCGCTCGACTTCTTCACCAAGAAAAAGGCGGTCTACCTTCGCCGCCCCACCGCGTAACGCCGAAAGGAACCAACACAGATGTCGAAGATTCGCTTAGAGGAAGCTCGCGCGATCATCCGTGCCGGGCTCGAGTCGGCGAAGGAGCAGGGCGTCGGCATGGCGATTGCCGTCGTCGACTACGCCGGCCAGATCGTCGCCTTCGAGCGGGCCGACGACGCACCGTGGATCGTCTCGGAGATCGCCTGGCGCAAGGCACGGACGTCGGCGGCGTTCGGCAAGACCTCGGCCGACCGCGAGCAGGGCTGGGCGCAGCGGCCGTTCTTCGCGCAGAGCGTCATCGGCCTCGGCAACTACGTCGTGGGCAAGGGCGCCGTCCCACTGTTCCGCGACGGCGAGCTGGTCGGCGCCGTCGGCGCGAGCGGCGGGATCCCCGACCAGGACGAGATCGCGGCGATGGCCGGAGCGAGCGTCTTCGCGTAGTGGCCGCTGCCGAGACAACTGCCGTTAGAGCCGTCGCATCGGGACATCCAGAAGCTGCGCAGGTCGGCCTGGAGGCGCTCGCCGCCGGCGGCTCCGCCGTCGACGCTGCGCTGGCGATGGCGTTCACCCAGTGGGTCGTCAACGGCCCGCTGTGCGGGCCCGGCGGCGACCTGTTCCTGATGTACGCCGACGGTGACGACGTCACCGTCTTCGGCGGCTGGTCGCGGGTGCCGCTGGGCTTCCCGGTCGAGGGCCCGATCACGGCGAGCGGCCCGACCGCGGCGGTCGTGCCCGGCGCACTCGCCGGCGCCCACGCGGCGTGGCGCGCGGCGGGACGGCTGTCGTGGCAGGAGTTGCTGGTGCCGGCGATCGCGCGGTCGTCCGGTCACGCGGTGACGCCGTGGATGGCGAAGAGCTATGCCAGCGTCGTCGACCGCGGGCACGGCGCCGCGCTCGCCGCGTTCCTCGAGCAACCCAACCCGCCGGCCGCCGGCGATTCGGTCGCCTGCCGGCCGCTGGGTCGCACGCTGGAGCGGATCGCCGAGCACGGCGCCCTGGAGCTGTACGACGGGCAGCTCGGTCAGGAGCTGGTCAAGGCCGCCGCCGAGGCCGGTGGCTACCTCTCGACCGAGGACCTCGCCGCCGTGCAGGCCGCCGAGACGCCGGCCTCGGTCCACACCTTCCCCGACCTCACGGTCGCCGTGCCCGGCGCGCCCAGCCAGGGCGGCATCGTCCCGCGGTTGGTGGCGGCGGCGCCCGCCGACGCCGACCCTGGCAGTGACGCGTTCGCGGAGGCGACGGCCAACGTCATCGAACGCGAACTGACCGACCGCTGCGTCGTCGGCGTACCGGGTACGGCCGCGAGCGTCGCCACCGACGGCGTCGGCGTGGCGGCCGTCGTACACAGCCTGGCGGGCGTGCAGTTCGGCAGCGGCTGGGTCGCCGGTGACAGCGGCGTCGCGTTCGGCAATCGGGTCGGCACGTCGCTGTCGACCCGAGCCGACCTGCCGGCTGCCAACCCGCAGCCCGGCGCGGTGCTGCCGCACACGTTGAGCGCCGCCCTGCTGCGCGACGGCGACCGCACCATGATGGTCGCGACGCCGGGCGGCGACCGCCAGGTGCAGTGGCTCGCCCAGTCGGCGCAACGGTTCCGGCTGGGCGCCGACGCGCCGGCGGTCGCCACCGGGCCGCGCTGGTTCGTCTGCCCCGAAGGCGACCGGTTCGGCGTGCCGGGCGGCATCGGCCAGGAGTGGTTCATGTTCGCCGAGCCCGGCATCGAGTGGTCGAACCGAGACCGGGTCGCCGGCTACGCCGTGCGCCGAATGGAGTCGGTGGGCGGCGGGTTGCAGGTCGCCGCGTGCACGCGCGGGCGATGGACGGTCGCCAGTGATCCGCGCAGTGGCGGCGCCGCTCTCGTCGAGGGGGGCGCCGATGTATGACGGCCTGCAACTGAACCTCGACGGCTGGCTCGACGACTTCTGCCGCGCCGCCGCCGAGCTCGCCGAGTCCGCGCACGACGAGCTGCAGCGGTGCACCAAGTTGGGCGAGTTCCCGGCCGAGATCTTCCAGGAGATGGGGCGGCGCGGCTGGGTCGGACCGTTCGCGCCGACCGGCGTCGGCGGTCTCGGCGGCGGGGTCGCGGAGTACTGCGTGATCGAAGAAGAGGTCGCGCGTCACAACCTGGTGTCACCGCAGATCTCGATCCAGGGCCAGCGCTGGCTGATGGACTGGGGCACGGAGGAGCAGCAGGAGCGCTACCTCGGCCCGATCGCGCGCGGCGAGGCGATCTTCTCCGAGTCGATCTCCGAGCCCGGCGTCGGATCGTCGCTGAAGCTGATGCAGGCAACCGCGAAGCGCGACGGCGGCGACTGGATCCTCAACGGCCGCAAGACCCACGTGAACCTCGGCCACCAGTGCGACGTCACGTTGGTCTTCGCGATGGCCGAGGAAGGTTTGTCGTCGTTCCTCGTCGACATGGACCTGCCCGGCGTGAAGTCCAAGCAGACCGACCCGATCGGGCTGCGGCTGATCCCGACCGCCGACATGTACTTCGACGACGTGCGGCTGCCGGCCTCGGCGAGTCTGGGCCCGCCCGGCCGCGGGATGGACACGTTCCTGACGACGTTCAACGTCAGCCGGCTCGGCAACGCCTCGGAGTTGATCGGCTTTGGCCGGCGGGCGCTGACGCACGCCGCGCGCTACGCCGCGCACCGCCAGGTCGGCGACAACGTGGTCACCGACTTTCAAGGCATTCAATGGACGATGGCCGACCGCTACAGCGACTTGTACGCCGCGTCGCTCGCGCGCAACCGCGCCGCGGCGGTGTTCGACCAGGGCGCCGACCCGGCGTTGCCCACGTCGCTGGCGAAGAAGCTCGCCATCGACGCCGCCGAGCGCGCGGTCAATGACGCGTTCGCGCTCACCGGCGGCCACGCGCTCTACCACGACGTCGACTTCGGTCAGTTGTTGCACGACGTGAAGGTGCTGCGGATCGCCGGCGGCTCGGTCGAGGTGCTGCGCAACTACATTGCCCGCCGGGTGCTCCGCGGCGAGCACCTCGAGGGATTGGAATGAACAATCTCTCCGAGTTGCTGGTCGACCGGCGGCAGACCTGTGGCGACCGCCCGTTCGGCCTGGTCGGCGACCATGAGCCGTTCCGCGACGCGTTCGACCGCGCCGCCCGGCTCGCGACGCTGCTCGGCGACCTCGCGGTGCAGCCGGGCCAGCGGGTCGCGGTCATCGGCACCAACAGCCGGTCGTATCTCGCGATCTGGATGGCGCTGCAACTCGCCGGCGTCGAGACCGCGCTGCTGAACCCGACGTACCCGCCCGAGCTGCTCGCCGAGATGGTCAGCGACCTCGAGCCGGACGCCATCACCTGGATCGGCACCGAGCCGCAGCCGTCGGTCGGACCGCAGCTGCGCCACCTCGACGCCAGCCGCGCGAGCGACGGCGAGATCACGGCGGGCGGCGCCGTCCACGCCGCGCCACCGCAGTCGGGTCCGCTGCCCGGGCTGGCGCGGCAGCCGTCCGACACCGCCGGCTACATGCACACCTCGGGCACGACCGGTACGCCGAAGTTCTGCGCGCAGACCCACGAGTACTTCCTGCGGCTGGGGCGGTTCATCGCCGACTCGATGTCGTTCAGTGAGCGCGACGTGGTCTTCGCGCCGCTGCCGCTGTTTCACATCAACCCGCTCGGCTACGGCGTGATCGGCGGGCTGGTCGGGCGCGCCGGCGTGCTCAGCAGCCAGCGGTTCTCGGCGAGCCGGTTCTGGTCGGAGGTCCGCGCCGAGGGGGTGACCGCGCTGGTGCTGCACGGCCCGCCGGTGGAGATCCTGAAGCGCACCGGCACGCCCGCCGACGCGGCTGGCCACTCGGTGCGGATCACGTTCTTCGCCGACGCCGAGTTCCTCGATCAGTTCGCGGTGCCGCTCGGGGTTTCGGCGTACGGCTCGACCGAGGCCGGTGGGCTGAGCCACCTGTGGCTGTGGCGCCGCGGCGAGGTCGCCGACCTACCGGAAGGCATGTCGCGCTACGGCGGGCGCGCCCGGCACGAGGTGGTGTGGCGGGTCGACGACGACGGCGAGATCTACGTCAGGGCGCTGCGGCCGAACGTGCTGTTCGACGGCTACCGGCGGCGCGGCGAACTGATCCGGCCGTTCGACGCGGACGGCTGGTTCGCGACCGGAGACCTCGGCCGGGTGGACGAGCAGGGCAACCTGGTCTTCATCGAGCGCCGCGCCGAGTCGATCCGCGTCAAGGGCGAGTTCGTGCCGATCGGCTACGTCGAGAACGTCTTCGCCAAGGTCGGCGGCATCGACGACCTTGCGATCTGGCGGCAGGCGGGTGAGCTCGGCGACGACGAGGTGGTGCTGTTCGTCACCGGCGAAGCGATCGACGTCGACGCCATCCGCGCGGTCCGCGACGAGCTGCCGCCGTTCATGCGGCCGAGCCTGCTGGTCCGGTTGAAGCTGATGCCCCGCGACGACGGCGTCGGCAAGGTCCGCCGCCGGGAGCTGGACGACGCCGAGCGGCTGGAGAGCTGGGTGCTGGCGTGATCGTCGACCTGCACGTCCACAGTTCGCCCAGCCTGCTGCCCCGCCACCACACCGACCTCGAGATCGGTCCGCTGCTCGCCGCCGCCGGCATCGGCACCTACGTGCTGAAGGCACACGAGGGGAGCACGGCGGCGCGGGCGAATCTGGTCGGCAACGGTGCGGTCGGATCGATCGTGTTGAACTCCCCCGTCGGCGGCGCCAACCCGGACGCGGTCAGCGTCGCGGCTTCGTTCGGCGCCCGGGTGGTCTGGCTGCCGACGGTGTCGTCCGAGGCGCATCGCGCCGCGCAAACCTCACCCGAGCTGCGGGTGCACCGCAGCATGGACTTCCGCGCAGTGCCGGTCTGCCGCGACGGCGAGCTGCTGCCCGAGTGGGAGGACGTGTTCGAGGTCGTCGCGGCCCACGACATGGTGCTGGCGTCGGGCCACGTGTCGATCGACGAGGCGATCACCGCTTTCCGGGCCGCGCGGGCACACGGCGTGCAGCGGTTTCTCGTCAACCACCCGCTGATGGACTTCCTCGGCTGGCGCGACGACCACGTCGACGCGCTGGTCGAGCTCGGGGTGTACGTCGAGATCGGCGTGCTGGCCGACCTGACCGCGACCGGCGGTCGGCCCGCGACCGACCGGCTGGCCGCGGACTACCCGCACTCGCTGCTGGTCTTCGGCAGCGACCTCGGCCACGTCGACCATCCCGACATTGACCCGGGGATCGACAGCTGGCTGACCACCACCGAGTCGGCGCTCGGTGGTGCCACGCTCGACCTGATCACCGAGAAGAACGGCGAGGAACTACTCAAACCATGATCAGCATCGCGCTGCTGCCCGGGGATGGCGTCGGGCCGGAGGTGCTCGACGGTCCCGCCCGACTGCTCGACGCGCTCGCGGCTCGCGACGTCGTCTCGGTCACCGGGCCCTGGCCGGTCGGCGCGTCGGCGTTCGGCAGCCTCGGCGACGGGTTGCCGGCCAAGACGGTCGAGGCCTGCGAGCAGTCCGACGCGATCCTGCTCGGCGCCGTCGGCGACCATCCAGGGGTGGACGTCCCCGGCTACCGGCCCGAGCTCAGCCTGATCGGGTTGCGCGAGCACTTCGACCTGCGGGTCAGCATCCGCCAGGTCTGGCGAGGCGACGAGCAGCCGCTTACCGTCGTACGCAACCTGCTCGGCGGCGCCTACGGATCGGCCGGCCGGCAGGAGAGCGACGGCAGCCAACCCGCCTCCGACCTGCTTGAGCTGAGCCCCGAGCGGATCCGCGAGCTGGCCGAGATTGCGGCCGGCTACGTCGCGCTGTCCGAGACGCCGTTGCTGTCGGTGGACAAAGCGAACCTGCTCGCGACCAGCCGGCTGTGGCGGCAGGTGGTGAGCCAGGTCGCCGCCGCGCACGACATCCCGGTGCGGCACGTGTACGTCGACCGGATGGCGTTCGAGCTCGGCGCCGGCGTGCCCCCGTCGGCGGTGCTGGTCACCGAAGGACTGTTCGGCGACATCCTCAGCGACCTCGCGTGCGGCCGGGTCGGCTCGATCGCGCTCTGCGGCTCGGCGTCGGTGCGCCCGACCACACCGGGCGACCCTCGCCGGTGCGCCGGCCTGTTCGAGCCGGTGCACGGCTCGGCGCCGAAGCGGGCCGGGCAGAACCGGGTCAACCCGTGCGGCGGCTACCTCGCGCTGGCGATGCTGCTCGAGTGGTTCCCGGAGACCGAGAAGTGGGCGGCGCAGGTGCGCGCCGCGGTCAGCCACGCCCTGCAGGACGGCCCGCTGACCTATGACATGGCGGCGCCCGGTGACCCGGTCGCATCGACCGACGAGCTGTCCGCGCGGATCAACGCGGCCTTCCTGGCGAGCCTCGGATGAGCGCGGCCGCGCCGGCGGCCGGCGACTTCGAGAGCCTGTCGGTCAGCATCGACGACGGCATCGCCATCGTCACGCTCGACCGGCCGGAGACGCGCAACGTCATCTCCGACGAGCCGATCGTCTCCGAGCTGCCGGCGGCCTGCGCCGCGTTCAACGCCGACCCAAGCATTCGCGCGGTCGTGCTGACCGGCGCCGGCTCGGCGTTCTCGGCCGGCGGCAACGTCCGCAAGATGCTCGACCGCGAGGGCATGTTCGCCGGATCTCCGGCCGAGATCGCGGCGGCGTACCGCAGCGGCATCCAGACGCTGATCCGGGCGGTGCACGGCCTGGCGATGCCGAGCGTCGCGGCGGTCAACGGCCCGGCGATCGGCGCCGGCTTCGACCTCGCGCTGGCCTGCGATCTGCGGCTGGCCGCGCGGACGGCGAAGTTCGGCGAGACTTTCGTCACCCTCGGGCTGGTGGCCGGTGACGGCGGGTCCTGGCTGCTGCCCCGGGTGGTCGGGGAGCAGCGCGCCGCCGAGCTGGCGTTCACCGGCCGGGTGATCGACGCCGACGAGGCGGTGCGGCTCGGTGTGGTGCTGGACGTGTACGACGCCGACGCGCTGCTGCCCGCCGCACTCGACCTGGCGCGGACAATCGCGTCGCAGCCCGGCCTCGCCACCCGCTACACGAAGCGGTTGCTGCGCAACGCCCAGACCGGCAGCTTCGACGAGGTGCTCGACGCCGCGGCCGAGATGCAGGCCGAGCTGCACGGCACCGCCGAGCACCTCGCCGCCGTACAGGCGTTGATCGACCGCCAGCAAGCAGCGAAACGCCAGCGCGCACAACAACCGAACAGCGGAAGGACCTGAGATGAGCGAGACGGGGGCGCTGCTTGACCTGCTGCAGCGACGAGACGACGCACCGGCGCTGATCGACGCCGCGTCGGGTCAGCGGCTGTCGCACCGCGGGCTGCGCGAGGAAGTGCAACGGGTCGCCGACCAGCTCGCCGGGCTCGGGGTCGGTGCGGGTGACCGGGTCGGGATGGTGCTCGCCAACAGCCCTCGGCTGGTCGTCGCATTCCTGGCGATCGTGTCGCTCGGCGCGGCGGTCGCGCCGCTCAACCCGGCGTTCTCCGCCGGTGAGGTGCGCGGCGAGCTGGAGGACCTGAAGGTCGGGTTCTTGCTGTACGGCGAGCCCGCCACGGGCGCCGCGACCGAGGCGGCGTCACAGCTCGGCATCCCGCACGCCGAGCTCACCGACGTCGGCGGCCACGTCGTCATCGACGGTGCGACGCCGGTCGCCAGCACCCCGCAAACCGACGGCAACGCGATCGCGCTGCTGCTGCACACCAGCGGCACGACCAGCCGCCCCAAGACGGTGCCGCTGGCGCAGCGCAACCTGGCCCGCAGCGCGCGCAACGTCGCGGCGACCTACCAGCTCGGTCCGGACGACGTCTGCTACTGCGTGATGCCGCTGTTCCACATCCACGGGTTGGTCGCGGCGGTGCTCGCGTCGTTGTCCGCCGGCGGGTCGATCGTGATCCCGCCGCGGTTCAGCGCGGGCGAGTTCTGGCCGAACGTGAAGGACTACGGCGCGACCTGGTACACGGCCGTCCCGACGATCCACCACATCGTGCTGCAGACCTGCGCCGACGAGCGTCACGTCGGGCACAAGCTGAGGTTCGTCCGGTCGTGCTCGGCGACGTTGCCGCCGCCGCTGTGGCGGGAGTTCGAGTCGGTCATCGGCGTGCCGCTGGTCGAGGCCTACGGCATGACCGAGGCGTCACACCAGATGGCGTCCAACCCGCTGCCGCCGGGCGAGCGCCGGCCGGGGTCGGTGGGTCAGGCCACCGGGATCGAGGTCGCGATCCTCGACGACGACTGGCGGCCGGTCGCGCCGGGCATCTCCGGCGAGGTGTCGGTGAAGGGCGCGTCGGTGGTCGACGGCTACCTCGACAACCCGGAGGCGAACGCCGCGAGCTTCCGCGACGGCTGGTTCCGCACCGGCGACGTCGGCGTGCTGTCCGACGACGGCTACCTCACGCTGGTCGGCCGGATCAAGGAGATCATCAACCGCGGCGGCGAGAAGATCTCGCCGTACGAAGTCGAAGCGGTGTTGCTCGAGCACCCCGCGGTTGCGGAGGCGGCGGCCTACGGCGCGCCGGACGACAAGTACGGCGAGCGGGTGGAGGCGGTCGTCGTGCCGAAGTCGGACGTGACGGCGGCCGAGCTGACGGCACACTGCGCCAGCCATCTGGTCGGGTTCAAGGTGCCGGCGTCGATCGCCATCCGCGACGCCATCCCGAAGGGGCCGACCGGCAAGATCCAGCGACGGCTGTTGGCGGACCTGGTCAACTCGTGAAGGTTGCAGTCGTCGGCGCCGGCGCGATCGGCGCGTATGTCGGTGCGGCGCTCGACCGCGGCGGCAGCGAAGTGCACCTGATCGCCCGCGGCCAGCACATGCAGGTGATGCGGGACGAGGGCGTGCGCGTGCTCAGCCCGCGCGGCGACTTCGACGCGCACCCGCACGTCACCGACTCCGCCGCCGAGGTCGGCCCGGTCGACGTCGTCTTCCTTGGGCTAAAGGCCTACTCCTACGCCGCCGCGGCGCCGCTGATCGAGCCGCTGCTCGGCGACGCCACGGCAATCGTCCCCGCCCAGAATGGCATCCCGGCGTGGTACTTCCACGGCCTCGCCGGCCAGTACGCCGAGACCCGGCTGGAGTCGGTCGACCCCGACGGCTCGGTCAGCGCCGTCATCGCGCCGGAGCGGGCGATCGGCTGCGTCGTCTACTGCTCCACCGAGATCGAGCGCCCAGGCGTGATCCGCCACGTCGAAGGCACCAGGTTCTCGATCGGCGAGCCCGACGGCACGATCTCGCCGCGCTGCACGGAGTTCAGCGAGGCGATGGTCGCCGGCGGGCTGAAGTGCCCGGTCGAGCCGCAGCTGCGCAAGGACATCTGGCTGAAGCTGATGGGCAACTGCACGTTCAACCCGATCAGCGCGCTGACCGGCGCGACGATGGAGCAGATCGCGCGCAACCCGCAGACCCGCCGGCTCGCCGTCACGATGATGGAGGAGGCGCTGTCGATCGCGCGGGCGTTCGGTGCCGAGCCGGAGATCTCGATCGAACGCCGGCTGGCCGGCGCCGAGCGGGTCGGCGACCACAAGACGTCGATGTTGATGGACCTCGAGGCCGGCAAGCCGCTGGAGCTGGACGCGTTGATGGCCGCGCCGATCGAGATGGCCGGGCTGGTCGGCGTCGACGTACCGGCCCTGGAGGCGATCTACGCCGCGGTGCAGCTGCTCGACGAGCGCAACCGGGACAACCGCTAGATGGGGCGGATCGCGGACCGGCTGGCCGAGCTGGGCATCGAGCTGCCGGAGGTGCCGCCGCTGCCGATGCAGGCGAATCGCGCGATCATCACCGCGCACCGCGACTTGGCGTTCGTGTCCGGCGTCGGACCGATCGGCGTCGTCGGCCGGGTCGGTGACGACATGAGCATCGACGACGGGTACGCCGCGGCCCGGCTGGCCGGACTGTATTGCCTGAGCCGGCTGGTGCAGGAGCTCGGCGACCTGGACCGGATCGACCGATGGATCAAGCTGCTCGGCTTCGTCCGGTCGGCCACCGACTTCGACCGACAACCAGAGGTCCTCAACGGGTTCTCGGACTTGATCGTCGAGGTGTTCGGCGACGCCGGCCGGTGCGCGCGCTCCGCGATCGGGACGTCGGAGCTGCCGCTGAACATGCCGGTCGAGGTGGAGGCGGTCATCGCGTTGCGCGACCGACCGCTTAGCCGCTGATCGCCTTGGCGATGCTGTAGATCGCCAGCCCGACCATGATGACGGCGGCGACGCGCGTGATCGTCCGCACCGGCAGCACGCGGATGATCGCCTTGCCGCCGAGCACCGCGAGCAGGCCGACCGCCCACAGCCCGAGCACCGCGCCGAGCCCGACGGACAGCGGGTCGTCGTACTTAGCCGCCAGGTTCGCGGTCAGGATCTGCGTGAGGTCGCCCCACTCGGCGACGAAGATGACGCCGAAGCCGAGGCTCGCGACCCGCCAGAACCCGGCGGTCGGCGGCACCGCGTCGACGACTTCTTCCTCGACTTCGACCTCCTCCGTGCCTTCGCGCCAGATCAGCACCGCGCCCAGCAGGAACAGCACCGAGACGACGGCTTCCACCAGCCGGCGGGGCAGCAGGGTGAGCAGCGAGCCGGCGGTCACCGCGATGACGACGTGCACCAGGAACCCGGTGGCCACGCCGGTGAACACCCACCGGGTCGGGAAGCGGGTGCCGAGCACCAGGCTCGCGACCGCGGTCTTGTCCGGCAGCTCACCGAGGAAGATGAGTCCGAAGACCGTCGCGACTACTGCGGCGTCGAGCACGGCTCGGATCCTTCGGGTTGCTGGGCGGGCGGGCGCTGGCTGCGGGGGTGGGGCGTCACCGACCGGCCGGTCCGAGCGCCTCGCGCATCTCGTCGACGCTGACCCGGTCGAGCAGTCGGCGACGGCAGGTCGCCATCGCCTTGGGCCAGTTGATCGTGGCGGCTCCGATCAGCTCGCCGTCCGCGTCGCCGTACAACGTAGCCAGCCGGCCGTCGGTGTCGACGTCGCCGATCTGAACCTCGTGACCGCCCTGGTCGGTGCGGCCGGCGAACTGCAGCTTCCAGTCGTACTGGTCGCTCCACACGTACTCGACCGGCGCGTAGGTACGTAGTTCGTCGGGATGGCAGATGTTGTGCGCGACGCACAGCGCCTGCTCGACCGCGTTGGTCCAGTGCTCGACCCGGGTGTGCGCCTCGTGCCGCGGGTGGAACCACCGGGCGACGTCACCGACCGCATAGATGTCGGAGGCGCCGGCCGCGCGACAGTGCTCGTCGCAGATCACGCCGTTGTCGACCAGCAGCCCGGATGACTGCAACCAGTCGTCGTTCGGTACGGCGCCGATCGCTACCAGTACCGCGTCGGGGGTGAAGCTGGTGTCGTCGGTGGCGACGACCTGCAGGCCGTGCGCCGCCGGGGTGACGGACTCGACGCCGGCGCCGAAGTGCGTCGCGACGCCGTGCCGATGGTGCAGGTCGCAGAGCAACTGGCCCATGGTCGGGCCGACAGCCCGGCCGAGCGGTCGCTCGAGCGGGTCGACGAGCGTGACCTCGACGCCGTAGTGCTGCGCGGTCGACGCGACCTCGGCGCCGATGAAGCCACCGCCGACGACCAGCAGCGAGCCGACGTCGGCGAGGGTCTGCCGCAGCTGCTGCGCGTCGCTCATCGTGCGCAGCAGGTGGATGCCCGGCCCGTCGCCCCACGGTGACGGGCGCGCTCGTGCGCCGGTCGCGATCACGAGGTGGTCGTAGCGCACCGGGCCCTCGTCGGTGACGACGGCGTGGTTGGCGATGTCGAGTGCTTCGGCGCGCCGGCCGAGCAGCACCCGGAAGTGCTGGTCGGCGGCGTCTTCCGCAAGCAGTCGGACCCGCTCGGTGGTCGACGTACCGGCCAGCAGTTCCTTGGACAGCGGCGGCTTGTCGTAGGGCAGCTCGGTCTCCTCGCCGAGCAGCACGATGTCGCCGGGATAGTCGTTGCGCCGCAACGCCTGGGCGGTGCGGATGCCGCCGATCGACGTGCCGACGACTACCGCGGTCGGGGACACGGGACCCTCACGATGCGCTCAGGGTTTCCACCTCGGCGGCTGCCGGCAGCGGTTTGGGAATCGTCGGATCGGGGGCGACCGGGGTCGTCAGCACGAACCGCTCGCGGGAGGCCGAGATGTGGCCCTGCGCCCGGTTGGAGGCCAGCGTCGCGTCGCGTTGCACGACGGCCTCGACGATGCCGGCGTGCTCGCGCCAGGCTTCGGCGCCACGCTGCTCGGCGGACCGGGAGAAGATCCATGCGATCCGTTTCGCGTACTGCTGCATCAGCTGGACCAGCTGGTTGTTGCCGCCGGCCTCCGCGAGCGCGACGTGGAACCGGTTGTTCAGCTGGCTCAACTGGTCCCACCGGTCCTGCGCGAGCATCTGGTCACCGTCGGCGAGGATCTCCCGCAGCCGCTCGATATCCGCGTCGCTGCGGCGCAGTGCGGCCAGGCTGGCCGACAGCCCTTCGAGCACGGCGCGGACCTCGTAGCACTCCAGCGCCTCGGCCGCCGAGACGGCGGCCACGGAGGCGCCGCGGCGCGGGGAGATGACGACGAAGCCTTCCAGCTCCAGCTGGCGGATCGCGGCGCGGACCGGGCCGCGGGAGACACCGAGCGCGTCCGCCAGTGAGGTCTCGACCAACCGCTCGCCAGGGGCGAGGTCGCCGGTCAGGATCCGCTTCAGGATCTCCTCGCGGACGATGTCGTCGAGGAGCCGGTGGCGACTACCGAGCGGCGCTTCGGTGAGTGGTTCCACGCGCGTCTCGCTTCCTGGCAGGCTGTTGTATACAGTAACCACATCGGCCAAGGCGGTCCATCTGCCGTTGGCGCCGCCCACGATCCAACGGGAGTGAACCATGGCCGATCGGCATCGGGTAGGCCTCATCGTCCCGAGCTCGAACGTCACGATGGAGACCGAGTTACCCGCGCTATTGGGGGAGTACGGCGCGGACCGCCGGTTCACCTTTCACTCCAGCCGGGCGGTGCTGCACCGGGTGGACGCCGAGTCGCTGCGCCGGATGGTGGGCGAGAGCGATCGGTGTGCCGCGGAGCTGGCCGACGCCCGGGTCGAGGTCGTCGCGTATGCCTGCCTGGTCGCCGTCATGGCCGAAGGCGCCGGCGCCCACGACGCGCACGAGGCGCGGCTGACCGACCGGTTGCGGGCGGCGGGCTGCGACGCGCCGGTGGTCAGCAGCGCGGGCGCGCTGGTCCGGACGTTGCAGGAGCTCGACGCGCACCGAGTGGCGATGATCGCGCCGTACATGAAACCGCTGACCGCGAAGGTCGCGGCGTACCTCGAGGCGTACGGGTTCGACGTGATCGACTCGCTCAGCCTCGAAGTCGACGACAACCTCGCGGTCGGCGCGCTCGACCCGTCGCGGCTGGTGGACCACCTCGGCCGGGTGCGCACCGACGGCGCCGACGCCGTGATCCTCTCGGCGTGCGTGCAGATGCCGTCGCTGGAGGCGCTGCAGCCGGCGGCCGACGCGGTCGGGCTGCCGGTGATCTCGGCGGCGAGCTCGACCGCCCGTGAGCTGCTCGCGCACTTCGGGATCGACGCGACATTGCCCGGGGCGCAGCCGTCGCGGGCCGAGGTCGCGGCCGGCTCGTCGGCCTACGACGTGGCGGTGGCGAGCTCGTCGCGGACCGCGCGCGGCAGGCCGCGGACGACCAGTTCGTAGGAGTGCTCGACCATTCCATGCAGCTCGGCGTCGTCGATCGAGCCATCGAGGTCGACGGTGTTCCAGTGCCGCTTGTTCTGGTGGTAGCCGGGGCGCACCGCCGGATGCCGGGCGCGCAGCTCGAGCGCGAGCTCGGGGTCGCACTTCAGGTTGACACTCTCGTCGCCGTCCAGCGGGACCAGCGCGAACATCCGGCCGCCGACCTTGAACACCGCCACGCCCTCGCCGAACGGGTAGTCCTCGACCGCACCCGGTTGCTTGGTGCAGAGATCGAGGATGTCGTCGCGGGTCATCAGCTCGGGTTGCTGTAGACGCGCGTCGATGTGATCAACACCGCGGTACGCCGCTCCTCGGCCATGACGCGGTCGTAGGTCTCCCAGTCGTCGTGCGTGCCGCCGGCGGCTTGGAAGATTTCGCGCAGCAGCAGCCGGAGCCGCTCGGCGTCGATGCCGGCGTACGGGTCGTCCGGGCCGATCAGCTCGGCGCGCCCCTCGGCCGTCGCCCAGCGCCAGCCGGCCCGCGCGGTGATCGTGATCCGCGGATCCGCCCGCAGGTTGCGCAGCCGCCGGGCGATGCCCGCGGTGACCAGCCCGACCACCTGGTCGCCCGTGGTCGGGTGGTCGAGCACGCCGGCGTTGACCACCGACGACTGCACGCTGCCATCGCGACGTAGCGTGCTGACCACGCAAAGCCCGTGGTCGAGCGGGATCAACTCCGCAAACGTCGACAACTCGCTCATCTGTTAAGGCTGTCACGCCGCCCGGATTGGCGCACAACCGAAACGCATGCGCCGCCACTCGCGGCTTTCGGACGCTCAGCCGTCACTGGCGTACCAGTTGTGCGTCGGATCGGTCGGGCCGGGACGACGTAAAGTCCGCTGATGCGTGTACGACGGCGGCTCCTTGGACGCGTTATCAATGGGTTGCGTCATCCGGAGCGGGCCCGGCGTTACGCGCAGCGACTCCGGCGCGATGCCGCCCTACGGCTGCGGCATCGCGGCGATCACATTGGGTACTACCGCGCGGTCGTTGCCGATGACCTTCGGCGCGGTCAGGCGACCGCGGTCGGCAACAGCGAACGGCGTGCCTGGCGCCGGATCGGTCGGCTGCAATTCGACTACCTCAAGGCGCACGGCCTGCAGCCGCAGCATCGGATGCTCGAGATCGGCTGCGGCAACTTGCGGGCGGGTTGGCGCTTCATCGACTACCTCGACGCCGGCAACTATTACGGCGTCGACATCTCGGCCGAGGTGATCATCGCCGCGCAGCGCACGATCGTGGCCCGCGAGCTCACCGGCAAATCGCCGTACCTCACGATCGTCGACGACATGCGCTTTGCGTTCCTGCCGGAGCGATCATTCGACGTGATCCACGCGCACAGCGTTTTCTCGCACTGCCCGCTTCCGGTCATTGAGGAGTGCTTCGCCAACGTCGGTCGGCTGATGAAGCCGGACGCGTTCTTCGACTTCACCTTCTATCGGACGACCGGCGCCGAATATGGCCGGTTGCGCGAGGAATTTCACTACCGTGCCGAGACATTGATCGCTGCGGCGCAGCGGCATGGCTTCGGCGCGCGGCTCATGGATGACTGGGAAGGCCAGCACGTGCAATCGAAGCTGCGCCTCACTCGGACGCTCGGCTAGCGGGGCTTGTCCCAGAACAGGGCAAGCGTGATCCCGTCCGGGTCTTTGAAGTTGAGGATCGCGCCGGGCGGCACCTCGAGTGGCCCGGAGTGCGGCACCCCGCACGCGGTCAGGTGGTCGGCCCACCCGTCGAGGTCGGCACGAGTGGCAACGCTGAATGCGAGGTGGTCCAAGCCAGTCGTCGTCGGGTCGAAGTCGGTCGCTTCCCCCTCGTGCTGAACCAGACCAACTGACGTCGCGCCGTTCGCGAACCGCAAGACCACGGCCTTGCGGGTTGAGCCGGCTTCCCGCAACAGCTCGACGAAGCCAAGCACGCGGGCGTACCACTCCTCACTCGCGTTCAGGTCGGAGACGCTGAGCGCAACGTGATGGTGACCAGTCAGCGGCTGCACAAGGCGACAGTGTCCCCGCGGGCCGCCGTGTTAGGAAGCGGCGGCGGTGGTGCGGGTGGCGGCGGCCAGCGTGCCTTGGGCGCCGAACAGCCGCTCGCGCCATTCGTCGACCAGCTCGTCGGTCGGCCGGTCGGTCGGGTGGAAGCCGCGGCGCTCGTACTGCTTCAAGATCTCCCACATCTCGCGGCTGAAGAACGGCTGCTGCCGGGCACGCCGCCAGCTCGCTCGCAACGCGCCAGGACGGTACGTCGCGCGGTCCAGCAGCAGCGAGATCAGCACCTGCAGCGTCGTACCGATCAGGAACCCGTAGCGCGCGACCTTCATGTTGAAGATGCGCAGTCGTTCGCTGCCGCCGACGGCCCGGTAGACGTCGAAGGCCACCGCCTTGTGCTCGGCCTCTTCGAGCGCGTGCCAGAGGAAGAGGTTCTTCACCGCGTCGTGGCCGAACGAGTCCTGCGTCTGTTGGTCGCGCAGCACCAGTTCCGCCAGCGTCGCGGTGAAGTGCTCGAGCGCCGCGGTCGAGGCGAGGTTCACGATCGGTGCCACGTGACGCTCGCGGAACGCGATCCCGCGTCGCGTCATCCGCTCGACGAACTTGGTGTGGTAGCCGAGCTCGTCGAGCCGCGCGTTGAGGGCGCGGTGCTCGCGGCCGTGCGTCACCTCCTGGCCGATGAAGCCGGCGACCTGCTGCTTGAGGACCGGGTCGGTGATCTGGTCGCGGTAGTGCCGGACCGACCGGATGAAGAAGTCCTCGCCGTCGGGGAAGACCGAGGACAGTGCCGCGATCAGGTGGCTGCTGATCAGGTCGCCGTCTTGCGCGAAGTGGCGCGGCACGTCGGCGAACGTCGGCTCCAGCGCGATCCGGCGGGCCGCTACTGTGCGCCCTGCATTCCGGGTCTGGCCCATCACTGCCTCCTCGCAGGCCACCGCAATATAACGAACAGATGTTATTTTCTCACCGGCGGGTTGTCGAGCCGCCGCCGGGGTCGAGAGAGGCATCCGTGGGCCGACGGGCAGGGGTTAGTTTGCAACAGACGCGCGACCAGGTGTTGCG
>DASZPL010000049.1:0-10842 GCA_035550315.1 Mycobacteriales bacterium | reverse complement strand
TGGCCACGACGTGCGACTCGGTGGCCGCGGTGAACGCCTCCTCGTTGCTGAGGCTGGCTTCGAGGTCGTCGATCTTCCGCTCGTCGGCGCGGTTCTCCGCCGTGACCCGAGCGGCCTGCTTGCTGAGGTTGTGGGTGACCGTGCCCTGCAGCGTCGTACTTCCCAACACCAGTCCCAGGGCCAGCGCGAGGAACACGGCGATGATGGAGACGACGTGGTAGCGGAAGTCGATCACAGCAGCCCGTGCAACCAGCGGGTGAAGTGATCCCAGTCGGTGGCGAAGTACTCGCGGTAGATCTGGCCGCCCGGCGTGACCCACATCGTCACCGCGAACGCGAGCGCCGCAGCAAGCACGAGCAGCACGAGCGTCGCCGCCGGGATGCGGCTGCGGTAGAGCCGGCTGACGCCCTTCGCGTCGACCAGCTTGCCGCCGACCCGCAGCCGGGTGAGGAAGGTGCTGGCCATGCCGGCGCGGCCCTTGTCGAGGAACTCCACGAGGGTCGCGTGCGTGCCGACCGCGACGATCAGCGCGGCGCCCTTGTCGTCGGCGAGCAGCAGCGCAACATCTTCGCTGGTGCCGGCCGCTGGGAAGACGACCGGTTCCAGGCCGAGTGAGTGGACCCGATCGAGGCCAGGCGCCGAGCCGTCGCGGTAGGCGTGCACGACGATCTCCGCGCCGCAGCGCAGCGCCTCGTCGCTGACCGAGTCCATGTCGCCGACGATCAGGTCCGGCTTCAGCCGTGCTTCGAGCAGCGCGTCCGCTCCGCCGTCGACGCCGATCAGCACGGGTTTGTACTCCCGGACGTAGTGCCGCAGCGTGACCAGGTCCTCGCGGTAGTTGTAACCGCGGACCACGACCAGCACGTGCCGGCCGTCGAGCTCGGTCTTGATGTCGGGTACGCCGATGCCGTCGAGCAGCAGGTCGCGTTCGCGGCGCAGGTACTCCATCGTGTTGGCGGCGAACGCCTCGAGCTGCACCGCCAGGCCGGAGCGCGCATCCGTCATGGCGGCGGACACGGTCTCGACGGTCTGCCGCTTGCCCGTGACCAGCACTTCGCCGTCGAGGTCGTAGACGGCGTTGTCGAGGATGCGCACGGCGTCGCCTTCGCGCAACCGGCCGAACGCCTCGGCGCCCACGTCGTCGATCAGCGGCACGCCGGCGCTCAGCAGGATGTCGGGGCCGAGGTTCGGGTAGCGCCCCGACACACTCGGCGACACGTTGACCACGGCGCCGACCTGACACGTCACCAGCGCCTCGGCCGCCACCCGGTCGAGGTCGACGTGGTCGATGACCGCGATCTCTCCGGGCCGCAGCCGGCGGGTGAGGTTCTTGGTACGCCGATCCAGCCGGACCCGGCCGATCACGCCGGGCGGCTGGTCACCGCCACGGGCGCGGTTCATGATGGCGAGCCTCATTACCCGGAAAGTCTGCCAGAGCCGCGATGCCCCGGCCGGGAGCAAACGCCTACGACGAGCCGGTCAGGAGCGCTTGGCGTCGGCGGCGGTCTCGAGCAGCTCGGCCGCGTGCGCCCGGGCGCTTTGCGACTCCTCGACGCCGCCGAGCATCCGTGACAGCTCCCGCAACCGGGCCTGCCCGTCGACTGGATCCACTTCGGTCGACGTGACCCGGCTGCTGTCGGTCTTGGTCACGACGATGTGCCGATCTGCGAACGCGGCCACCTGTGGCAGGTGGGTGACGACCAGCACCTGTGCCGTCGCGGCCAACTTGGCCAGCCGCCCGCCAACCTCGAGTCCGGCCCGGCCCCCGATGCCCGCGTCGACCTCGTCGAACAGGAAGGTCGGCACCGGGTCGGCGCCGGCGAGGACGATCTCGAGCGCGAGCATCACCCGGGAGAGCTCGCCGCCGGACGCGCCGCGTTGCAGCGGCCGGGCGGGGGCGCCGGCGTGTGGCACCAGCTGGAACTCCACCTCGTCGATGCCGCCGGGGCCGAACGCAACCCGTTCGCCGTCGACCAGGAGGCCGTGCTCGTCCGGGCGGCGGCGGACGACGATCGGCACCGCCGCGTGCGGCATCGCCAAGCCGCGCAGCTCGGCGGCGACGCCGTCGGCGAGGCGCGACGCCGCGGCCGATCGTTGCTCCGAGAGCGTGACGGCCGCGCTGGTCAGCCGGGCGAGGGCGTCGTCGTACTGCGTGGAAAGCTCGACGACGCGGTTGTCGTCGTCGTCCAGCTCGGCCAGCCGGGCGCGGGCCTGCGCCGCCCAGGCGAGCACCGCGTCGAGCGACGGTTCGGCCGGGTCGGCGTAGCGGCGGACCAGGCCGGCAAGCCGATCGAGCCGCTCGTTGACGGCGGCCAGCCGCCGTGGGTCGACGTCCAGCCGGTCGAGGTAGCCGGCGAGCTCGGTCGCGACGTCGGTCACGGCGTACGACGCGTCGGCGAGCCGGGTCGCCAACGCCGCGATCGCGGGGTCGTGGCCGCCGACGGCGTCGAGCTGCTGGCGGGCGCTGTCGAGCAATCCGGCCGCGTCCCGGCCGAGCGGGTCGGGCGAGCCGACGAGCAATTGCTGCGCGGTGGCGGCGGCCTGCCGCAGTCCGTCGGCGTGCCCGAGCCGCTCCGCCTCGGCTCGCAGCTCGGCATCCTCCCCCGCAGTCGGCGCCACCTGGTCGACCTGGGTCAGGCCGTGCCGCAGGCCGTCGGCCTCGACCGCTCGCTCGCGGCGGTGGTTGGTGACCTGCTCGAGCTCGTCGCGCAGCCGGGTGAGCTCGTCGAAGGCGGCCCGGTAGCCGGCCAGCGCGTCGGCGACCGCCGGTCCGGCGTACCGGTCGAGGGTGGCTCGCTGGACCGCGGGCCGCAGCAGGCCGCGCTGGTCGGCCTGCCCGTGGACAGTGACCAGCTCGTCGCCCAAGGTCGCGAGGGTGCCGACCGGGACGGCGCGGCCGCCGAGGTAGGCGCGGGACCTGCCGTCGCCGCCGATGGTGCGGGCGACCACGACCTCGTCGTCGTCGAGTACGCCGCCGGCCGCTTCGATCAACGCCGCCGCCGCGCCGTCGGGCTCGATCCGGAACCGGCCTTCGACCTCGGTGCGGTCGTGACCGGCGCGGACGAGTGCGGCGTCCGCCCGGCCACCGAGCAGCAGAGCCAGGCCGGTGAGCACCATCGTCTTACCAGCGCCGGTCTCGCCGGTCAGCGCCGTGAAGCCGGCGCCGAAGCTCAGCTCGGCGTCGTCGATGGCGCCCAGCCCGCGGAGTCGGAGCTCGACCAGCACGGCGTGAGGTTACGACCTGACCGACCGCGGCAGCAGCATGCGCGCACCGGTCAGCGGCCGGTCCAGCCCTGGACGGGTAGCTGGAACCGGTCGACCAGCCGGTCGGTGAACGGAGCATTCCGCAGCCGCACCAGCCGGACCGGCTGCTGGCTACGCGTCACTTCGAGCCGGTCGCCCGGCATCGCCCGGTGCGTGCGCCGGCCGTCGCAGAACGCGACGGCCTCGCGATGACCGCTCAGCTCGATCGCGACGGTCGATTCCGGCGACACGACGAGCGGCCGGGCGAACAGCGCGTGCGCGCTGAGCGGCACTACCAGCAGCGCATGCACCGACGGCCAGACCACAGGCCCGCCCGCCGAGAACGCGTAGGCGGTCGAGCCGGTCGGCGTGGCGCAGACCAACCCGTCGCATCCCCAGCGCGACAACGGCCGGCCGTCGATCTCGAGCAGGACGTCGATCATGTGCTCGCGCGCGGCCTTCTCGACCGACACGTCGTTCAGCGCCCAGTCATGCGCAACGACGTCGCCATCTCGGATGATGGCGACGTCGAGCGCGACCCGCTCCTCGACGTCGTACGTGCGGTCGAGGATCGCCTGGGCGGTCACGTCCAGCGACAGCGGATCCGCCTCGGCGAGGAAACCGACGTGGCCGAGGTTCACCCCGAGCAGCGGGATCGCCTGCGCACGCGCCAGCTCGGCCGCACGCAGCAACGTCCCATCACCGCCGAGGGCGATGGCGATCTCGGCGCCCTCGGCCGCGTTGGCGTCGCCCGCGACCACCTCGGCGTTGCGGCAGTCGAGCGCCGCGGCTTCCGGCTCCAGCACACGGACGGCGATCCCGGATTGCACCAACCGGTCGCCGAGGTTGCGAGCGGCCTCGAGGGCGTTCGGCCGGCGGGTGTGCACGACCAGCAACACCGAGCGGGCGGTCACTGTGGCCCCGCCGCGATCGCCGCGGTCAACGCGTCCGTCGTCAGCGGTCCGCCACCGGGCCGCAGCCAGAGGAAGTACTCGACGTTGCCGGCGGGTCCAGGCAGCGGGCTGGCAACTACGCCGGCTGTGCCGAGGCCGAGGGCCGCGGCCGCCTCGCCGACCCGCATCACCGCGCGGGCCCGGTCGGCGGGATCCCGCACGACGCCGCCCCGGCCGACCGCCGCCCGGCCGGCTTCGAACTGCGGCTTCACCATCAGCACCAGGTCGCCGCCGGGGCGCAGGCATGACTGGAGCGCCGGCAGCACCAGCGTCAACGAGATGAACGACAGATCGGCGACGACGAGGTCGACCGGCCCGCCGGTGTCGTCGGGGCCGAGGTCACGGACGTTCGTCCGGTCGCGCACGATGACCCGCGGATCGGTCTGCAGCTGCCAGGCCAGCTGGCCGTACCCGACGTCGACGGCGACGACCTCGATGGCGGCGCGCTCCAGCAACACCTGGGTGAAGCCGCCGGTCGACGCGCCGGCGTCCAGACACCGCCGCCCGGCGACTTGGACGTCGGGCCAATGGTCGAGCGCGCCAGCCAGCTTGCGGGCACCGCGCGACACCTCATGGCTGCCGGTGGTCCTGAGCTGTACGGACGCGGTCGGTGCCACTCCGGTGGTCGGCTTCTCAGCGACCATCCCGCCCACGCGCACCTGCCCCGCCTCGATCAGGTCGACGGCGTGCTGCCGGGAGCGGGCCAACCCACGGCGGACCAGCTCGACGTCGAGGCGGGTCTTGCGGGCCATGTCACGGACTGGCCGGCGGGTCGTCGTCGAACTCGGTCAGGACGGCGTGCAGCCGGTGATGCACGCTTTCGTAGATCGCGACCTGCTCGGCCGCCGGCGCCGCGTCGACGGCCTGCAGCGACGACAGCACGTCGTCGACCTCCGCAACGCCGGTCGACTCGATCACGGGCTGCGGGGCCGGCTGCTCGGCGGGCTGGTCGGTCATCGGGTCGACGCTATCGGACCAGGCGGGGCGAACCGGCGCGCTAGCGTCCGTGCCGCGAAGCGATTGCCTCGGATGGAAGGTGCGGGCGGGTGGCGAGCCTCCGGCAGTGCCGTGCCGCGGTCGACCAGTTGGCCGCGACGTTGCACGGCGTCGAGCCGGACCTCCGTGCGAAACATGTGCCGCGCCGTACCGTCTGCTGTCATCTGAAGGACCTCGACGTCAGCTTCCACGGGCGGCTCGACGAGGACGGCCTGCACGACCTCCGCCAGATCCGAGCCAACGGCGGCGCGGCGCCGGACGCCGACGTCCAGCTGACGATGACCAGCGACGTGCTGGTCGCGCTCGCCGCCGGCGACGACGACTTTCTCGGCGCCTGGCTGCGCGGTCGGATCCAGGTGTCGGCGTCCGTCCGGGATCTGCTCCGGCTGCGGTCGTTGCTCGGCGGGTGACCGGTCGGGCCTAAGCGGCTGCCTCAGCGCTGGCCGATGGCGGCAAGCGCGGCGGCGTAGTGGTCCGGCGGGATCCGCTGCTGCCAGGTGAGTCCGCACAGGGCGCGCAACGGGTCGAGCCCATCGGTGCTGGCCGGTCCGGGCACCGGCCCAACCTCGAGCCGAGCGCCGTCCCACCGAAGCGCCGTGGCACCGCACCGGGAAACGTCCCCGTCGACGGCGACCGGCGGATGTGGCGCGAACACGCCGGCGAGATCGGCTGCCAGGTAGTCGGGCCGGTCGGGCGGCGCGGCAGCGATCAGGTCGGCGGGGGTTGCCACGCCAGTCAGCACCGCCATCGAGGCGAACCCGGCCTGCCGGGCGCCGCGGATGTCGGTCTCCAGCCGGTCGCCCACCATCAGCGGGCGGGTGCCGCCGAGCCGGTCGACGGCGGTGCGGAACAGGGCGGGCGCCGGTTTGCCGGCCGAGTCCGGTTCCCGGCCGCTGGCGGTGGCCAGCGCGGCGACCAGCGAGCCGTTGCCCGGCAGCGGCCCACGCGGTGACGGCAGCGTCCGGTCGAGGTTGGTGGCCAGCCAGTCGGCGCCGGCCGCGAGCGCGACCATTGCTTCGGCCAGTTGGGTCCAGCCGACGTCGGGCGACCAGCCTTGGACGACCGCGCGCGGCTGCTGCTCGGCGTCGGAGACCGGGCGCAGGCCAGCATCGGCGATCGCGGCACGCAGGCCCTCGCCGCCGACCACGAGGATGGCGCTGCCCGTCGGGTACCGCGCGGCCAGCAGGTCCGCCGCTGCCATCGCCGCGGTGACGATGTCGCTCGGCTCGGCGTCGACGCCGAGGCTGTGCAGCGCCTCCGCGATCGCATCCGGGGTGCGCGAGGCGTTGTTGGTGACGAAGCCAACCCGCGCGTCTTGGTTGCGCGCGCGCCGGATCGCCGCTGCGGCGCCGTCGACGGCGCGGTCCCCGACGTACACCACGCCGTCGAGGTCGAGCAGCAGCAGGTCGTGCTCGTGCAGCGGCGACGAGTCAGCCTCGCGCAACGCCGTCTGCTCCGTCACTCAACCCTCCTTGCTGGCCGACGGTATCGAGGCAGCGCCCGGCTAGTGTTGCCGTCGTGCCGCAACCCACGTCGACCCCGGTTCCGCGTCCCGACGGCCTGGTGCTGGCACCGTTCCGCGGCTTGCGTTACGACCCGGATCGGGTGCGGCTCGCCGACGTGCTGGCCCCGCCGTACGACGTGATCGACGAACCGGAGCGGGCCGAGCTCGAGCGCCGCGAGGCGCACAACGTCGTCCGGTTGACCCTGCCGCGCGACGATGGCGACGCCAGTGGCTATGCCGCGGCTAAGGGCCGGTTGGACGAGTGGCGGGCGGCGGGCGTGCTCCGCCCCGATGCCGACGCCGCGGTGTACGTGTACGAGCAGGAAGCGGAGGGCCATCGGCAGCGCGGCCTGGTCGGGGCGATCGCACTGACGCCTGCCGAGGACGGCATCGTGCTGCCGCACGAGAACACCATGGCGGGTCCGGTCAACGACCGGCTGGCGTTGATGCAGGCCACCGAGGCCGACCTCGAGATGATCTTCCTGGTGTACGACGGCGGCGGCGCGGCGAGCGCTGCGGTCGCGGGCGCCGACGCCGCACCGCCGATCAGCGATGTGGTCACGGCAGACGGCATCCGGCATCGACTGTGGGCGCTGACCGATCCGTCACTGCTCGCGGCGATCGCGGACGATCTGCGACCGCGCCGGGCCGTCATCGCCGACGGGCATCACCGCTACGCCACCTTCCTGCGCTACCAGGCCGACCGGCACGCAGCGGGCGACGGTGCCGGGCCGTGGGACTTCGGGTTGGCGTTCCTCGTCGACGGCTCGGCGTTCGGACCGCAGGTGCACGCGATCCACCGCAGCATCGTGGGCCTGCCGGCCGCCGAAGCAGCCAGCCGGGCGGCGGCCGGCTTCCGGGTCACCGAGCTCGCCGACGGGCTGCCGGCCGCCGAGGCCGCGCTCGGCAAAGCGGGCGTCGACGGGACGGCGTTCGCGCTCACCGACGGCACGGCGGCATGGTTGCTGACCGAGCCGGACCCGGACCAGCTGGCCGCTGCGCTGCCGGCCGACCGCTCAGCCGCCTGGCGGGCGCTGGACGTCGCCATCGCGCACGGTTACCTGATCGGCAAACTCTGGCAGCAGGAGGACCGCGAGGACATCGTTCGGTTCCATCACGACGTCGACAGCGCCGTGCTCGCCGCCCGCGCCACCGGTGGCACCGCGCTGCTGCTCAATCCGACACCGGTCGCGGACGTGACCGCGGTCGCGGCGACCGGCGACCGGATGCCGCGCAAGTCGACGCTGTTCGTGCCGAAGCCGGCAACCGGCCTGGTCATTCGGGCTTTCGCCGACGCCTGACCGGCGCCGCCGCGGCGGCACGACGGGTCGCCGTACCTGCCTCGATCTCGCACCGGCTCTGCAGCCCACCGGGTCCGCGCCAGAACCGCCGGCGCAGGGCGCCACTGACCTCCACCAGGTCGCCGGCGTCCCAGTGCAACGCGGTGCGGCGCAATCGCGCCTTCCAGGCGGTGCAGTCGATGACATCGACGCCGCCACGGGTCGCCTCGGCCGGTCGCTCGATGATCAGCCGCCAGCTGACGAGCTCGTCCCCGCTGGGCAGCGACCGTGGCGCGGGGGCGTCCGCGAGCCGACCGACCAAGGTCACGTCATTGCGGTGCTCGGTCAACGCCGGCGACGACGTTCTCGCTTTGTTGCGTGTGGACATGGCACTTGATGTCCTTCCTGTGCGGGCCTGCGCCCGGTTTCGTGGTTGCGGCGCCATGCCGGCGATCCGACGGCTACGGCCCTACTAGCGTCGGATGTCGCGAGGCGCCCGGACCGGCCGTCGACCGGGGTTGTGGACCGGCAGGCAGGAAGGTGACGTTGTGGACGAAGCAAAGCTGCAAGTGACCCCGCTGGGCCACGACGTGCACACCCTCGACACGCTGATGGCCGGCTACGCCGGCATCACCGCGGGTTATCTCATCGCCAGCGACCGGCCGTGCCTGGTGGAGACGGGGACGGCGACCTCGGCGCCCGCCGTCCATGCTGCGCTGACCGCACTCGGCATCGGCCCGCACGACTTGGCCACGATCGCCGTGACCCACATCCACCTGGATCACGCCGGCGGCGTCGGCGACCTCGCCGCCGCGTTTCCCGCAGCCGAGGTGGTCGTGCATCAGCGGGGCGCCCGCCACCTCGCCGACCCGACCCGGCTGATGCACAGCGCGCGGCGGGTGTTCGGCGACTTGATGGACACCGTGTTCGGCGAACTGCGGCCGACCGATGCGGCGCGGATCCGCGCCGTGGACGACGTCGGTGCGATCGACCTCGGCGGCGGCCGCTCGCTCACGACGTACTACTCCCCGGGCCACGCGCAACACCATGTCGGCCTGCTCGACTCGCTGAGCGGCGACCTCTACGTCGGTGATGCGGCCGGCATCTTCATCCCGGAGACCGGCGCCATCCGGCCGGCGACGCCGCCTCCCGACTTCGACCTGGACATCGCGCTGAACTCGTTACGCCAGTTCGCAGATCTCGCCCCGCAACGGCTGCTGTTCAGCCACTTCGGGCCGGTCGAGCGGGTCGGCCCGGCGCTCGACGAGGCCGCCGAGGAGCTGCAGGACTGGGTAGCCGGCGTGCGGGTCGCGCGGGGCGACGGGCTCGACCTCGACCACGCCATCGCCATGCTGCGGCAGCGGACGGCCAAGCGCTATGGCCGGCTCTACACCGATCCGGCGCTCGACCAGAAATACGAGACGCTGAGCTCGACCGCCTCGAACATCGAGGGGATCAACCGTTGGCTGGATCAGGTCGAGGGCGAGCCGGCGGGCGGTTAGCTGCCGCCTCTAGCTCGGTGAGCCGCTCGGCCGCGTCGGTCTCGCCGGCGTCGTCGAGCGCCGCAACCGACCCGAACCAGCGCTGGGCTTCGTCGTCGCGTCCGGCGTCGGCCAGCGCGGCCGCGTAGGCGTACCAGAGCCGCACGGTCCAGGGCTGCACGTCGTTGCGCTCGAGCTCGGGACCTTGCAGCGCCACCACCGCCGCCTCGTACTCGCCGCGGTCCCGCCGCGCACCGGAGCTGACGATCATCAGCTCGATCCGGCCGGCCAGGTCGAGCTTCGCGGTGTCCGGGTCGCGCGCCAAGGCGAGTGCCCGCTCCGGACGCCCCAGCCCGCGCTCACAGTCGGCAAGCACGGGCAGGTACGTCGGGTCGCCGGTCATCCGGCGCCAGGCGCGCAGGTCCGACAGGGCCTCGGCGTACTCGCCGGCGCGGTACGCCGCCACACCGGCGGCCTCACGCACGACCGCCAGGCGCGGGGCCAGCCGACGCGCGTAGCGGGCATGGGCCAGCGCCCGGTCGGGGTCCTCATCGAGGACGGCGCCCGCGGCTACCAGGTGGCGCGCCACCCGCTCGGCGAGGCCCTCACCCAGGCTGCGCAAGCCGGCCCGCGCGGCTCGGTCGAGGTCGGTCGCGGCGATGTGCTCGGGCAGCGGCGGTTCCGGCTCCCGCCGCCGGCCGGCGGCCGGTGGGCGAGCATCTCGACCCATTCCGGGCTCCTTCCCGACGCCGCATAACGATGAAGGGCCACCCGGCGAACGGGTGGCCCTTCATGAAGATGTCCGGCGGCGTCCTACTCTCCCACCCCGTCACCAGGGCAGTACCATCGGCGCTGAAGGGCTTAGCTTCCGGGTTCGGAATGGGACCGGGCGTTTCCCCTTCGCCATTGTGCCGCCGAAACTCTATTGAGATGTAAGTCGGAATTCCGACCGCATCTCGGGAACCGCACAGTGGACGCGTAGCATTTGTGGTCAAGTCCTCGGCCTATTAGTACCGGTCAGCTGCATGCGTTGCCGCACTTCCACTTCCGGCCTATCAACCCGCTGGTCTGGCGGGGGCCTTACCAGGTTGACCCTGTGGGAGACCTCATCTTGAAGCGAGCGTCCCGCTTAGATGCTTTCAGCGGTTATCCCTTCCGAACGTAGCCAACCAGCCGTGCTCTTGGCAGAACAACTGGCACACCAGAGGTTCGTCCGTCCCGGTCCTCTCGTACTAGGGACAGCTCTTCTCAAGTCTCCTGCGCGCGCGGCGGATAGGGACCGAACTGTCTCGCGACGTTCTAAACCCAGCTCGCGTACCGCTTTAATGGGCGAACAGCCCAACCCTTGGGACCTACTCCAGCCCCAGGATGCGACGAGCCGACAT
>DASZPL010000048.1:0-34154 GCA_035550315.1 Mycobacteriales bacterium | reverse complement strand
CAGGTCGCACATCGAGGCCAGCATCAACCCGGCGGCGACGCACGCGCCTTGGATGCTCGCGATCGTCGGCTTGCGGAAGTGATAGAGCCGCAGGCACCGCTCGTAGTACATGACCTGCTCGTGCCGGTACTTGCCCTCGGTGGTGTCGCGCATCGGCCGCCACGGGTCGCCGTCGCCGTCACCCGTCAACGACTTAAGGTCGTGGCCCGCCGACCAGTGGTTGCCGGCCGCGGCGAGTACGACGACCCGCACGTCGTCGTCGGCTTCCGCCCGATCGAGGGCGGCGTCGAGGGCGTCGATCAGCGCGGAGTTCTGCGCGTTGCGCGCCTCCGGCCGGTTCAGTGTCAGCCAGGCGACCTGGTCGCGCAGTTCGTAGAGCAGAACGTCCGCCATCAGGCCACCCCGACCGGCTCACTGGCGCACCCTGATCGGGTGCACCAGTGCGGAGACGCGGATTTCATTGGAGCGAGCCACCTCCGCTTCGCTGCGGTACTCGCTCTCGTGGCAAACCGAGAACGCGCTCGCCGATCACGTTGCGTTGGATCTCGTTGGTGCCGGCCCAGATCGACGACGCCTGGTAATACAGCCAGGCCCGCTGCCAGCGGCCGTCGCCGGGGTTGCCGGCCGCGCCGCGCCAGAGCGGAGCGGCGTCGCCGAGCACGTCCATCGCGAGCGCGTGCAGCCGCTTGCTCGCCTCGGACCAATGCAGCTTGACCATCGAACCTTCCGGGCCCAGCCGCTCGCCGTGCTCGAGCCGCGACAACGCGCGCCAGGTGTGCAGCTGGAAGATCCGGACGTCGGCGTAGCTCATCGCCAGCCGGCGCCGGATCCGCGGGTCGGCGTCGGCGCCAGTGGCCGCGGCCAGTCGCACCAGCTCGTCGACCGCCTGCAGGTGGATCACCAGCTGGCGCGGATTGGTCGCCCGCTCGCCTGCCAACGTGGAGCCGGCGACCCGCCAGCCGGCGTCGACGTCACCGACGCGGTGGTCATCCGGCACGCGCACCTCGTCCAGCCGGACCTCGTTGAACTCGCGGTCGCCGGTCATCTGCACCAGCGGGCGGACCGTGACGCCGGGCGCCCGCATGTCGACCGCGAACGCGGTAATGCCCTTGGTCTTCGGCTGGTCGGGCGACGTGCGCGCCAGGCACAGCCCCCAGTCGGCGTACTGCGCGTACGACGTCCAGACCTTGGCGCCGTCAAGCACCCAGCCGCCGTCGGTGTCGCGCAGCGCCCGCGTCGTCAGCGACGCCAGGTCGCTGCCGGCGCCGGGCTCGCTGAACAGCTGGCACCAGATCTCACGGGCGTCGAGGATGGCCGGCAGCCACCGCTGCTTCTGCGCGTCGCTGCCGTGGGCGAGCAGCGTCGGCCCGACCAGGTTGACGCCGATCCGGCCGACCAGCTCGGGTGAGCGCACACGGGCGAGCTCCTCGGCCACGATGAACGACTCGATCGGCCCAAGACCGCGGCCGCCGTACTCACTCGGCCAGTGCACGCCGACCCAACCGCCGCCGGCGAGCGTGCGCTGCCATTGCCGCAGAAACGCGACCTCGTCGTCGAGGTCGGCGAACTGCGGCGGTCGGTCACCATCGCCCCAGGTGACTGCGGTAGCGAGCCAATCGCGAAGTTCGGCGCGAAACCTTTCCTGCGCGGGACTCGGGGCGAGGTCCACCGTCGGAGGATACCTGCCACCTGACACGGATGTCAGGGAACCAATAGCCTCCTTGCCGTGGACTTCGCGCTGTCACCGGACCAACGGGCACTGCAGGCCGCCGCGGCCGAACTGCTCGCCGACCGGGCGACCAGCGAGCTGGTGCGCAAGGCCGAAGGTTTCGACAGCGAGCTGTGGCACGAGATGGTCGCGCAGGGTTGGCCGCTGCTGGCGCTGGCCGAATCCGACGGCGGCCTCGGCCTGACCTTCGTCGAGGTCGCGGTGCTTGCCGAGCAGGTCGGGCGCCACGTCGCGCCCGCGCCGTACCTCGACACCGCGTTGTGTGCGTTTGCGTTGGCGCGGTCCGGCGCCGCGCCGGGACTGTTGGAGCGGCTGACGAACGGCGGCGTCGGTGCGGTCGCGTGGCATGCCGGCGGCGCCGCGGTCCCGGTGCCGTTTGCACCCGTTGCCGACGTGCTCATCATCGCCGGGCCGTCCGGCGTCACCGGCTTCGAGCTGACACCCGGGGCGATCGACGCGGTGCCGGTCATCGACCTGACGCGCGTCGCCGGCGTCGTCGACCCGGCAGCGATGGCCGGCGGCGTGCCACTCGGCGGCGCGGACCTCGCCGCCGAGCTGCTGGACCGCGCGGCCGTCGGCCTGTCCGCCGAGCTGGTCGGCGGCGCGGCCCGGATGCTCGAGGTCAGCGTCGACTACGCGAAGGTGCGGGAGCAGTTCGGCCGGCCGATCGGGTCGTTCCAAGCGGTGAAGCACCGTTGCGCCGACATGCACGTCGACGTCGAGGGGATGACGGCGGCGGCGTACTACGCGGCATGGGCGGTCAGCGCCGCCGCCGACGACGCCGGGCTGGCGGCGAGCACCGCGAAGTCGTGGTGCGCCGACGCCGGCACCCGGGTGATGGCCAGCGCGTTGCAGGTGCACGGCGGCATCGGCTTCACGTGGGAGCACGATCTGCACCTGTACCTGAAGCGCACCGAGCTGTCGGCGCGACTGTTCGGTACGGCGGACTGGCACCGCGAGCGGCTGATCCGCCTGCTCGCCGAGCGCCAGGACCGCGGCGACAGCCTGTTCTAACCGCTGATCTTCGCGAAACCGCTCGCCGCGACGGCGTGTCGCGCCGGATTCTGGTCAGTTGCGCGAAGATCATCGGGGGCGTGAGAGTGCGCTCACTGTTCGCTGAGACGTTGGGTACGGCGCTCCTCGTCTTCTTCGGCGCCGGCACCGCGACGTTGACCTTCGGGTTCGCGGTCACCGGGAGCAGCCGGTCGGCGGGAGTCGTCGCGACGGCGCTGGCGTTCGGCCTGGTACTCGGTGTCTTGGTTTACGCGATCGGCCCGATCTCCGGGTGCCACATCAACCCGGCGGTCACGATGGGCTTCCTCGCGGCCCGGCGAATCTCGGTGACCGACGCCGTCGGTTACTGGGCGGCCCAGGTGGTCGGCGGCATCGCCGGTGCGGCGGCGTTGTACGGCATGGCCGAGACGTCGCCGGCGTACCACGTCGGCACGATCGGCCTCGGGGCCGACGGCTATGGCAAGGCGTCGATGATCGGCGCCAACGCGGCCGGCGCATTCACCGCCGAGGCGGTGCTGACGTTCCTCTTCGTGATGGTGATCCTCGCCGTGACGCGGCGGGCGAGCAACGCGACCGTCGCCGGGCTGGTGATCGGTCTGGCGCTGACGCTGGTGCACATCATCGGGATCCCGATCACCGGTACATCGGTCAACCCGGCGCGCAGCATCGGGCCGGCGCTGATCGTCGGCGGCGCCTCGCTCAGCCAACTCTGGCTGTTCCTCGTTGCGCCGATGGTCGGTGGCGCCGTCGCGGCTCTGGTCTACGGCTTCCTCTATCCGGAAGGCGAGGCCGAAGCGGCGGTCGAGCCGGCGCCGCAAGAGCAGGCGGCCTAGCTCCGGCTTACGTCGTCGCGTCCGCGGCTAGCAGGACGGACAGGGCGGCCCGGTCGGGCTTGCCGACGGTGCGAATCGGCAGTACGTCGATCGACAGCACCCGCTCGGGGTGCTTGAACCGGGCCAGGCCGTGGGCGGCGCAATGCGCCCGCACCTCGTCGACCGTCGGTGCGTGATCCGCGACCACGACCAGGCCGACCCGGTGGCCCATGACGTCGTCCGGGTAGCCGACGACGACCGCCTGCGAGACGCCGGGCAACAGGCCGCACACCCGCTCCACCTCGGCGGGCTCGACGTTCTCGCCGCCGCGGATGATGGTGTCGCCGATCCGGCCGAGGATGGTCAGCCAGCCGTCGTCGATCCGGGCGCGGTCACCGGTGCGAAACCAGCCGTCGTCGTCGAGCACCGCTGCCGTGGTCGCCGGGTCGCCGTCGTAGCCCTCGAACAGCTCCGGTCCGCGCACCGAAAGCTCGCCAGTGTCGGCGACTCGAAGCTCCGCGTCGCCAACCGGCCGGCCGTCGGTGCTCCAGCCGAGGGCCGGGTCGTCGTCGGCGTACGACGTGGTCACGGTCGGCGCCTCGGTGGAACCGTAGGTCCGCTTCACCCTGGCGCCGAACGCGTCCGATGCCGCGCGGCAGAAGTCCTCGGTGACACCGGCGCCGCCGCACGACAGCAGCCGGAGGCTGACCACCCGCTCCGGCGAGAAGTTCGGTGACCGCATCAGCTGCACGAAGTACGTCGGCGGCCCGATCATGAAGCTGACGTGTTCGCGGGCAATCAACTGGAGGGCGGCATCCGCGTCCCAGCGCGCCATGAAGACGACGGTCATTCCCGCTTGGCCCGGCAGCAGCAGGCCGTTGAGCAGCCCGCTGATGTGCGCCATCGGCGCCGGCATGAGTACGACGTCGTCCGCCCGCAGTTGATGCGTCGCCACCATCGCGCGCGCCTTGCCGGCGAGCCCGCGGTGGGTGTGCCGGACCAGCTTCGGGACGCCGCTCGACCCGCTGGTCGGGAGCAGGACAGCGAGATCGTCGCCAGCGACGCCGGCCGGCTCGACGGTGGGCTGCTCGTCGAGCAGCGGGATCGCGTCGAGTGACAGGCGCGGGCCGATCCGCGCGAGCAGCGCGTCGCGCTCTACTGCTGTCGCGCGGTGGTGGAACGGCGCCGCGACGGCACCGATCCGCCAGCACGCCAGATAAGCGAGCAGCGCGTCCTCGCCCGGGCCGAACCCGAAGCTGACCCGGTCGCCGTGACCGACGCCGCGGCCGCGCAGCCACGCCGCCAGTCGCGCGGCACGGTCGCTGACCTCGCCGCTCTCACGTCGGACGTCGCCGTCGACGACCGCCGGCGCCGGCAGTTGCGACAGCGGCGGGACATCCCATGGCCCGCCCGGCCGCGCGTAGTCGGGGCGCATCAGGTGCGTCGTCAGTGCAGCCGCCAGGCCGGTCCCGAGGGCGCGGCGCCGCCGCCGAGCTTGGTGCCGACGTAGTTGTGCTGCACCTCGACGGTGCCGGCGCCGATGCACAGCCCGCGGATGTCGCGGAACGCCCGCTCGACGGGGTACTCGCGGCTGTAGCCGTAACCGCCGAGCAGCTGGATCGCGTCGTCGCAGACCCGCTTGGCGACCAGGTTCGCCTTCGCCTTCGCCATCGCGGTCTCCATCGCCGGCGGCGTCCCGTGCCGAGGCGCGAGCGACACCGCGCGGTAGAGCAGCAGCCGGGCGGCGTCGATCTCGATCGCCATCTCGGCGAGCTTCCATTGCAGCCCTTGCAGGTCGGCCAACCGCCGGCCGTCGTAGCTGCGCTCGCGGACGTAGTTGACGGCGTACTCCAATGCGCCCTGTGCCGCACCGATGCACATCGCGGCGTTGCCGCACCGCTCGTGGTTGAGATGAGCCAGCAAGGTCCGGAACGCCTGCGGGTCGCCCGGGATCAGGACGTCCTCGGGGGCGATGGCGACGCCGTCGAAGGCCAGCTCGGCTTCCGCCATGCCGCGCAGCCCCATCTTCTTGTGCAGCCCGGCGACCTGCACGCCCGGCAGCGACAGGTCGACCAAGACGGCGCCGATGCCGGCATCGTCGGGGAACTTGCACCACACCAGGCAGGCGCTGGACTGATGCCCGCCGGTGACGTAGTTCTTGTACGCCGTGAGCCGGTAACCGGCACCGTCCGGCTCGAGCTTGGCGCGCATCAGCGGCACGGCCGATCCGGCCTCCGGCTCGGTGATGCCGATGCAGAACAACGCGTCACCCGCCGCCGCTTGCGGCAGCCAGCGCTGCTTCATCGCGTCGTTGCCGAGGTGCTCGATGGCGCGGGGTGGACCGTTCATCACCAGCTGGGTCAGGATCGCGCTGGAGACGTCGGCGCGGGCGAGCTCCTCGAGCACGATCGTCGACTCGATGTCGCCGAGCCCGGCGCCGCCGTACTCCTCGCCGATGGTGATGCCGAACAGGCCGGCGGCCTTCAGCGCCTGCCACGACTTGTGCGGAAACTCCTCGGTCTCGTCCCAATGCTGCGCGTTCGGCGCGAGGTCACGCTGCGCCACCTCACGCGCCAGCGCGCGGAGCTCGGCCTGGTCCGGGGAGTCGGCGAGCAGGTCGGTCGCGGCCTCCATCGCACCTCCCATCGTCGCGCCCGCCGTGGCGAGTCCGCCGCTAATCTATGACACCAATGTCAGTGTCGGCAGGAGGGTGAGCGCGCGGTGACGGTGCGTGACTGGGCCGACCTCTCCGACGTCCCGCAGCCCGGCGCCGCTGGCCTGATGGCGGAGACCGCGTCCGCGTTGTTGCGCCGCAACGGCACCGATCCGGCGTTCGCTGACCAGCCGGCGGTGTTGTTCGAGGACGTGCGGTGGACGCACGCCGACCTGTTCCGCGAGGCCCGGCGGTGGGCAGCCTGGTTCAACCGCTACCGCCCGGCCGATCCGGCCGCGCCGTTTCACGTCGGCGTGCTGCTCGACAACCTGCCGGAGTACATCGCGGCCTTCGCCGGCGCCGCGTGGAGCGGCGCGACGCTGGTCGGGCTGAACAACACCCGTCGTGGTGAAGAGTTGGCGCGCGACATCAGCCACACGGACCTGTGCGTGATCGTCACCGAGCCCGAGCACGCCGACGCGCTTCCCGCCGCGGGCCTGCCGCCGGTCGCGGTGCTGCCCGACGTCGACCTGCCGGACCAGCCGCCAGCGGACCGGGACCCCGCCGACGACCCTCCGGTGTCGACGACGTGGTGCCTGATCTTCACGTCGGGGACGTCGAGCGCGCCGAAGGCGGTGATCTGCAGCCAGCGCCGGCTGCTGGTCACCGGCGAGCGGATGCGCACCATCCTCAAGCTGGAGCGCGACGACGTCGGCTACCTCTGCATGCCGATGTTCCACTCCAACTCACTGATGGTCGGGCTGCTGCCGGCGCTGCTCGCCGGCGCTGCCGTCGGGCTGCGCCGCCGCTTCTCGGCGAGTGGATGGCTGCCCGACGTACGGCGTTACGGCGTGACGTACTGGAACTACACCGGCAAGCCGCTCGCCTACCTGCTCGCCACGCCCGAGCAGCCCGACGACGCCGACAATCCGTTGCAGCGGGCCTACGGCAACGAGGGATCGGACGCGATCGTGCGGCGGTTCGGCGAGCGGTTCGGCGTGCACGTGATCGACGCCTTCGGCCCCACCGAGGGCGGCGTCGGCATCGTCCGCTCCGACACCGACCCGCCCGGCTCGCTCGGTCACGGCGGCGAGGCGGTGCGGGTGGTTGACGAGGCCGGCGAGCAACGGCCACCCGCGCAGTTTGACGAGAACGGCCGGTTGCTCAACCCCGACGACTGCGTCGGCGAGATCGTGAACGTGCTGGGCGTCGGGTCGTTCGAGGGCTACTACAACAACCCCGAGGCGACGGAGCGCGCGACCCGGAACGGCTGGTACTGGAGCGGCGACCTCGGCTACGCCGACACCGGCGGCTACCTCTACTTCGCCGGGCGCAACTCCGACTGGCTGCGCGTCGACGGCGAGAACTTCCCGGCCGGCCCGATCCAGTCGGTGCTGGCGCGCTACCCCGGCGTCGTCGACGTCGCGGTCTACGGCGTACCGGACGCGCAGGCCGGCGACCAGGTGATGGCCGCGTTAGTCCTGCGCGACGGGTTCGACCCGGCGGGCTTCGCCGAGTGGGTCGACGCGCAGCGCGACCTGGCGCCCAAGTGGCGTCCGCGCTACGTCCGGATCGGCGCGTCGTTGCCGCGCACGGCGACGAACAAGGTGCTCGTCCGGGTGTTGCAGCGCGAGAAGTTCCGCCTCGACCTGGTCGGTGACGACCGGCTGTGGGTGCGCGGGCGTGGCGAGCCGTCGTACCAGGCGTTCGGCGCTTCCGAGGCGGCAGCGCTGCGTGCGGAGTTCGCCGCCAACGACCGCGACCGGTTCTGGGACCTGTAGCGATGGACCTTGGGTTCAGCGAGACCGAGCGGGCGCTCGCGGACGAGTTCCGCGAGTGGCTGGCGGCGTCGTACGTCGCGCCGCCGCAGTTCGCCTCGATCGACGAGGAGATCGCGTGGGGGCGGACGTGGCAGGCGCGGATGGCGGCCGATCGGTGGGTCGGCGTGGATTGGCCGGCCGAGTACGGCGGCCGCGGTGCCAGTCCGCTCGACGTCGCGCTGGTCAACCTGGAGTACGGCCGCAGCGGCGCGCCGCAGCTGGTCAACCGGGTCGGGCTCAACCTCGCCGGTCCGACCCTGCTGGCCTGGGGCACCGCCGAGCAGAAGAGCCGGCTGCTGCCGGGCATCCTCCACGCCTCCGAGATCTGGTGCCAGCTGTTCAGCGAGCCCGAGGCGGGCAGCGACCTCGGCTCGCTGCGGACCGCCGCAGAGCGGGTGGAGGGTGGCTGGCGGCTGACCGGTCAGAAGGTGTGGACGTCGTACGCGCAGTACGCCCGGTGGGGGATCTGCCTCGCGCGCACGCCGGCAACCGACGGTCGGCGGTCGATCACCTACTTCGTCGTCGATATGACCGCCGACGGCGTGCGGATCTCGCCGCTGCGGCAGATCACCGGCGAGGCCGAGTTCAACGAAGTGTTCCTCGACGGTGTCTTCGTGCCGGACTCCGACGTAGTCGGCGCGGTCGGTGACGGCTGGAAGGTGGCCGGCACGACGCTGGCCCACGAGCGGGGCACCAACTTCCCGCTCAAAGAGCAGACCGTGCAGGAGGGCTACTTCCGTGCGCTGTGGCAGGCCGCCGACCGCGACGACGTCGTAGTGGCGGACGAGCTGGCACGGGTGTACGTCGAGTTGCGGCTGCTCGCGCTGTCGAACCTGCGGATGCTGTCGCGGCTCGCGGCGGGCGAGGCACCCGGCCCGGAGTCGAGCGTGACCAAGCTGCAGTGGTCGACGGCGTCGCAGCATCTGGCCGCGCTCTGGCTGCAGCTCGCGCCCGAGGACCCGGCGGCGCAGCGGCAGTTCTTGTGGTCGAAGGCGGCCAGCATCGCGGGCGGCACCAGCGAGGTGCAGCGCACCATCATCGGCGAACGCATCCTCGCCCTCCCGCGCTAGAGCCCGCCAGATCCCATCGCCGAGTGCGACGAAGTTCGCGTTTCGGCGGCGGCAGAACGCAAGGTACGTCGCACTCGGCGAGGGTTTGGCCGGGGGTCATACTGGCGGCATGAGCTCTGACCAGGACGTGCTCGCCACGATCAAGCAGCTGGCGCGGCGCAATCCCGCCCGATCGACGAGGTGGAGCACTACCTGCAGTAGCGCAGCGGGTCAGGAGTGCGCATCGGCGTTGGCGACGATCGCGTCGTGGACGTAGCGCGCCAGGCCGGGCGCCACCCCGTCGAACGTCTGCGTAAACCGGGCATCCGCGACGTACATGTCGGCGAGGCCACGGTGGGTTTCATGCCCGCACTTGTAGAACCACCGGTCGATGAATTGCCGGTGCGCTTCCGCGAGTGCCTGCGCGACCGGGTCCGCTGGAGGCACGCCGTCGCGCATCGCGGCCGCGAACGCTCGTAGACCGTCGTCCGACTCGGCCTTCAACCGGGTCCAGTCCTCCTTCGTGTACGTCGCTGCGCGTCGCTGTGACTCCTGGTACGCCGTGGTGTCCCCCCAGCGGTCGCGCGCCTCGTCCGCCCATTCGCCGCCGACCTTGTCGGTGCCGAACACCTCGAGCTGCTCCTCGGGCGTTAACTGCATCCCCGTCACCCGTGCCTCCAGTTGCTTGTCGATGGCTGCGACCATCGCGTCGATATCGCCGCGTTGCTTCAGGAGCAGGGCGCGCTGCCGCCGGAGATGCGCGACCGCGTCGACGTCCGGGTCGTCGATCAGCGCGGCGATCTGCTCCAGACCGAAGCCGAGCCGGCGGTAAGTGAGCACCTGGTGCAGCCGGCTGATGTCGTCCGCCGCGTAGACGCGGTAGCCCGCGGCGGTGCGCCCGGACGGCGAGACCAGGCCGATCTCGTCGTAGTGGTGCAACGTGCGCACCGACACGCCGGCAAGCTGCGCGACCCGGCCGACGGTGTAGTCCGTGCTCACGCGTTCGACTATCGACCCTGACGTCGCGTGAGGGTCAAGCCGTCAGGGTGGTCAGCCGGTGCCGGGGGTGCCGCCGGCACCGTGGGCCGCTTTGACGGCGTCGCGGTCGATCCAGCCGGACTCCAGCCGCGGGAACGCGTCGACGAAGTCGACCGATTTCGGCTTCTTGTACGACGCCAGCAGTCCTTTGACGTGCTCGATCAGCTCGTCCGCCGTGGCGGCCTGACCGTCGTGCAACCGCACGACGGCCTTGACGTTCTGGTCCCACACCGGGTCGGGTACGCCGATCACGACGACCTCGGCTACCGCGGGATGCTGCTGGAGCGCCGACTCGACCTCGGCCGGGTAGACGTTCTCGACGCCGGTCTTGATCAGCTCCGTCTTCGGGCCGACGAACGTCACGGTGCCGTCGGGCTCGCGCCGGCCGAGGTCGTTGGTGTGGTGCCAGCCGCCACGCTGGCGCCGGGCGGTCTCCTCGTCGTCGCCCCAGTAGCCGACCATCGCGAGCGGTCCCTTCGCGACGATCTCGCCGGTGGCGCCGTCCGGCACGTCGTTGCCGTCCTCGTCGACGATCCGCACCGCCGCGAACGGTCCCGGCCGTCCCGGCGCCATCGGGCCCGCGCCGTACGCACTGAGCGTCAGCAGGCCGGTGACCTCGGTCTGGCCATAACCGCCCGGTTTGCGCAGCCAGGTCGAGCTGGCCGGCGAGATCATCGACCGGAAGTCCTTGTTGCCCATGTGCATCGTGACCAGCGTCGACAGGTCGTAGCGCCGGTCCGCGTTGACCTCGGCGATCTGGCTGACCGTCTGTGGCAACAGGAACGCGCCGACCACCTTCTCGGCATCGACCAGCCGGCAGATCTCCTCGGCGTCGACCCGCGGCGTGAACACGTTGGTGCCGGCGAGCTCCAACGTGGCGGCGGTGGTCATGAATGTCGCGATGTGAAAGAGCGGCCCGCAGTTGAGGTAGACGTAGCCGGGCGTGATCTCCTGCACCGCGGCGATCGCCAGCCCCTGGGTGAGCAGGCCTTGGTGCGAAAGCATCGCGGCGCGCGGCCGGCCGCTGAACGCCGCGGTGTACATGTACAGCAGCGGCGCCAGTGGGTCGACGTCGACACCGGGATCGTCCGGCGCGGCCGCCTCGACGACCGCCTCGTAGTCGCCGTCCGCGTCGATCCACGCCGCATCGTGCCTGGCGGCCTCGCGTGCCGCGGTGAACGTCGACGCGACCTCGCACTGCGACTGCCAGACGACCACCTGCGGCGCGAAATCGCTGATGACGTAGCTCAATTCGTTCGCCGACTGCCGCCAGTTGACCGGGCAGAGGCCGGCGCCCAGCTTCGCCGCGGCCAGCATCGTCTCGATCAGCCGGTGGCAGTTCTGGCCGAGCCAGAGCACCCGGCCGCCAGCGCCGACACCGCGTTCGGACAGCGCATTCGCCAGCCGGTTCACCCGGCCGTCGAGCGTCCGGTAGTCGTGCCGAGCACCGTCGCACACCAACGCGACCGTTGCCGGCCACGACCGCGCGTGCTCCCGCAGCAGGTCGCCGAAGCCGAAGTCGTGCAGGCTCACTCGCTGCCCTCTCGGACGAAGCGGGGGAGCCCCACGTCGTCGGCGACCCGGTCGAACACGATCCGCACGGGCCCGCCGATACGGATCGTCGCCGGGTCGACCGAGTTGATCGCGGCGCCCGGCGAGTCGACCAGGTTGCCGACGATCCGGATGCCGGGGGCTTCGTCAAGCTCGACGATGCAGACGTTGTACGGCGCGAACGGCGCGAACGCGGGCAGCACGGGTGGGTGCGGGACGACGTACGACCAGATGCGCCCACGCCCGGAGGTCTCCTGCCACGTCGCTTCGGTGGACCGGCACCACGGGCACATCGGCCGGGGCGGGTGGCGCAACCGGCCGCAGCCGCCGCAGGCCTGGATCACCAACCGGCCGGCGGCCGCGGCGGTCCAGAACTCGCCGGTGTCCTCGTCGAGCAGCGGCAGCGGTGGTCCTTCGATCATTGGATCGGTTCCTTCACCATTAACAACGCCGACGTGGGCACACCCTCGCCGGAGGTCACGAGCGACACCTTCGCGTCCGGCACCTGCGCGGTCGAGGTGCCGCGCACCTGCCGCACCGCCTCGGCGATCAGGTTGAAGCCGTGCACGTAGGCCTCGCTCATGCCCGCCCCGGAGGTGTTCACCGGCAGCCGGCCGCCGAGCTCGATCGCGCCGTCGTCGGTGAACGGTCCGCCCTCGCCGCGCTTACAGAATCCGTAGGCCTCCAGCGAGAGCGGCACCAGCGGGCTGAACGCGTCGTAGAGCTGCGCGACGTCGACGTCGTCCGGCCCGACCGCCGCGCCGCGCCACAACACCTCGGCGCAAGCCCAGCCCGGGCCCTCCAGCGGGTCGTCCCGGAAGTAGTTGGTCATCGTCTGGTGCTGCGCATTGAGGCCCTGCCCGAACGCATGGATATACGCCGGCTGCTGCCGCAAGTCCCGGGCACGTTCAGCAGAGACGATGACCGCCGCGACCGCACCGTCGGTCTCGAGGCAGTTGTCGAACAGACAGAGCGGCTCGCTGATCCAGCGGGCCGCCAGGTAGTCCTCGCGGGTCAGCTTCCGCTCATACATCGTCGCCACCGGATTGCGGTTGGCGTGCGCCCGCGCCGCCAGCGCGACGTTGGCGAGATGGTCGCGGGTCGCACCGTACTCGTGCATGTAGCGACGGGTCAGCATGGCGATCTCGTCGACCGGGCGCAGCAGCCCGACCGGGCGGGTCCACTGCGGCGCGCCCGGGATCCGGTCGCCGACCTGCGCCCAGGGCCGACTGGCCGCGGACCCGCGCTTGCGCGCGCGCCAGGCGAGCACGACGTTCGCCTGCCCGGTGACTACGGCCATTGCGGCCTGGCCGACGACACCGCAACCGGCGCCGCCGCCGTACCCGACCTGGGCCCACCACCCGACGTTGCCCAGCCCGAGGGAGCGCGCGACCTCGACTTCGATGTCGCGCTCCATCGTGTACGACGCCAGGCCGTCGACCTCGTCCGGCGTGATGCCGGCGTCGTCGAGCGCCGCCATCGCGGCGGTCAGCCCGAGCGACAGCTCGGAGCCGGGCAGCTGCTTGGCGAACGCGCTCTGCCCGATGCCGACGATGGCGGTGGCGTCGCGCAGCGGCGCCCGCACGGCGCCCCCTGCTACCACCCGCGGAACTCCGGCGACCGCCGCTCCACGAACGCCGCGACCCCCTCGCGCGCGTCCAGGCTGGCGTTGACCAGTTCCTGTCCCCATGCCTCTTCGACCAGCGAGGTCTGCCGGTCGCCGTCCATCGCCCGGTTGACCAGCCACTTGGTGACCCACAGCGCCTTGGTCGGGCCGCTCGCGAGCCGCCCCGCAAGCTCCGCGGTGACCGCTTGCAGTTCGTCGGCCGGTACGACGCGGTTCACCAGGCCGAGCTCGAGGGCGCGCGCGGCCGGCACGTCGTCGCCGAAGAACATCAGTTCCTTTGCGCGTTGCGGCCCGATCAGCCGGGACAGCAGGTAGGCGCCGCCGGCGTCGGGCGCGATGCCCCGCCGGATGAAGACCTCGACGAACTTTGCGTTGTCGCTGGCGATGACCAGGTCGCAGGCCAGCGCGAGGTGCATGCCGCCGCCGGCCGCCGTGCCGTTGACGGCGGCGATCACCGGCTTCTCGCAGTCGAGGATCGAGCCGATCAGCCGTTGCCAGCCGCCGCGAATCATCCGCGACACGTCACCCGGCGAGCGGTCCGGTGCACCCTCGGGACGCGTCGGCGCGGCCGGCCGCGACCGCAGGTCGGCGCCGGTGCAGAACTGCTTCTGGCCGGCGCCGGTGAGGACGACGGCGCGCACGGCGAGGTCGGCACTGGCCTGCTCGAACTCGACCGGCAGCTGGTCGCGCAGCGTCGTGGTCAGCGCGTTGCCGGCCGCGGCGCGGTTGATGGTGAGCCTGAGAACGCCATCGCGCAGCTCGCGCAGCAGCTCTGGCTCTTCGTTCTGTCCCGGATCGGCGGCCAAGGTCACTTCCTCGTGGGTATCGCGAGCGCGTCGAGGGCGATCGCGCCGGACGGTTGCACCAGTAGGGGGTTGATGTCGAGCTCGGCGAGGTCGTCGGCGGTGTCGAGCGCCAGCCGCTGCACTTTCAGCATCACGTCGACGAGGGCGTCGACGTCGACGGCCGGCGCGCCGCGCACACCGGCGAGCAGCTTCGCGCCTTTGAGCTCTCCGATCGCGCGGCGGGCTTCGGCGGCGTCGAACGGCGGCACCCGGTGGCTCACGTCGCCGAGCACCTCGATGAAGAAGCCACCGATGCCGACCATCAAGACCGGGCCGAACAACGGATCCTGGCTGACCCCGACGACGGTCTCGACCCCGCCGGTGTGCATCGGGCTGACGATGACGCCGTCCAGGGTTGCTTCAGGAGCCGCGGCAGCGGCCGCCGCGAGGATCTCGTGGTAGGCCGCCTCGATCTCGGCCGGCGATGTCAGCCCGAGCCGCACCAGGCCGAGGTCGCTCTTGTGCGCGATCTCCCGGGCGTTGATCTTCAACACCGCAGGCCCGTCGAGCCGGCCGGCCGCCTTCACCGCCTCGGTCGCGCTGTCGACGACGACGTCCTCGGTGACCGGCACGCCGTACGCCGCCAGCAGTTGCTTGCTTTCGACCTCCGAGAGCGGGGCGCTGGCATGTGACCGCAACAGCTCGCGGGCCGTGGTCGCGGCCGGCAGCGGCTCGGCTGGCAGCGTCGTGAACGGCGAGTTGTGCCGGGCGTGCAGCTCCGCCGTGTCGAACCACCCCCGCAGCGCCCGCACGCAGTTGCCGAACGTCCGAAACACCGGCAGCCCGGACGGCAGCAGGATGTCGGTGTACGCCGGCTCGTTGCCGACCGGCGAGCCCCAGATGACCCATACCGGCTTGTCGTGCTCGGCGGCCTTGGTGACGAGGTCCTTGGCGATGCGGTTGCCCATGCTGGTGACGCCGGTGAGCGGCACGACCAGCATCGCGACATCCGGGTCGGCGAGGATCGCGTCGAGGATCAGCTTGCCGCGCTCGTCGGCCGACGCGCCGCCACCGGAGTCGACCGGGTTGGAGACCCGCAGATAGCCGGGAATCAATTCGCGCAGCCGCGTCTGCGTCGCCGGTGAGAGCTCGGCGAGCCGCAGTCCGGCGGCGCTGACCAGGTCGGCCATGTGCGCACCGGTGCCGCCGGAGATGGAGTAGATACACACGCCGTCGCCGGCGGGCGGCGAGGTGCGGGCGAGTGCGGCGGAGACGTCGAGCAGCTCGTCGAGCCCGTCGACCCGGTTGACGCCGTACTGCCGGAACACCGCGTCGACCACCGCGTCGGCGCCGGTCAGATGGCCGGTGTGCGCCTGGGCCATCGACGACCCCGACTCGGTGCGGCCGACCTTCACCATGACGACCGGCACTTGGCGCTGTGCGCAACGGTCGAGCGCGAGCTGCAGCGACCGTCCGTCCTTGAAACCCTCGATGTACGCCGCGATCGCGCCCACCTGTGGCTGCTCGGCGTAGTAGGACGCGAAGTCGGCGAACTCCAAATCGGCTTCGTTGCCGGTCGGCGCCCAGTGCGAGAGCCGGATGCCGAGCTCTTGACCCTGAAACACCGGCCGGCCCTGATGGCCGGACTGGGTGACCAGCGCGATCGCGTTCCCGGGCAGGTCGTCGCGGAACAGTTCGAACGCGTTCAGGTTGGTGTTGGGGCCGAGCAACCGGGTGTCGCTCGCGGCCAGCATCGCCTCGAGCTGGTCCTGCCGGGCCCGGCCGCTCTCGCCGGTCTCGGCGAAGTCGGCCGCGAACACCACGGCGAACTTCGCCTTCCGGGCGAGCACGTCCGGCAGCGTGGCGAGCGGGTCGCCGACCAGGATGACCACGAGGTCGAGCTCGTCGGCAGGGACGTTCGCGATCGAGCAGTAGCACGGCTCGCCGTCGACCGTCTCCCGATTCGGGTTGACCGGATAGATGGTGGCGCCGATGGCCTTGGCCTTGGCGCGAATCTTCTTCCACATCGCGGTGTTCGGCCGGTGCGGCGTGTCGCTGGCGCCGATCACGGCGATGGTGCGGGGCGTGAAGAACCGATCGAGATCGACCGACCGCAGCTCGGTTGGCCGACCCGTCACGTCACGGCTCGTGGGCACCCCGCGAGTCTGACACGAACGTCAGGGTCGCGCGTGCTTGGAGTGCGGCTCAGCAGTGGGCGGGCGACAGCGAGAGCTGCCCGCTCTGGTTGGTCAGCGGCGACTTCGGCAGCGTGACAGGACCGCCTCCGATCGTGAGGCCGCAGCTGCCGACGTAGACCGCCGGCAGTGGGTACGTCGGGAGCAGCGGTGAGCCGTTCGGGTCGGGATCTTCGAACAGCTGGAGACCGGGCTGCAGCCGCACGTGTTTCGCCTCGACCTGCCGGTAGGCGTCTTCGTTGCGGTGGGTCTTGTCGTGGCACTGCTTCTCCGACGGCGTGCTCTGGCCACTGCAGTTGTACGGGTCCCAGGCCTTGCCGTCGTAGTCATAGACATTGCGGCTGGGTCCCGCGCCGCCGCCGCCGCGGTAGGCGTCGCGCTGCTTGCTGGTGGCCGCGATGCAGATGCCGTCTGCGCAGGCGCCGAAGCCGGCGTCGGCGATGGGTAGCGGGTTGTGCGCCAGCCGAGCCAGGTCTGTGCTGGACGACCCGTTGACGAGCGACGCGAGCCAGTGCGTGAGGGCGAGCGGGTGCCAGTGGACGACGACGCTGCCGCCGTCGGACGGGCCGATCTGCGAGTGCCGGGTGCCGTGTTTGCCGTCCGGCTCGTCGTGCTCGCCGGAGTCGAGGCCGTCGTCCGCGCCGAAGTAGAGCCGGATGTCGGTGAGGCTCGGGGCGGCTAGGCCGAGCTTGCCGAGCGAGATCGTCGGCGTGATCTTCGGCAGCTCCGTGGGCAGCCGCCACGCCGCCGGGTTCAGATCGCAGTGGTCGCCGCCGGTGAGCACGCCGATCGGGTAGGTCGCGAGGTCGAACAGGCCGCACTGGTCGGGCGGGATCGGCTGGTAACGCGTGTCGATCCGCACGCCGACGCCGGTCCCGGTGATCCGGCCGGTGGGCGTCGCGGTGCCGTCGGGGCTGATCATGATGTCGGCGGCGTGGACGTTCTGCCCCTCCTCGGTGGTGTTGGTCCCGGCCTGCAGGTAGGTGTGGCCGAACCCGTCACGCACCAGCATCTGCAGGTCGTGGCACCCCGGCGACTGCCGGCTGTGCTCCTTGCTGTGGTCGTCGGCGGTCCAGCTGCATCCCTGCTTCGGTGGGCGGTAGCCGCCGCCGCTGATCGCCAGCGCGCTGCCCGCAGCGGTCACCAGGACAGCGACCACGGCGAGGGCGATGACGACGACCCGGAGCCGCCCGGCAATCACCACGCCCATCCTCATCTCAGCCAATCCCTGACATCAGCGTCATGCTTGGCGCGATCGGTGGCAAGGACCGAACACATACATACTCAACACGTAATATGTATGCATGCGCCGGACGACGGTCGAAATCGACGAGGACCTGCTGGCCCGCGCCAAGCGCGCGCTCGGCACAGGGACGACGAAGGGCACGGTCGAGGAAGCGCTGCGACGGGCACTTGCCGACGCGGAGCAGCAGCGCGCCGAGCGGGCGGAGCGGCAACGCGATTGCCTGCAGCAGCTCGGGGCGCACATCGATCTCGACGTCCTTGCCGCCGAGGACATGTGGCGGTGACCGGCTGGATCCTGGACAAGAGCGCGGTGGTGCGAGCGGCGGACCCGATCGTCGCGAGGCAGCTCGATGAACTCGCCGGTGACTTGGTCCTGTGCCCGATCGGGCTGCTCGAGCAGTTGTACTCAGCGCGGTCGGCACGGGACTACGACCGGACCAGCGAACAGCTGCAGAGTGCGTTCGAGGTTGTCGACGTTCCGCCGAACTTGCTGAGCCTCGCCCTCGAGCTGCAAGGCGATCTCGCCCGTCACCATGGGATGTGGCATCGCGTCCCGATCCCGGATCTGCTGACCGCTGTGACGGCGCTGCACCACGACCTCGGCGTGGTGCACGTCGATCGCGACTACGACCGGATTGCCGAGGTCCGGCCGCTGCGGCATCGTCGGCTTCGCACCCGACGCTAGTGGTCTGTCAGGCGTCGACGATCCGGGTTGCCTTGTAGCTCGCTCGCGGCAGCGTGTCGCGGTCGAGGATCTCCGGTTCGGCCTTGACGCCGAGCCGCTCCTGGAACGCGCCGACGAGCGCGGTCCGGACGGCGCCGCGATCTCCGTCGTACCCTTCGCCGACCTCGACCCGCAACCGCAGCGGCTCGTCGGCGGTCGTGTCGGTTGGCCGGACGATGACGTACTGCAGGCCGCCGGTGCGGACGGCGGCGACCGACCCGATGGCGGCGTCGATGTCGTTGAGCATCAGGCTCTTGCCCTGCGTCGCGAGCAGGTCCTTGAACCGGCCGCCCCACCAGCCGCGCTTGTGGGTCGCGCCGCAGCCGCAGTCGGACGCGTCGAGCTTGGCGGCCTCTTCTAGGTCGTAGCGGATCAGGAAGTTGTCGCGGCCGAACGTCGTGACGACGAGCCGGCCCCATTCGCCGTCCGGCACCGGCTTGCCGTCCTCGCCCAGCGCTTGCACGTGGGTGAAGTCCTCGGCCAGGTGTGAGCCGAGCCGGTTGGCGCAGGCCGCGCCGAGGTAGGGGAAGCACTCGGCGCCCGCCGTCATCAAACCGAGCGGACCGCCGGGCGTGCTGCCGAGGTTCGGCAGTTTCGAGAAGTCGAGGCCGACGTCCTCGGGGGCGATCCCTAACCGCTTGGCGTGGGTGAGGAAGGTGCCGGTCGAGAAGCCCATCAGCGGGAAGTCGGGCGTGATCCGCTGCCACATCCGCAGCCCCTGCTCGGCGGTCTCGTCGCTGTCCGGCGGCGGCACCCACAGGCACAGCACGCCGAAGTGCTGGTAGGCCATGGTCTGCAGCGGCCCGCCCGCATAGAGGTACGCCGGATGCGCGTGCGTGATGATGTGCCCGGGCCGCACCCCGGAGCCCCAGAACATCCGAGCCCCCGCCTCGCAGTCGACCTCGACGTCACGCTTGGTCCACAGCGCGACCGTCGGGGTGCCGGTCGTGCCGGTCGACGTCCCGACCATCACGTTGTCGCGCAGGTCGGTGGCGCGGTAGTCACCGATCGGTGGGTGCTCGGCTTCCGACTCGCGCAGTTCCTGCTTGACCGTGACCGGCACAGCGTCGAGGCCCTCCAGCGACGTGACGTCACCCGGCCCGGTGATGCCGGCCGCCTCGAGCTTGCGTCGGAAGAACGGCACCGGCTTGCTGAACACCCGCTCGATCGCCTCGCGCAGCCGCCGCTCCTGTAGCTCGCGCAGCTGCCCGCGGTCCATGGTCTGGGTCGCGACGTCCCAGAACGGCCGGTCGTTGCCGGGACGCGGTTCGTACGGCGTGGTCACGTGGTGGTCCTCACGGGGTCGGTGGCGGTCAACGCGGTCATCTCGGCGTCGGACATGCCGAGGACGTCCGTGAGCACCTGGTGGTTGTGCTGACCGAGCAGCGGACCGGCAGCGCGCGGCCGGCCGGGAGTGGTGGTGAGCCGGAACCCGCGCTGCTCGTAGACGTGGTCGCCGAGCACGGGGTGCGGCAGCTTGACGAAATGCTCCCGGGCTACCAGTTGCGGGTCGCTGAGCACGCTCTCCCAGTCGTGCACCGGCGCGGCCTCCACGCCGCCGGCCTGCAATGCCGACGCGGCGTCGGCCGGGTCCAGCCGGCTGGTCCAGTCGGTGACGAACGCGGCGACCTCGTCGGGGTGCGCGGCGCGGTCGGCTGCGGTGTCGAGGCCGGCCGGCCGGTTTCCGACCACCTCGCACAATCGCGACCAGTCATCGTCGTCCCAGACGGCGATCGCGACCCAGCAGTCCTTGCCCGCGGCCGGAAACGCGCCGTGCGGGCAGGCGCCCGGCCGGTCGTTGCCGACCCGCTCGCCGATGACGCCGTCGCGGGTATAGGCCATCAGCCACGGCGACAGCGTCCAGATCGCCGCCTCGACCTGCGACAGGTCGAGGTCGACACCCTGGCCGGTGCGGCGGCGATGGGCGAGGGCCGCGGCCAGGCAGGCGGCGCCGAACCGTGGCGCGAGCGAGTCGGTGATGGTGCCGGCCGGTCCGACCGGCGCGCGGTCCGGCCAGCCGGTCAGGAACGTGTAGCCCGACAGCGCGGCGCCCTGCCCGCCGAAGCCCGGGAAGTCGCGGTGCGGCCCGGTCTGGCCGTTCAAACAAGCCGAGAGCCGGACCGCCGTCGGGTTCAGCTCGCGCACGACGTCCGCGCCGAGGCCAAGCCGGTCCATCGCGCCGGGCGCGAAGTTCTCCGCCACCACGTCGGCCGTCGCAATCAGCCGCCGGGCGACGTCGAGCTGTGCCGGGTCCTTCAGGTCGAGGGCGACGTCGAGCTTGCCGGCATTCAAAACGGCGAAGAACGCCGAGCCATCCGGGTTGCCGCGGATGGTGGTGTAGCTGCGCAGGAAGTCGGGCCGGTTCGGCGCCTCGATGCGGATCACGGTCGCGCCGTGGTCGGCGAAGTAGCCGGTCGCCAGCGGCCCGGCGGCGCCGCTGCCGAGCTCGACGATCCGCAGGCCCGCCCAGACGCCGTTCCCCTCCCCGGTTGTGAGGGGTTGCGCACCGCCGGCGGTATCCACGTCTTCACAAAGCCAATTGGGCCAGGGGCCCGCGCCGAGGGCCGGGGCGTCGCCGCGGCACTCGACCAGTCCCGGCTCCGGGCCGGCGACGACGAACCGGTCCGGGGCTTTCGGTACGTCGGCCAGCTGCCGGTAGAAGCCGCGCGCCGCGAGCTGCTCGCTGTCGGCGATCTCGCGCGGGGAGTTGGCCGGGGCGAGCATCAACCCGGTGCGGACGGCGACGTCGTACAGCTCCGCCATGGTGTGGCGGTCGAAGTACGCCTGCACCGCCTTCGTGATCTCGGCGAGCTCGTCGTCGCTGATGCTGCGATGGTCGTACGCCGTCCAGTCGCGGTCGGTCAGCGCCGGCGTCGCGACACCGTCCTCGACGCACAGCTTGGTCAGCGCCTGCAGGTTGCGGACCCGGGTGGGGCCGCCGCGCAGGCCGAACGACACCCAGCCGTCCTTGCACGCCCAGCTCTCCTGGGTGCGGCCGGTGAACGCGCCGCGCCGGGTGCCGCGGTTGTGCTCGAGCGGAAACCGCGCCGGGCCGCCCATCACCGCGAGCAGCAGCGTCTCCTGCAGCGAGACGTCGACGACCTGTGGCACGCCCGAGGCGACCGCGGTCAGGGCGGCGACCGCGATCTCCGGGCCGCCGTGCGCGGCGGTCACGCCCTCGCTGCACCGCACCGGCGGCCGGTCGGGATCGCCGGTTGGGTAGAGCCCGGCCGCGCTCGCCGACAGCGTCAGGTCGCTGCCCCGCCATTCGGCGTACGGTCCGCTCAAGCCGTACGCCGTCACTGCCACCCAGGCCGCCCGCGGCGCCTCGCCGTTGTGCGGCGCGCGGGTGGCGAGCACGACGTCCGCGGCCCGCAACAACGCCGCCAGTCTGTCGTCGTCCGGCTCGGCGACGACCGAGCGCTTGCCGGCGCTCCAGGCGAGGAACCGCAACGGCTCGGCTCGGAGCGCAACCCCGCCCGGCGGCTCCACCAGCACGACGTCGGCGCCGAGGTCGGCGAGCACCCGGCCGGCGACGTGACCGGCGTGCTCCGGCGAGCCGTCGCTGAGATCGACGACCCGCAGGCCGTCAAGCAGACCCGCCACGTCAGCGGGCCGGTCGCAGGTGGTAGTTGCCGTGCTCGTCGAGCCGCACGGTCTGTCCCGGTGCGACGACGACGACGGTGAACGGCTCCTCGATCAACGCCGGCCCGACGACGTCCTGCCCGACCGGGAAGCGGGTGCCGTCGAAGCACGGGGTGTCGACGAACTCAGCTTCGCCGAAGTACGCCGGCCGACTGCCGGTCTGCGCGGCGGTGCTGTCACCGGATGGCGTCGCGGGAGCCGGCGCCGGCTGCTCCGACACGCCGGTCGTGACGACCCGCAGCTGCCGCAGCTCCGGGGCCAGCGACCGGAAGGCGAAGCCGCGGTCGGCCTCGTGGGCGTCGTGGAACGCCTCGGCGATCGGCCCGGTCTCGACCGCGCCGGGCGGGACCGGCACCGGCATGTCGAACGTCTGGCCCGGATAGCACAGGCCGGCGTACCGCTCGACCCGGATCCGGTCGGCGGCCAGGGTGGCGGGGGCGAGATCCTTTGCCGCTTCCTCGGCCAGCTCGTCGAAGATGCGCTGCATCCGGAGCGGGTCGGCGTCGCCCAGCGGCGTGACGTAGGCCCGCGACAGGTCGACGACGTAGTCGGCGACCAGCAGGCCGAGCGCGGAGAACGCCGGCGCCATCCGCGGGATGACGACGTGGTTGATGCCGAGCTCGAACGCCTGCGCCCAGGCGTGCACGCCGCCGTTGCCGCCGAACGCGAGCAGCGCCAGCCGGCGCGGATCGACCCCTTTGGTCGCGAGCACGCGACGGACCGCGTCGGCCATCGTGGCGTTCACCGTCCGCACCACGCCCCAGGCGGCGTCGGGGATCGACAGGCCAAGCGGGTCCGCGACGTCACGGCGCAGCGCCTCGGTCGCGGCCGCGACGTCGAGCGTCATCCGGCCGCCCGCGAACCCGGTCGCCGGCAGGTAGCCGAGCACCAGGTCGGCGTCGGTGACCGTCGGCTGCGTCCCGCCGCGCCCGTAGCAGGCCGGCCCCGGCTCGGCGCCGGCGCTGCGCGGCCCGACCTGTAGCGCGCCGGCGACGACTGACGCGATCGAGCCGCCACCCGCGCCGACCGCGTGCACGTCAACCATCGGCACGTCGACGTAGTAGCGGTGACGCCAGTTCCAGTACGTCGCGATCTCCGGCTTGCCGCCGCGCACCAGCCCGACGTCGTACGACGTGCCGCCCATGTCGACCGAGACGAAGTCGGTGACGCCGGCGGTGGCCGCCGACCGGGCGGCGCCGAGCACGCCGGCGGCCGGTCCAGAGCCGAGCAGCGTGACGGCACGGCTGGCGACGTAGTCCGGCGTCATCACGCCGCCGGTCGCCTGCATGATGACGAGCTGTCCGGCGTACCCCGCGGACCGCAGCGCGTCGGCGAGCCGGTTGAGATAGCGGGTCAGCCGCGGGCCGACGTACGCGTTGACCAACGTCGTCGACACTCGCTCGAACTCGCTCGCCTTGGGCAGCACCTCGTGCGAGACCGAGACGTGCTCGACCTCCGGGAACTCCTCGAGCAGCAGCTCGCGGGCGCGGAGCTCGTGGTCGGGGTTGAGGTAGGAGTAGAGGAAGCAAATCGCTACCGACGTGACGCCGAGCTTGCGCAGCCGCTGCGCCCCCCGCCGCACCGCGTCCTCGTCGAGGGCGAGCACCACCTCGCCGGTCGGCCCGAGCCGCTCAGGGATCGGGATCCGGGCGCGGCGGCGCGCGATCTCGAACGGCGGTGGGGCCGCCGGATCCCAGATGTCTTCCTTGTGGCCGCGGCGTAGCTCGATCTCGTCGCGGTGGCCCTCGGTGGTCAGTAGGCCCGTGGTGGCACCGGTCTGCTCGATCATTGTGTTGTCGGCGGTGGTCGTGCCGTGCACCACCAGGTCGAGGTTCGCGACGAAGTCCGCCAGGCTCATGCCGAACCGTTCGCCCAGCTGGGTGAGGCCGGCCATCACGCCGCGCGACTGGTCGTCGGGCGTCGTCGGCGTCTTGTCGAGGACGAGCTCGCCGTCCGGGGTGATGCAGATCAAATCGGTGAAGGTGCCGCCGACGTCGATGCCGACGCGATATCCGCTCACTGCCGAGAACCGGCGCGCAGCCGGGTGCGGAGCTCGGCGGTCGCCGCTTCGTCGATCGCGAGCGTCAGCTCCTTGAGCGAGCCGGTGAGGACGACGCCGTAGTCGCGGGCCGCGCCCTCGACCGACACGTACTCGTCGAGCACGTCGTCGAGCACCGCCTGCGGGTCGCGGTCGAGCGGGTCGCCCCAGCCGCCGCCGCCGCCGAACTCGTAGACGATCCGCTCGCCGGCTTCGTGCGCCACCCACTCTGCGCTGTCGACGATCTCGACCTCTTCGCCGGAGCCGACCCGCAAGGTCAGCTTGTTCGGCGCCCCCGGCTTGCCGCCCGCGACGCCCGGCATCGGGTACTTCACGCCGACCAGGTAGGTGTGCACCTGCGCCGGGACCAGCGTCTGCTTGACGTACGTCGAGCCGCAGCCGCCGCGCCACTGCCCGGGCCCGCCGGAGTCCGTGCGGAAGTCGCGGTCCCACAGGATGTGCGGGTACGACGCCTCGTGCAGCTCGGCCGGTGCCTTGTAAAGGTTGCCGAAGGCGGCGTTCTTCGACCCCCACGCGTCGCGGCCCTTCACGGCGTTGACCCAGGCGCCGTAGACCTCGCCGCCGTGGTCGATGAAGCGCTCGCCGTCCTTGTCGATGCCCGCGACGATGATCGGGATGCCGAGCTTGTAGATCTGCGGCGCCGACTTGTCCGGGATCGCCTGGGCGAGCGCCATCGCGACCACTTCGCCGACCTCGGTGCCGGGGTGGTGGGAGCCCGCCGACACCGGCTTGGGCATCGGCGGGTTGAGCACGCAGCCGGGCGGCACGATCAGCGTGACGTTGTCGAAGAAGCCTTCGTTCTTCGGAACGTCGGCGTCGACCAGCGACGCCAGCTGCGCGATCACGTAGCCGCGGGTGTTGCCGTAGGTCGACCAGGCCTGGATCTCCGGCCGCGAGTCGGTGCCGGTGAAGTCGACGGTCAGCTCGTCGCCGGCGACGGTGACCGCGCAGTGCAGGTGGACGTCGGTGTGGCCGAGCGGGTCGTGGTCGAGGTAGGTGTCGGCGTGGTACGTGCCATCGGGCCACGACGCGACCGCGGCGCGGAACCGGCTCGCGGCGTAGTCGATGGCGAAGTCCATCGACTGCTCGGCGGTCTTTGCGCCGTACCGTTCGATCACCTCGGCCAGCCGCTGCGCGCCCAGCTGGGCGGCGCCGATCTGCGCGCGCAGGTCGCCGGTGAACCCGGCGATCCGGGTGTTGGCGGCCATCGCGTAGAGCACGTCGACGCGTTCCTTGCCGCGGTCGACGACGCGCACCGCCGGCCAGCGCACACCCTCGGCCCAGATCTCGGTGGCTTGGATGTTGTAGCCGCCCGGCGACGAGCCGCCGGTGTCGCCGTGGTGGCACTGGATCGAGGCGATGCACACCAGCCGGCCCTCGGCGAAGACCGGCGCGAACACGTTGTAGTCCGGCAGGTGACCGCCGCCGTGATACGGGTCGTTGGCGACGAACACGTCGCCGGGCGCCATGTCGTCGCCGAACAGCTCGAGGGCGAACCGCACCGGCAGCGTCGACGTCAGCATGAACTGCGGGATGCCGACCGACAGCGCCGCCAGCCGGCCGTGCGCGTCGAGGATCGTCGCGTTGCGTTCGTTGCTCTGGTTGAGGATCGGTGTCGTGGCGGTGCGCGAGACGTACGTCGCCATCTCGAAGCAGATGGTCTCCATGGCGCCGCGGATGACGCCGGCGGTGACGGGGTCGATGTCGCCCGGCGGGTGCAACCGGCCGCGCGGCGCGGCGAGCGTGACCGGATCCGCCGCTCGCGCGGCGAAGTCGACCGCCATGCCACCTCCCGAACTGTGCACGAAACCTGACACGCGTGTCACGTCAGGGTAACGCGCTCGACCTGCCTTTCGCAGCCCGGCGATGCGTGGTCCCCTCTATGACAGGCGCGTCAGGTTTCACGCGCGAGGAGGGTGGGGTGCGACGGCTGATCGCGACCGCCGCCGCCGCGGTCCTGCTGGTTGGCCCGGCCTTGTTCGCGGCCAGCGGCGCTCCTGGTGGGCCGGGTTGCCGGTCGGCGGACTGGCCGATGTACGGCCACGATCTGCGGCATACCTTCGCCGCGCCGGCCGGGTGCTCGCGGATCACGACCGGCAACGTCGCGACCCTGCTGCCGGCCTGGTTCTTCCACACCAAGGACTCGATGACCGCCTCGCCGGCGGTGTCGCACGGCATGGTCTACGACGGCTCCTGGGACGGCACGTTCTACGCCGTCGATGCGCAGACCGGCCAGTTGCGCTGGAAGTTCCACATCACGACGACGTCGCCGGCCGCTTTCGGCCGGATCGAGTCCAGCCCCGCCGTCGTCACTGCCGGGTCGGGCGCCGACCGGCGGCGGGTCGTCATCTTCGGCGGCGGCTCTCGGGTGTGGGTGCTCGACGCGCTCACCGGCCAGGAGCTGGCATCGATCGAGCTGGACCCGCGGCGGCCGGCCGCGCGTCGGGCCGCGCTGGCCAACCCGCGAGTGGTCGAGCTCGAGTCGTCGCCGGCTGTGGTGCCGGCGCGGCACCGCAGCGACCGGATCTACATCGGGATGGACGTGCACGACGAGGCGCACGTCGGCCGCACCGGCCTGGTCGCGCTGCATCTCGTGCCGGGGCGGCACTGGTCGCTCCGCCCGGTGTGGAAGTACGACGTCGAGACCAACCGGGTCTACCGCGGCCGACGCGGATTGACCCACGGCTCCGGGCAGGGTCTCGGCTGTGGCGGCGTATGGTCGTCGCCGGCCGTCGACGTACGTCGGGGACTGGTGTACTTCGGCACCGCCAGCTGCGACTACGCCGCGCAGGAGAAGGCGGCGCACGAAACCTACGTCCCGCAAATGGTGGCGTTGCACACGTCATCCGGGAAGCCGGCGTGGCGGTTCAGCCCGACCCGGCTGCTGCCGGAGTCGCAACGGGTCGCGAACGCCAGCACCGACGCCGACTTCGGCGCCTCGCCGAACCTGTTCAAGCTCCCCGACGGTCAACTCGCCGTCGGCGAAGGCAACAAGGACGCGAAGTACTACGTGCGCACCGCGGCGCATGGCCGAGCGGTCAGTACGACGGTCGCCGGCCAGGCCGGGCTGCTCAACCCGAACTTCGCGGTCGGCGGCTTCCTCGGCACTACCGCCGTACAGTCCGGGCCCGACGGTACCGCCGATCGGATCATCGGCGGCACCGCGATCCCGATCCCGCACTCGCTCGCCGACCTGAACAAGACGACCTGGTTCATCCGGGCGATCGACCCGCAGCGCGGCACGGTCGACTGGGTCGACCGGCTCGCGGTGCCGACGTATGGCGCGTCGTCCGTCGTCAACGGCGTGGTGTTCGTGCCGCTGACCCTCGCCTCGTCGGTCCTTGCGCTCGACGCGGCGACCGGCGCGACGCTCTGGATCGGTCCCGTGATCGGACCGCCGTCGTCGACGGCGGTCGTTGCCGGTGACTCGGTCTACATCGGCACCGGCACGCGCGAGACCGACCTGGAGTACAAGGCCGTGTCCGACACGTTGCAGAACCTGCTGAAGAACACACTCGGCGAGTCGCCGCTCTCGCCGATCTCCGGCATCCAGGCGTTCCGCCTCGCGCGCGACGTCGTCACCGGCTCCCGCTAGCCCGTCGCGCCCCGCAGGTGGAACAGATAGCTGCCGTGGCCGTTGGCCCGGTGGCCGTAGCGCCAGTGCGCCGTGAACCGCAGATAGCGGTCGGCGCCGCGCGGCATGGCGAGCCGAAACGCCGCACGCCAGCCGCCGTGGCCGCCCGGCTTGACGAGCCGAACCTGCGGGTGGCTGGCATGACCGGCGGCTTGCCCGTTGCCGCTGACGTGGCGAAAGACCGCGAGCCGCACTGCCGTCGGCCGGCTCGCTCGCCGCAACGCGATGCGGATGTGCTGCTTGCCCGTGGCGACCAGATACGGCTTCGGGAAGACGCCGATGCTGTCGCCGACCGCGGTCACGCAGCCGCCGGCTCCGCAGTTGGTCCACTCACTGCCGCCGTTCGGTCCGGTCACGACGACGCCGCTGTAACCGGCCACATGCATCACAACCGTCGGCGCTCCCCGCGGCACCGCCGCGACGGCTGGAGCGCTCACGGCCGTGACGGCCGTGGCGACGATTGCGACGACGCCAAACCCGCGCATTTCAACGTCATCGTCGCATCGGAATGGTTGACTTGCGCGGGTTTGGCGAAGGGGGGCGCGGCGCGGGCGGGTCAGGGAGAGTGCGGCGTGGGCGGGTCAGTGGCCGGTGAACTTGGGGTCGCGCTTTTCGCGGAATGCGGCCATGCCCTCGACCAGGTCGCTGCTCGCCGTCGCGAGCGCCTGCGCGGCCGCCTCGGCGTCCAGTGAATCGGCGAGGCTGGACTCCAGCGACCGGTTGAGCAACCGCTTCGACATCCCGAGCGCGCGGGTCGGGCCCTGCGCGAGTTTCGTCGCGAGCGCGGTCGCCTCCTGGTCGAGCGCTTCCGCCGAGGCGCAGCGACGGTAGGCGATGCCAGCGGCTACCGCGTCGTCGCCCGACAGCGAGCCGCCGAGCAGCACGAGCTCCTTCGCCTTGGCCAGCCCGACGAGGCGCGGCAGCAGGTACGCCCCGCCGGCGTCCACCACCAGGCCGATCTTGGAAAACGACCAGATGAACTTCGCCCGATCGTCGACCAGCACGAAGTCACACGCGAGCGCGAGATGGGCGCCGGGTCCGACCGCGGCGCCGTCGACCGCCGCGACCGTCGGCTTGTCCAACTCCCACAGGTCGGTGATCAACGCGTGCACGCCCTCGCGCAACGCCTGCGACATCGAGCGCGGGTCGAAGTCGGGTTTGCCGGCGTTCGCGGCCGACGACGCGGACAAGTCCATGCCGGCGCAGAACGCGCCACCGGCGCCGGTGATGAGTACGGCGCGGACCTCGTCGCTGGCGCGGCAGTCGCGGACAGCGTGGACCAGGTCGTCGCGAAGCCCGATCGACAGCGCGTTGCGGGCCTTCGGCCGGTTGAGGGTCAGCCGCGCGACGCCGTCGACGACGTCGACCCGCAGCTCGTCGCTGCCGCTTGGCACCACGTCGTACCGGAAAGTCAGGCGGCGCGGGACAGGATCGTCACGACCGACACGCCAGAGCCGCGGCCGCCAACGTTGTGCTGCAGCGCGTGGCCGTTGCGCAGGGCGACCTGCCGCTCGCCGGCTTGCTCCCGCAGCTGCCACCAGCACTCGACCAGCTGCGCGACGCCGGTCGCTCCGATCGGGTGACCCTTGGCGAGCAGGCCGCCCGACGTGTTCACCGGGATCCGGCCGCCGATCGCGGTCTCGCCCTCGAGCGCGAGCACGCCGCCCTTGCCCTTCTCGCAAAAGCCGAGGTCCTCGATGTCGAGCAGCTCGGTGATCGTGAAGCAGTCGTGCACCTCGGCCAGGTCCATGTCCTGCGGCCCGAGCCCCGCCATCTCGTAGGCGCGCTGCGAGGCGAGCACGGTCGCCGGCAGTCCGACGTACGTCGTCTTCTCGTGCAGGTACGGCGTGTCCGTCGCGATCCCGAACCCCGCCACCAGCACCGGCTTGTCGGTGAGCTCGCGGCCGTGTTCGGGAGTGGTGAGGATCAGCGCGGCGGCACCGTCGGTCTGCGGGCAGCAGTCGAGCAGGTGCAGCGGGTGGCAGACCGGGGGCGACGCGAGCACCTGCTCGGTTGTGACCTCGCTCTGGAAGTGGGCGTAGGGATCGAGCGCACCGTTGTGGTGCGCCTTCACCGCGACGGCGGCGAGCATCTCGCGCGTCGTACCGAACTCGTGCATGTGCCGGGTCGCGAACGGCGCGAACAGCACCGGCGCGGTCTCGCCGCGGGTGTAGATCGGGTGGCCGGCGGTGGCCCGCGACAGCAGGCCTTCCTCGCTGGACTTGTCGCGCATCTTCTCGACGCCGATGACCAGCACGGTGCGGTAGACGCCGGAGGCGACCATCATGGCGCCCACCCGGAACGCGTCGGACCCGGACGGGCAGGCGTTCTCCACCCGCGTGCACGGCACGCCCGAGATGCCGAGTGCGCTCGGGACGGTGTTGCCGCCGATGCCTTCCTGGCCCCACAACGTGCCGCGCTGGGTAGCGAGCACGACCGCGTCGATGTCCTCGCGTGCCATGCCGTTGTCGACACTGGCCAGCACGGCATCGAACGCGCCGGCCGCCATCTGCTCGTAGCTGGAGTCGAACAGCTCGCCGAAGCGGATCAGCCCGCCGCCGACGACCGCGACGCGGTCCCACGCCATGTCAGGCCTCCTTCGCGAGTTCGACCTTGTAGCCGTACACCGGGACGCCGCGCTCGATCGCGTAGCGGCGTAGCACCAGCCGCACCGGGTCGCCGATGTCGATCCCGATGCCGTCGCCGGTGACCTGCAGCATCAGCCGGGCGCCGTCGTCGAGGTCGACGACCGCAATCGGCAGCGGCGCGACGAACGGCGCCGGCATCGTGTGGTTGACGACGTACGTGTGCACCGTGCCGGTGCGGGCCAACGGCACCTCGGTGCTCTTGTCGCTGCCGCACGCAGGGCAGCGCGGGTGAATCGAGGGCGGCGTCGCGACCGTGCCGCAGTCGACGCAGCGCGCACCGAGCAACGCGAGCACCTCGCGGCCACCGCGCACGAACGCCGCCGAGCCGGGCGGCACTCCCATCGGCATCGGTTCGGTCGCGGGCACCAGCTGGGCATGGGCGCGGAGCACTTCGGCGTACGACGCCGGGCGGCCGGAGTCGATCAGTGCCGGCAGCGTCTCGCCGCCGGGCACCGGCTCGGTGACGTCGAGGACCAGGCCGGAGGTGCGGCCACCACCGTGCCCGATCAGGCCGACGAGGCCGGGCGTCGTCAGTGCGGAGAACCCGCCGAGCAGCGTCGCCGCGGCGCCGGCGTAGCCGATCGCTCCGGTCAGCGCTGGCGCGTCGGCGTCGACCTTGCGGGCGACCGCCGCGCCGAGCCGGCCGTCCGGGTCCGGCAGCGACCAGCCGGCGAGCGTCTCGCCGCCGGCCAGCGCGGCCGCGACGGTCGTGACGGCGGGCGTGAAGATCTGCTCGCGGTAGAGCCGCGCGTCGTAGAGGTCGCGCGTGACGAGGTCGTCGGCACCGCGGTAGCGATCGATCACTGGATCGCTGTTGGTGGCGCGGCCGCGGATCGTGGCGGGCGCCCCCTCGCCGCCGTCGATCACGGCGGCGCCGGCGGCGGCCGCGGCGACTCGCTCCCAGCCGGTGCCGGGCCCGGGCCGCGGGTCTTCGGAGCAGACGACCAGCACCCGCCGCGCGCTGCCCGCGGTGACCAGGTCGGTGGCGGCGAAGAGGGCCTCGATTCCGGTGTGTGCCGAGCCGGTCATGAGGTAGCCGCCGCAGCCCGGCGGCAGCCCGAGCGCGGCGGCGAGTAGCGCGTGGTTCGGCCCTTCGGCGAACGGTGGCCGCGTCGTCGCCCAGACGAGGGCGTCGACGCTTTCGGCGGTCGCTTGCGCGGCGGCGAGCGCGCGCTCACCGGCCTGCGCGGCGAGGGTCAGCGCGTCTTCGTCGTCGGCGCATACGGCCAGTACGCCGGATGAGCCGCGCTCGCCCCACGCCGCCGCGACGTCCTTGCGCGACAGCCGCCACGACGGAAGTGCGGCGCCGACGGCGACTATCCCGGCCATGCCTCGACTATCGCATGACCCTGACTCTGACGTCAGAGAACGGTCCGCGCGAGGCCTCGACCGCCGTGACCGAACCGGCGCACAACCGCGACGCCTGTGCCGGGTGAGTGCGTGATCGGCCGATTTCGCGTCTCCGGCGTCTCGGTTGTGCGCCGGATTTGCGGCCGGGTCTTAGGCTGGCGCTGTGCCCGAGACCGGCGACGTCGAGTTCGTCGACGTCGAAGCGGCGAAGCCGACCGCGCAGGTCGACCCGCACTGGCTGGAGTTGCGCAGCGGCGGGCTGCTGCCTGACCTCTACATGCCGCCGACGATGCCGCGCGAGCACACACCGCTGATGCGCCTGGTCGCCACCGCGTTGATCGCCGTCTTCATGCTCGCGACGACGCTCGGCGTCTGCCTGACCTACGGCCCACCGGCCTAACCAGGCAACGTCACCCTGACCCCGCCCGCGCTACCCCGCCCGGGCTGCCCCGCCCGCGCTACCCGCGCCGATCATGGCGTTAGTGACGCAGTAACGCCCTGATCGGCGTCGAAACCGGTCACTAACGCCATGATCGCCGATGGGGCAGGCGGGTCGGTGGCGTCATGATCGCCGATGGGGCAGGCGGGTCGGTGGCGCCATGATCGCCGATGGGGCAGGCGGGTCGGTGGCGTCATGTGATTGGCGTGAGCAGGTCGTGCAGGCGTTGCACCTCGGCGGCGGTGTCGCGGGCGAGCCAGCGACGCAGCATCGGCTCCATCAACCAGCGCAGCGGCCCATGAAACGTCAGGCACTCGCGATGCATCACCTCGGTGCCGGCGGCCGTCTCCCGGCACTCGACGACACCTTCGAACCCGCTCAGCCGGTCGACCCAGGACGGCAAATTCGACACGTCGATCCGCGACCACTCGGTGACGTCGAGCCGCTGCGTCACCGGCGGCGCGGGCAGGCCGCGAAACCGCGGCCGGAACCGCACCGTCGCACCGGCATCGTCCCGGCGTACCTCGAACACCTTGCCGATCTTGTGGTCGGCCTGCCGATACCGGTCGATGTCGAGCACGAACTCGATCACCTCGCGCGGGCTGCACCGTACGACGGTCCGGCCTTCGCCGCAGATCACCGGATCGGCTACGCCGCGTGCTTCCAGTTGAAGTGCTGCACTTCGACGGTGAGCGGCAGCAGGTAGTGCGTGTAGAACGAGGTCAGGTCGAGCACGCCGAAGTCGTCAACCTTGCGCTCGGTCACGGTCACCCGGTCGTCGCGCTGCTGCCACGCCAAGGCGCGCTCGCGCATCGCGTCGAGCTCGTCGACGGTCGCGACCGCCATGCCGAAGTGGTCGCCGACGACGGACGCGCGCAACGTCGGCTCGCCGGCCTCGAGGAACACGAACTGCCCGAACTCGTACGCCATCAGCACAAGCCGCTTGCGGTCCTCGGTCATCGTCGGCAGCTCTTCCCAGCCGAAGACCTCGCCGTAGAAGTCGAGGATCGCCTTGCGGCCGTCGTCGTCGAGCAAGTCGGGGGAGACGGTCATCGCGACGTGATTGAAGCGGGGCTTGTCGGTCATGGTCGCACCAGCACCTTCGCGGGAATCTCGCCGGACTTTAGCCCGTGCAGCGCGCCGATCAAGCCGTCGAGCCGGACGTCGTCGGGCATCAGCAGCGAGTCGACCGGCAGCCGGCCGGACGCGAGCAGGTCGAGCGCGGCTTCGATGCCGCCGTCGTCGTAGCAGTACGCCCCGGTCACGACCAACTCGTTCAGCAGGATCCGGATCGGGTCGAAGCGCACCGACATCGAGCCGGTGCCGAGCAGCACGAGGCGCCCGGCCGGACGCAGCAGGCTCAGGCAGGTTGCGATCGCCGCGCCCTGCCCGGAGCAGTCGAACGCGACGTCGAAGCCGTCGTCGCGACACTGCGTCGGCAACTCAGGAGCCGCGGGCAGCTCGTCCGGTGCGACGGCCGACGAGGCGCCCGCCTTCATCGCTTGGGTACGCCGGGCCGCCGACGGTTCCGACACGACGACCTCGGCGGCGCCGCGCGCGGCCAACGCCGCGACGACCAGTAGGCCGAGTGGTCCCGCACCGGTGACCAGCACCCGGCCGGTTACCTCGGCGCCGACAGACGATGCCACGGTCAGGCCGTGCAGCGCGACCGCGAGCGGCTCGGCGAGCGCCGCGGCGCGCAACGGCAGGCCGGCCGGCACCGGTCGCAGGCCGTCGGCCGGACCGAGGTGGTACTCCGCGAACGCTCCGCCGTGCCCCTGCGTCCCGGTCCGGATCGGGTCGGCGACGCACAACGCGGGGTAGCCGTCGCGGCACCACCTGCAGCTGCCGCAGGGCGCCGGGCCGCCCACCACGTGGTCGCCGGGACGCCACGCGGTCACGCCGGCGCCGACCGCTTCGACCTCGCCGGACCACTCGTGGCCGCCGACGCTGCCGGGCGTTCCCCAGCCGTCGAGCATGGTGTGCAGGTCGGTGCCACAGATGCCGCAGTAGGCCACGCGGACCAGCACCTCGCCGGCCGCCGGAGAGAGCCGCTCGACGTCCCGCACCGCGACCTGTCCGGCGCCCTCGAGCACCGCCGCTCGCATCGTCTGGCCGGTCACCGGTAGTCGAAGGC